>JAYSCT010000060.1:0-28728 GCA_041914785.1 Roseateles sp.
ACGAGCCAAGGGCGCTCTGCGCCAGCGGCTCAATTGAGAAGATACAAGGGGACGAGGCTGCCCGCGGCATCGAGCCGCGTGCAGCCTCCGGCGGGCCGGCTTGGGGCGGCCCGGCGCTCGGTCCGGAATCCCACGCAACCTGGGCTCACTGACGTGCTCGACTCCGCCGGCTGAACGATGTTCAGTCCGCCCGCCTCCGCCGCACTGCTGGAGCTCATCGGCGACCCGGTGCTGACGCTGCGCGCCGACCTGTCCGCGCTGCGCGCCAACCCGGCGGCCCGCGAATGGCTGGGCGGGGATGCCATCCAGGGCTGGCGTCTGCTGCGCCAGGCCGCCGGCAGCCGGCTGGAGACCTGGCTGCGCGACGCGGCCCAGGCCATCGAGACGGGGCGCGCGCCGCCACCGGCGCCGCCGCTGAAGCTGGCCGACGGCCAGCGCGTCACGCTGCACCTGCTGCGCGACCGCCCCAACTGGCTGCTGCACGCCCGGCTCAGCACCGCCGACGCCGGCGAGCCGCCACTGGTGGAATGGCTGGCACTGTCGCCGCAGCCCGCCGCGCTGGCCGACGCCAGCAGCGGCGCGCTGCTGCGCCGCAATGCCGCATTCGACGCGCTGTGCCCCGGCTCGCCGCGCCACCTCAACGACCTGCCCGACCTGCTGCAGGCGCTGCTGGGCTGGCACCGCGGCGCGCCGCTGCCGGCGCTGACCGCGCAGCGCCTGCAGGACCCGCCACTGCTGACCGAGGCCGAGTTCGTCGACCCGCAGGGCCGCCAGCGCTGGTTGCAGGCGCGCCTGCGGCTGTGGCGGCGCGACGGCCGCGCGCTGCTGCTGGTGCTGCTGGAAGACCACAGCATCGAGCACGAGCGTGACCTCGCCCACCACCAGCTCGACGCGCTGATGGACACCGCCGCCGTCGGCCTGGCCACCTTCCAGCCGGAGGCCGGCTGGCTCAAGACGCACGCGCGCAAGGGCTCGCCGTTCAAGGCCGGGCCGAAGCAGCCGGTCGCGTCGCTGCAGGGCATCAGCCGCGACATCGTCGAGCCCGCGTCGCTGCCCGAGTTCGAGCGCCTGCAGCGGGCGCTGAAGAAGGGCGACGCCGTCGAGGTGCGCTACGCCGTGCGCCACCCCGAACTGGGCCGGCGCTGGCTGCTGACGCGCGTGGCGCCGGGGCTGCTGGCCGGCGGGCGGCGCTCCACGTCCGTCGTCACGCTGGACGTCACGGCGCAGGCCCAGGCCGAGAACGCGCTGCTGCTGCGCGCCGAGAGCGAACGCGCCGTGCTGGACTCCGTGCTGGTGGGCATCGTCACCGTCGGCCCCGACGGCATCGAATGGATGAACCGCTCGGCGCGGCGCATGTTCGGCTGCGAGCTGGAGGACGTGCTGGGCCGGCCCATGGGCGTGCTGGCGCCGGACGATGACGACCACGCCTTCCACGCCGAACCCGGCAGCGACGTCTTCGAGTGCCGGCTGCGCGGCCGCGACGGGCGCGAGTTCTGGGTCATCGGCAACGCGGTGCAGACGCCGCGCGAGGACGGTGACACTCAGACGACCTACGCGCTGCTGGACATCGACCGCCGCCGCCAGGCCGAGGCGCAGAGCCGGCTGGCACAGGCGTCGCTGGCCCGCATCATCGAAGGCGCACCGCTGGCCATCACGCTGCACGAAGCTCAGAGCCTGCGCATCGTCAAGCTCAACCAGGCCGCCGCCGCGCTGGCCGGCCGGCCCGAGAGCGCACTGCTGGGCGGCACGCCGGCCCAGCTGTTCGGCGACGAACAGGGTGCGCGCGTGGTGGCCGACATGCGCGAGGCGCTGGCCTCGCAGGCCGTCGTGCAGCGCGAGTACCCCGTGCCCGCCGGCGCCGCCACGCGCATCTGGGATGCGCGGCTGCTGCACCTCGCCGGCGTCGGCGGGGACGACACGCCCGAGCTGCTGCTGATGGTCGCCAGCGACGTCACCGAGCAGCGTGCCGCCGAGCAGGCCCGGCTGCAGGCCGCCATCTCGCAGCGCGAGCTGCTGGTGCGCGAGGTGCACCACCGCATCAAGAACAACCTGCAGGGCGTGGCCGGGCTGCTGCAGCAGATCGCCATGCGCCGGCCGGAGGTCGCGCCGGTGCTCAAGGAGGCCGTGGGCCAGGTGCAGGCCATCGCGCAGGTCTACGGCCTGCAGGTGGGCGCGACCGGCCCGCTGGTGCTCAAGCGGGTGTTCGACGCCATCGTCGGCTCCGTGCAGCGCATGCAGGGCCGCGTCATCACGACGGCCGCCGAGGGCGGCGCGCTGCTGGAGGACTGGTGCCTGCCCGAGGCCGAGGCCATCCCCATCGCGCTGAGCCTGAACGAGCTGCTGGGCAATGCGCTCAAGCACAGCGACGGCGCGCAGGTGCGCTGCCAGCTCATCTGCGACACCGCCGGCGTGACGGTGGAGATCGCCAACCCCGGCCGGCTGCCCGACGGCTTCCTGCTGCAGAACGTGAAGAGCGGCGTGTCGGGCCTGGGCCTGGTGCGCGCGCTGCTGCCGCGGCGCAGCGCCATCCTCAGCCTGGAACAGCAGGGCGGCGACGTGATTTGCCGTCTGGAATTGATTCCGCCAAGCGTGGTTCACAATCCGGCCATAAAACCAAGTTCTTAACGGTCGGACGAGGGGCGCGGTGAGCAAGGGCAAGATCCTGGTCGTCGATGACGACCGACTGGTGTTGGCGACGCTGAGCTACGGGCTCACGCAGGCCGGCTTCGAGGTCATCGACGCCGACAACGGCGACGACGCCATCCTGCTGGCCCGCGAGCACCGGCCCGAACTGGCGCTGCTGGACATCCGCATGGAGGGCCTGACCGGCTTCGACGTGGCGGCCTACCTGCGCGAGTACCTGCAGACGCCGTTCATGTTCCTTTCCGCGTTCGCCGACGAGGCGACGGTGGCCAAGGTCAAGGAGCTCGGCGCCGTGGCCTACCTCGTCAAGCCGCTGGACATCTCGCAGATCGTGCCGGCCGTGGAGGCCGCATTTGCACGGGCCGGCGCCACCGCGCCGGTGCCCGCGCCGGCGCCGGCCGCCGCCGCGCCCTCCGAGCTGCCGCACGCGCTGGACCCGACCGCGCTGGCCGTGGGCGTGCTGATGCACCGCTACTCGCTGCCGCGCGACGAGGCGCTGACGCGGCTGATGAGCCTGGCCGCCGCCGATGGCCACAGCCTGCCTGAGCAGGCGCGGCGCATCGTCGACGCGATCGAGCTGCTGGCCCGCCCCGGTCAGCCCCGGGGCGCCTGAGCCGCAAGCCCGCGGGCGGCGCCCGCCTCAGCCGCCGGCCGGCTTCCCGCTCGCCGCGGAGCCTTCAGGCTGGCCGGCGATGATGGTGCCTTCCACCGTCGCGCCGCGCTGGTCCGGCGCGCGGTCCAGCAGCGCACGGGCGTCCTCCAGCGTGTGGCTCGTGAACGCCAGCTGGGCCGTGACGCGCAGCTTGCCGTCGGGCATCAGCTCCGCACTGTGCCTGGCGATGCCCATGGGGCGGCGGAACGCCACGACCTGCTTGCCGGTGGTGAGGTCGAACAGCCGGACCTCCTTGGTCGAGCCCTGACGCACCACCGCCATGGGACCCGCCGACGTGTTGAACCACTGGGCCTGCCAGAAGTAGTGGAAGTTGTTGGGCGAGCCATCGGGGTTCCACAGCGATTCGTACGAGGTCGCGTTGTTGCAGCGGTTGACCACGGCGTTCTGGCGGCGGCAGTCGCTGTACCGGGTCACCTGCTTGTCGTCCAGCGACATCGTCAACGGCGTCAGCATGCCGCTGTCCAGGTGGAACAGCGCGTAGTCATTCGGCTCTTCCGCGCCGACGACCCGCTTGGCCAGGCTGAACAAGCCCGTCACGCTGCCGACCAGGCTGTCCTTCGCGGGCTGGCCGGACGTGTCCTTCTCCAGCAGCAGCGTGCGGGTGCTCGCGACGTCGCCGCGCTGCAGCGGCACCGGGGTCCAGCCCGTCGGGATGGTGATCGTGCGCAACGGCTGCCCGGGCCGGAACTCGAAAGCGCTGGCGGCGCGCAGCACCAGCGCCCCCTGCGAGCTGAGCACCAGGCCGTCGCCCGCCAGCGTCTGGCCGTCGACCGTCTGCAGCATCCACTGGCCCGGACGGGCGCTGACCTGCCCGACCACCAGGGGCGGCGTCGCCGTGCCACGCCCGCGCTTGAGCACCTGGCGGCCATCCATGCGCTGCACGAGGTAGGCGAAATCACCCGTCAGCGGGTCCACCGCGGCGCGCTCGACCTTGCCCTCCGGGTCCACCACCAGTTGGCCGTTGATGACGAAGCCGTCCTTGCGCTGCTCGAACTGCACCGCCTGCGGCTCGGGCAGCGCGGTCATCTGCTGTGCCAGTTCGGCGGTGCTCTTCGTCGGCTGCGGCGCGGCAGCGGGCGCCGGCGCGGCCATCGCCATCGGCATCACGCCCGGAGACGCCAGCGCGGCGGGCCCGCCGGCGCCGTTCAGGTTCTGCATGCGCGACAGGGTCTCGCGGATCTTCAGCCGCATCGCCAGCTCCTGCTCCGGGCTCAAGGTCTGCCCGCGCTGGGCCATGCCGCTGCGCATCTTCTCGATCAGTGCATCCTCATCCATGGCCTGGGCCCGGGCCGCTCCATGGCAACCAACCGCCATGGCGATGGCGATGGCAACGGTGGCGAAACTCTGACGCATCACGACGTCCTCCTCTTGTGCTGGTCTGATGACCCGCCGCTCGCCCCGTGCGCCCTGCCGCGGCTCGGCGGGCGCAACACTGCAGCCCAACGGAGTCCGGCCAGAGCCAGGGACGACGACAACGGGAGCCCGCCGTTGCGAAGCGGGATCAGCCAGCCGGGGAACGCGCAGGCGTGCCAGCCGTTCATCGCGCCACGTCGGGCGATGAAGCAACCCCGCTATCGTGACCCTTCAGCGGGAAGGGCCGTAGACCGGAGGCTTTGCGACCCCGGCTTTCGCGCGGGTGAGCCGTGACGGATTGTTACTGCGCGTGGCAACCCCTCGCCGTGCATTTCGCACGCCCGGCCGGCAATCAACCCAGCGTGAAATAGAAGCGCGCGCCCTCGCCGACGGCCGACTCGGCCCAGATGTCGCCGCCATGCCGGCGCACGATGCGGCGCACCAGCGCCAGCCCGACGCCCGTGCCCTGGAAGTCGCTCGCGCTGTGCAGGCGCTGGAACACGCCGAACAGCCGCTCCGCGAAACGCATGTCGAAGCCCGCGCCGTTGTCCGACACGACGAAGACCCGGCGCCCGTTCTGCTCCACGCTGCCGAAGCGGATCTCCGTGCGCTCCGCCTTCGCGCTGTACTTCCACGCGTTGCCAAGCAGGTTCTCCAGCACCATGCGCAGCAGCGTCGGGTCGCCCTGCACGACGAGGCCGGGCTCGATGTCCAGCACCAGCTCGCGCTGCGGCGCCGCGCGCTTGAGCTCCTCCATCACGTAGCCGGCCTGCTGCGACAGGTTGACCGGCTGGCAGGCCAGCGGCCGCGTGGACAGCTGCGACAGCGACAGCAGCGCGTCGATCATGCTGTTCATGCGCGCGGCTGCGCTCATGACGCGATCCAGGTGGTCGTTGCCGACGCGGTCCAGGCGCGCGCCGTAGTCCTCCTTCAGGATGCGGGCAAACCCCTCCACGACGCGCAGCGGCGCACGCAGGTCGTGCGACACCGTGTAGCTGAAGGACTCCTGCTCGACCGCCAGATCCTGCGGCGCCGGGGCCGCCGCCGGTGCGGCCACCTCGTCGGGCCGCGCGGTACCGACGTAGCCGGCGAAGTGCCCCTGGGAATCGATGCACGGCAGCCCGCGCAGCCGCCAGCGCGTGGTGCCGTCGGCGCCGGGCAGCAGCAGCTCGGCAAACGGCTGGTGGGCCTGCACGCGCTCGCGCAGTTCCTGGCCCGGCTCCGTGGGCGCAAAGCGTTCCCACAGCAGCTGCGTGTTCAGGCTGGCCCCCGCCCAGCTGGAGGCTGGCCCGCCCTGCGGCGCCTGCCAGCGCACCAGGCGGTGCGTCGCGTCGGTCGCCCATTGCCAGTCACGCTGCAGCTGCGCCTGCATCAGCAGTTGTTGGCGCGCCTCGCGCAACGGCTCGGCCAGGCGCTGGCGCGTCAGCCGCACGCCGGCATGCCAGCCCAGCGCCGCGGCCACCAGCACCAGCACACCGGTGAAGAATGCCGTCAGCACGAGCGCGGCATGCACGAGGCCCACCTCGCCGCCCCACACCCGCATCAGCGCCAGCACCACCAGTGCGCCCAGCACCAGCATCAGCAGCGCGACGCCGGCCAGCACCGTCACCACCAGCCGCATCGACGCTCGCCGCTCCGGGCGTCGCGATAGCGCGCTGTGGTCGCTCAGGCTGTTCATGCGCAGGATTGTAGGCAGCCACCGGCGCCACCCTGGTGCATATGCACCGAGGTGCTTGCCGCGCGGAATCTGTGCATTCCTTCGCGTCAGCCCCCCCACCCGCCCGCGCTACATTTGCGGGATACCCCGTGTCCTGCTCCCCATGACTGCGCAACCACCCGCTGCCCTGCTCGATCCCGAGGCGATACGACGCCTGCGCGAGCTTGACCCGAGCGGCGGCAACAAGCTGCTGGAGCGCGTCGTGGCCGCCTTCTCCAGCTCGCTGGAAAGGCTGTTGCCGGACCTGGCCCGGGCACGCGAAGGCGAGACGCTGGATTTCGTCGCCATCCGCCATGTCAGCCACACGCTGAAGTCCTCGTCTGCGAGCCTGGGCGCGATGGCGCTGTCGGCACGTTGCGCGGACATTGAAACGCAGGCCCGCGAGGGCCGCAGCGAGGGGATGCAGCAACAGTTGGACGCTATGCTCCAGGACATCCAACAGGTACGCGTGGCGCTCGCCGCGCTGCTCTGACTCGCCGCCCATGCTGCCCACCGGTCAAGCCCTCGACGACCTGCCCTCGAGCCCGCGCGTGCTGCTGGTGGATGACGACGAGGTCAACCTGCTGCTCACGGCCGCCGCGCTGCGCGAACGCGGCTTCGAAGTGACCGAGGCGGCCAGCGGCAGCGAGGCGCTGACGCAGCTGTCCGTGCGCGCGCCGGACGTCGTCGTGCTGGACGCGCTGATGCCCGAGCTGGACGGCTTCGAGACCTGCGCGCTGCTGCGCGCCACGCCCGGCTTCGAATCGCTGCCCGTGCTGATGCTGACCGGCCTGGACGACGAGGCCTCCATCAACCGCGCCTACCAGGCCGGCGCGACCGACTTCTTCGTCAAGTCCTCGCAGTGGAGCCTGCTGGACGGCCGGCTGCGCTACCTGCTGCGCAGCTCCCGCACCCGCCACGAGCTGGAGCGCAGCAAGGCCAAGCTGGCCCGTGCGCAGGACCTGGCGCGCATGGGCAGCTTCGAGTGGCGGCGCGACGTGCCCGGCAGCTTCGCGATCTCGGCCGAAGGCCTGCGCGTGTTCGGCCGCGGCCCGCAGGACCGGCTGGACTTCCTCAGCGTGCTGCGCATGGTGCCGTCGGACGACCGCCATGTGTTCCTGCGGCTGCTGCGCGACGTCGTCGCCCACACGTCCGTTCTCATCACCGACCTGCCGCTGACGCTGCCCGATGGCCGCCAGCGCGTCGTGCACATCGAGGCCGAGCCCGAGTTCAGCGACCAGGGCGCCGTCAGCGGCTACACCGGCATCCTGCAGGACGTGACCGACCGCCGCCAGGCCGAGGACCGCATCCGGCAGCTGGCGCATTTCGACGCCCTCACCGGCCTGCCCAACCGCCGCCAGCTGATCTGGCGCGTCGAGCGCGCCATCGAGAGCGCGCGCCGCGGCGGCCACGAGGTGGGCCTGCTGCTGATCGACCTGGATCGCTTCAAGGTCATCAACGACACGCTGGGCCATGCGGCCGGCGACGAGCTGCTGATCGAGGTCGGCCGGCGCCTGCGCAGCTGCGTGCGCCACTCCGACCAGATCATGGAAGGCGTGCTCGAAGGGCTGGGCAACCGCAGCCACCGCGGCCTGGAGGCCGTGGGGCGACTGGGCGGCGACGAGTTCGTGGCGCTGTTGCCCGAGGTGGCCGACGAACGCGACGCCGAGCGCGTCGCGCAGCGCGTGCTGGATGCGCTGCGCGAGCCCATCTTCGTCGGCGGCCAGGAATGCTTCGTCACGGCCAGCGTCGGCATCGCCATCTACCCGCGTGACGGCCAGACCATGGCCGACCTGCTGCGCAACTCCGACGTCGCGATGTACGCCGTCAAGAGCCAGGGCCGCAACGCCTCGGCCGTCTACTCGCCGCAGCTGGCCGGCCACGGCAAGCAGAAGCTGGAGCTGGAGAGCGCCCTGCACAAGGCGCTGGAGCGCAACGAGATCGTGCTGCACTACCAGCCCAAGATCGACGTGCGCGCCGCCCGCATGGTGGGCGCCGAGGCGCTGATGCGCTGGCAGCGCGGCAACGTGCTGGTGCCGCCGGCCGACTTCATTCCGCTGGCGGAAGAGACCGGCCTCATCGTGCCGCTGTCCGAATGGGCGCTGAAGGAGGCGGCCCGCCAGGCCAAGCTGTGGTCGCTGCAGTTCGGCTTTGCCGACTCCATCGCCGTCAACCTGCCCAGCCGGCTGTTCGAACGCACCGATCTCGTCGAGCACATCCACCAGTGCGTCAGCGCCTACGGCGTGCCGCACCGGTCCATCCAGCTCGAAATCACCGAGAACAACCTGATGAAGGACCTGCAGAACGTCATCCCGTCTCTGCACCGGCTCAATGAAGTGGGCGTCGAGATCTCCATCGACGACTTCGGCACCGGCTACTCGTCCCTCGCCTACCTGACCACGCTGCCCATCTCCGAGGTCAAGGTGGACCGCACCTTCGTGCGCGACCTGGGCATCACGCCGCAGAGCTCGGCCGTCGTCACGGCCATCATTGCGCTGGCCCGCGCGCTGGGGCTGCGCGTCATCGCCGAGGGCGTGGAGACGCTGCGGCAGATGGAAGTGCTGCACCGGCTGGGCTGCTCGCTGATGCAGGGCTTCCTGTTCAGCAAGGCGCTGCCGGCCGACGAGCTGGAGCGCTGGATCGCCCAGACCGTGCTGCCGCGCAAGGCACCGTGGATCACCCAGGCCGACAGCACCGCGGACCTCGCCCGCGGCCAACGCTAACAAAACCCCGACTCACCGATGCGCTCTACCCTTGCGCCAGCCCAGCTCGCCAAGGCGGCGCTGCAACGCCTGGCCCAGGCCCGGCTGGAACCCACGCCCGAGAACTACGCGCGCGCCTACGCCATCGAGGCCGGCGGCGAGCCCGCCGCGCCCACCAACGGCGCGGTGCCGGAGAAGCTGCAACAGCTGATGTTCCGCCTCATCAGCCTGGCGCTGCCGTCGGGCGCCACGCGCCAGGAGCTGCAGACCGCGCTGCGCGAGCAGCGGCTGGACGAGCTGCAGCGCCAGGTCGACCGGCTGCTGGACACGGCCGGCCCGGGTGCACAGGCCGAGGCGCTGGCGCAGGCCATCGAGCGCCTCGTGCGCGGGCTGGAGCGCGGCGGCCGCCACTGGACGCTGGCGCGCAAGAAGGACGGCATCAACCGCGTGCTGGAGCTCGGCCGCGCCGACAGCGGCAAGCTCGTCAAGCGGCTGTCGCAGTTGATCACCAGCTGGGACAAGGACGGCGACGGCAGCGAGGTCGAGACCGACGACGACGGCGGCACGCCCAGCCAGCTGTTTGCCGACAGCGCCTTCATGGACTCGGACTTCCGCGACAGCGGCGGCCTGGGTGAGCCCGGCCGCCCCGCGCCGCGCGACGTGCCGGCCGCCGACCTGGGGCCCTGGCGCGAGGTCAGCGGCGAACTCAACGGCACCGTGCGGCACGCGCTGCGCTCGGCCCAGAGCGAGGCCACGCCGGCAGATGCGCTGATGCGCGACCTGGAGGCCGCGCAGGAGGAGATCCGGCGCGACGGCGCCAGCCCCGAGCGCGCCGCGCAGATGGCCGTGCTGTGCCTGCGCGCCCGCCACCTGCTGGACCACCGCCGCCACCTGTTCGACGAACTGGGCGGCCTGTGCCGCGAGCTGTCGTCCAGCCTCGTGGACCTGGCCGAGGACGACTCCTGGGCACGCGGCCAGGCCGAGGCGATGAACAACACGCTGGCCCAGGGCCTGTCGGGCCGCGGCGTGCGCACCGTGTCGGAGCTGCTGGCCGGCACGCGCGACCGCCAGCGCACGCTGCGCGACGAGCGCTCCAAGGCGCGCGACGCGCTCAAGGGGCTGATCCAGCGCATGCTGTCCGAGCTGGGCGAGCTGGGCCAGCACACCGACCGCTTCCAGAACAGCGTGGGCCGCTACGCCGACGCCATCGAGCAGGCCGACTCGCTGGAGAGCCTGGCCGGCACCGTGCGCGAGATGGTGGAGGAAAGCCGCAGCGTGCAGGGGCTCGTCGCGCAGACGCAGCAGCGGCTGACGCTGGAGCATGACCGCGCCACCGCGCTGACGCAGCGCGTCGAGGAGCTGGAAGGCGAGCTGCGCCGGCTGTCCAACGAGGTGCACACCGACCAGCTCACGCAGGTGGCCAACCGCCGCGGGCTGATCCAGGCCTTCGGCATCGAGCAGGCCAAGGCCGAGCGCGAGGCCACGCGCGTGGCGCTGGCGCTGCTGGACATCGACAACTTCAAGAAGCTCAACGACAGCCTGGGCCACCACGCCGGCGACATCGCGCTGAAATCGCTGGCCGAGCGCACGCAGGCCTCGCTGCGCCCCGGCGACATGGTGGCGCGCTACGGCGGCGAGGAGTTCGTGCTGATGCTGCCGAACACGCCGCTGGACGAAGCGCAGCAGGTGCTGGTGCGACTGCAGCGCTCGCTGTCGTCGGCGCTGTTCAACCACGACGGCAAGGACGTGTTCGTGACGTTCTCGGCCGGCGTCACGCTGTACCGCCCCGGCGAGACGCTGGAAGCCGCGCTGGACCGCGCCGACGTGGCGCTGTACGAGGCCAAGCACACCGGCAAGAACCGGGCTTGCATCGCCGAATGACGCGCGGCGGGCCAGGCTGGCCGCAGCCCGCCGGCCTGCTGGCCGCGCTGCTGGCAATGCAAGGCGCCGCGCACGCGCAGGCTGCCGCGGCCACGGTGCCGCTGTGCTTCACCGACTTCCCGCCCTACGTCAGCGCCGACCTGCCGGATGGCGGCAGCCTGGGCGCGCTGGCGCGGCGCGCCTTCACGGCCGCCGGGCTGACGGTGCAGGCCATCAAGGCGCCCTGGGCACGTGCCTTCACGATGGCGCGCAACGGCGAATGCCTGCTGATGGCCGTCTGGCGCAACGACGAGCGGGATGCGCTGCTGCGCTACTCGCTGCCGGTGGCGCGCATGCAGCTGGGCTTTTTCGTGCGTACCGACGCCGGCGCCGAGCCGCTGCCTGCGGACGCGCAGGTGGCGGTGGAACGCGGGGCCTACCTGCCGCCCGAGCTGACCACCGGCAGCTACCGGCTCAACCCCGTCGTCGACCGGCGCCCGGCGCTGCAGATGCTGCGGCTGGGCCGCGTCGACGCCGTGTTTTCCGAGCGCGCATCCTTCGAGTACCTGATGGCGCGCGACGCCGTGACCGAGGTGCGCTGGCTGGCGCCGGCGGTGGAGCTGAAGACGACCTACATGGCCCTCAGCAAGACCCACCCGCAGGCGGACGCCTGGCTGGAGCTGCTGAACCGCGAGATCCGGCTGTCCGTGAAGAACTGACGCCGTCGCGCGCCGCGCGCGAAGCGATCAGAAATTGAATGCCAGCCGCAGGCCACCCCAATGCCGGCCGTTGACCAGGATGGGCGCCGTCGCCTCCTTGAGCACGACGAAGCGGCCGCCGCCCATGTCGCGGCGGTAGGTCTGCAGCAGGAAGGGCCGGGTGTTGCGCGCCGAGGCCAGGCCGGTGCGGTCGTTGAAGATGCGGCGGTAGCGGCTGTTGGCCGTGTTCCACACGGTGTCGCCCGGGCGCTGGGGCTGGCAGTACTTGCGGTTGTGCGTGGCGATGTAGCCGTTGCGGTCGGCCGCGATGCAGAAGACGATCTTGTCGCTGAAGCCCAGCGCCTTCTCCTGCACGGCCGGGAACAGCTTGTCGCCGAGCTGGCAGAAGCGCGTCGTGTGCTGCTGCGGGTTGGTGCCTTCGATGGGACGGTACTGCTCGTCGAAGAGGTCGGCCTCGCTGATCTGGCCGCCGCGCAGCGCGTCCTCCAGCAGCGCGCCGATCTCGGCCGCGGCCGACTGCGCGGTGCGGATGAAGGGCATGTCGTCGACCTCGACGCCGCTCTCGGCGATCTGCTCGATGAGCTCCTCGGACATGCGCAGGAAGCGGTCGCTGCCGTCGAACGCCACCTTGAGGCCGTGCCCGGCCTCCGAGACTTCCCGCTCCAGCTCGTGCGCGCGCTCATTGAGCAGGCCCATCTGCTGGCCGCTCTCGGCGGCGGACGCCGAGATGCGCTGCACGTCCTGCTCCACCTCGCTGAACGCGGCATGGATCTGGCTAGGCTTGGCCGGGTTCTCGGACAGCTCCGCGCTGAAGCGGTCGATGCGGTCCTGCAGCGTCGCGATCGCGGTGACGATGGCCTTGGACGACGACTCCACCTGGCCGGCCAGCGCCTTCACGGCCTCGGCGACGACGGCGAAACCGCGGCCGGCATCGCCCGCATGCTTGGCCTCGACGGCCGCGTTGAACGCGACCAGGCGCGTCTGCAACGAGATCTTGGTGATCTCGGCCGCGGCGTCGGACACCTGGGCCAGCGTGGCGGACATGCCCACGACCTCGCCGCCCACGACACCCAGCGCACCGCGGGCGCGCTGCACGGCGGCCGCGCTCTGGGCGGTGGCCACGGCGATGGATCGCTGCGCCTCGCCGATCTGGTTGAGCTGCTGGGCCAGCGCCTGCATGGCCTGGCTCTGCGCCTGCACGACGCGCTGCGTGTCTTCGAGCGCACCGCGCACCTCGGCCGCATCCTTGCCCACGGTGGAGATGGACCGGGCCAGGCGCTTGACCACGGTCAGCGCGGCACCGTCCTCGCGTCGGGTCGGTTCCTCACGCGGCGCGGCGGCAGTCCCGGCGGTCGCCACCGTCGGATACCCGGCCTTTTTCCATCCGAACATGCGCTTGTCCCCTGCTTATGAGCTGGGGCAGCTGCCGGCGGCGGGCCCCGCGATTCACCAGTCCCGCAGCTTAACGCGCAACCTTGCGATGGACTGACTGTGCAGTTGACAGACGCGCGACTCCGTGACCTTGAGCACGGCCGCAATCTCCTTGAGATTCATGTCGTGCTCGTAGTACATGCTCATGACGAACTGCTCGCGCTCGGGCAGGTTCTTGATGGCGGCCACCAGCGCCTCGCGCATGCGGTGGTCCTGCAGCAGCGCGACGGGGTTGCTGGCCTCGTCGGCCACATGGCGGTCGAGGTAATCCTCGTCGCCATCATCGCCGGACATGTCTTCCAGATAGACCAGCTGCGTGCCGCGCACCTTGCCCAGCAGCTCCTGGTACTCGGCCAGCGGCAGGCCCATCTCGGCGGCGATCTCGGCCTCGCTGGGCGCACGGCCCAGGCGCTGCTCGACCTTGTGCACCGCAGCCTCGATCTCGCGCTGCTGGCGGCGCGTGCCGCGGCTCATCCAGTCGCCGCCGCGCAACTCGTCGAGCATGGCGCCGCGGATGCGCTGCGTCGCGAAGGTCTCGAACTGCACACCCTGCCCCGCATCGAAGCGAGACAGCGCGTCGGTCAGCCCGATGAGGCCGACCTGGATGAGGTCGTCCACCTCCACGTTGGCCGGCAGCTTGGCGATCATCTGGTGCGCCAGGCGTCGCACCAGCGGGCTGTACTGCTTGATCAGCGTGCTGTTGTCGAGGCGGCCTTTGGGCGTGTACATCGTGAACTCCGGCAGTTCAGTGTGCTGCGAGGAACGGTGACGACACCGTGCGCGCCGGGCGCAGCGGGGTCGCATCGGAGGCGGCGTCCAGCGCCGCGCCGGGCGGTGACGCCAGCAACAGCTCGCGGGCCAGGTGACGCAGCTCGGGCGTCAGCGGTGCATGCTGGGAGGCGCGGGGGTCCAGGCAGGCCCAGTCGCGCAGCACCGCGCCGAGGAAGCCGTCGGCGCAGGAGTGAAGCTGTTGCGCGATGCGGGTGGCCACGCGCAGCTGGGGGTGGCAGGCCATCAGCAGACTGTAGACCATCAGCCCGGCGCGTTGCGTGAGCCATTTCATGCCCGCGTACGCTTCGGTGACGCTCTGCGGGTCGGTGTCGGCCAGCAGCAGCGGCCGCACCTCGCGCGACGCGACGACGCGGGCCAGTTCGGACGCGGGTGCATGCAGCAGGATGACGTCGGCCTCGGGCGCCGCGGCGGCCACCGCGTCCAGGAAGGCCGCCGCCGAGCCCTGGGCATTGATGTGACGCAGCGGCAGCCCGCGCGCCGCCAGGTAGGAGACCCGCGGCGACAGCCGCTCGATGCAGTTGGACAGGTCCACCTGCGCCAGCTCCGATGATGCGGGGGAGTGCTCGCCAGCGTCGACCACCAGCGTCTGCAGGTTGAGTTCCGCGAAGGCGGCGCACAGGCCTTCCAGCAGCACGCCGGCGCCCATCACGCGCGGGTTGCTGACGACCGGCACGAAGCGCGTCTTGGAGGCCGCGAACAGGCGGCGCAAACCGTGGGCTTGGTCTTGCAGCATCAGTGGATGGCCCTCAGGCCGGCGTCGGTCAGCGGCGCGCCGGCGAAGATCAGGTTCACGTCGGTGTTGTCCATGCGCCAGGCGCCGGCGGCGGGGCTCTTCAGCGCGCGCTGCACCAGCGCCACGCTGGGCAGGCGGTGCCAGTCTTCCGGCACGCGCTGGCCGTTGGCCACACCCAGCACCTTGAGCTTGTGGCGGATCAGCGTGTCCAGCGCCGGAGCCAGCTTGACGGCCTCGTCGATCTTGCTGAGCACGACGCCCTCGCAGGCCGCGCCCTTCCAGGCGGCGACGACGTCCTCGATCGTCTCGCCCTGCTGCGCGGCATTGATCACCAGCAGCTTCTTGATGCTGGGGTGGGCCAGCATCTCCAGCAGCTCCTGCGTGCGGCTGTCGCGCTGGGCCATGCCGGCGGTGTCGATGAGCACCAGCTTCTTGCTGGACAGCAGGTCCAGCAGGTCGTCCAGCGACGCGCGGTCATGCGCGGTGTGCACCGGCACGCCGAGGATGCGGCCGTAGGCACGCAGCTGCTCGTGGGCGCCGACGCGGTAGGCGTCCAGCGTGATCAGGCCCAGCTGGCTGGCGCCGTATTTTGTGGCGAAGTGGGCGGCCAGCTTGGCGGTGGTGGTGGTCTTGCCGACGCCGGTGGAGCCGATCAGCGCGAACACGCCGCCGCGGTCCTCGATGGCCGGGGCGGCCTCGTCGGTCTGCAGGTTGCGCGACAGCACATGGGCGGCCCAGGCGGTCTCGTCGGCGGGGTCATGGGGCGAGCCGGCCTTGAAGTCGGACGGGCAGCTCTCGGCCAGCTTGCGCACCAGCGCCGGGCTGAAGCCCAGCTCCAGCAGCTTCTGCGTCAGGCGCGCCTGCACGGGCTGGCGCTGCAGCTTCTCCATGAAGGCCAGCGACGAGAAGCGCTCCTCGATCAAGCCGCGCATCTGGCGCAGCTCGGCGGCCATGTCCATCTGGTTGCGCTGCGAGGCGGTGGGCTGGCCGGGCAGCGGCAGCGGGTCCGGGCCGGCGCTGTGGCCGATGTCGCCGAGCTGGGGCACGGCACGATGCTGCGTCGGCACGGCGGCCGTGGGGATGCGGATCTCGTCGCGCAGCACCGGCGGCATCGGGCGGGGCTGGGCTGGCGCCGGCCGGCGCGGGGCCAGCGCGGCCATCGCTTCGGCGGCGCGGCGCTCGCGCTGGGCGCGCACGGCGTCGAGCGACACCGCCGGCGGCTGCTGAGGCGCGGGAGCCGGCTGCGACAGGACGGGGTCGGGCTGGCCGGCCATCTCGGCCTGGCGGCGGCGCAGCACGCGCTCGCGCACGTAGTCCTGGAAGCTCAGCGTGCTCATGGCCAGTTGCTCGACATCGTTGCGCACTTCGGGCGCGCCGAAGCTGGGCTCCTGGCGCGAGCGCTCGGCGAAGCTGGCACGCTGCGGCGGCTGGGCCGGTGCCGGCTGCGCGGCCGGGCGCGCCACGGTGCGGGGCGCGGTCTGGGCCATCTGCTCGATCTGGCCCATGCCCTCGGGCGCCATGGCCAGCACTTCCACGCCTTCCGGCACGTTCTTGTTGGACAGCACGACTGCGTCGGGACCGAAGGCCTGCTTGACGAGGGCCAGGGCTTCGCGGGAAGTCCTCGCGGTGAATTTGCGGACGTTCATGGAGCCTCCTGCCGAGCCGCCTCAAAGGAGGCGAGCGCCCCCTCGGGGGGCAGCGAATGAATATGAGCGTGGGGGCACATCAAGCAGCACCTCCGATGATGGAGCCGATGCGGATGGTGTGGGTCTCAGGGATCTCGCTGTGGCCCAGCACCTTGAGCCGGGGCGCGGCCCGCTTGAGCAGGCGGGCCATGGGCGCGCGAATCAGGTCAGGCACCAGCAGCGTGGCGGGCACGCCGCGGTCTTCCTGCTTCTGGGCTGTCTCGGCCGCGCTGCGGGCCAGCGTGTCGGCCACGCCGGGGTCCAGCGCGGCGCCATGCGGCGAGTTGAGGGCCTGGGTGACGAGGCGCTCCAGCTCCGGCTCCAGCGCGATGACGTCCAGCTCCTTCACGCTGCCGTAGATCTGCTGCACGATGGCCGGCGCGATGTGGGTGCGGATGCGGCGCGCCAGTTCCTGCGGATCGGTCACGGTGGCGGCGTTCTCGGCCAGGCACTCGACGATGGAGCGCATGTCGCGCACGTGCACGCCCTCTTCCAGCAGCAGCTGGAGGACTCGTTGCAGGGTGGCGATGCTGACCATCTTGGGAATCACGTCTTCGATCAATTGCGGCGCCTGCTTGGTGAGGTGTTCCACCAGGGCCTGCGTCTCCACGCGGCCGAGCAGCTTGGCCGCGTGCACTTGCATCAAGTGTGAAAGGTGGGTGGCCACGACGGTCGAGCAATCAACGACCGTAAACCCGTTCATTTGGGCCATCTCCTTCTGCCGCTCGTCGATCCACACGGCCGGCAGGCCGAAGGCGGGGTCGGTGGTCTGCGTGCCGATGAGCTTCTGCGTCGCATGGCCCGGGTTGATGGCCAGCCACATGCCGGGGAAGGCCTCGGCCTCGCCGACGACGGCGCCGCGCAGCGAGATGCGGTACTGGCTGGGCCGCAGCTCCAGGTTGTCGCGGATGTGCACCGGCGGCGGCAGGAAGCCCACCTCCTGCGCGAACTTGCGCCGCACGCCCTTGATGCGGCTCAGCAGGTCGCCCTCGCGGGTCTTGTCCACCAGCGTGATGAGGCGGTAGCCCACCTCCAGGCCCAGCGTGTCCACCGGCACCAGGTCCTCCCAGCTGGCCTCGCCCGCGCCCTCGCTGGGCGGCATGATGGGCTTGACGGCCTTGGCCGCCTCGGCCGCCTGCTCCGTGCTGCGCAGCCACCAGGCGAGATACCCGAGGCCGGCGGCGATCAGCAGGAACACGACGTGCGGCATGCCCGGGATCAGCCCCAGCGCGCCGATGACGCCGGCCGTGATGGCGATGCTCTTGGCCGAGCCGAACACCTGCTTGCCGATCTGGCTGCCGATGTCCTTGTCCGTGCCCACGCGCGACACCACCATGGCCGCCGCCACCGAGATCAGCAGCGCCGGCACCTGCGCCACCAGCGCATCGCCGACCGCCAGCAGGATGTAGCTGTTGGCCGCGTCGCTGGCGGAGAGCCCGTGCTGCGCGATGCCGATGATGAAGCCGCCGACGATGTTGATCGCCAGGATCAGCATGCCGGCCACGGCATCGCCGCGCACGAACTTGCTGGCACCGTCCATGGAACCGAAGAAATCGGCCTCGTCGCCCAGCTCGGCGCGGCGGCGCTTGGCCTCGGCCTCGTTGATGAGACCGGCGTTCAGGTCGGCGTCCACGGCCATCTGCTTGCCGGGCATCGCGTCCAGCGTGAAGCGCGCGCCGACCTCGGCGATGCGCTCGGCACCCTTGGTCACGACGATGAAGTTGATGACGACGAGGATGGCGAACACGATCAGGCCCACCGCGAAGTTGCCGCCGATCAGGAAGTGGCCGAAGGCCTCGATGACCTTGCCGGCCGCGCCGGTGCCGGTGTGGCCCTCCAGCAGCACGACGCGGGTGGACGCGACGTTCAGCGACAGCCGCATCAGCGTCGTCAGCAGCAGCACGGTCGGGAAGGCGGCGAAATCCAGCGGCCGCACCATGTGCGCCGCCACCATCATCACCATCACCGCCATCGCGATGTTGAACGTGAACAGCAGGTCCAGCACGAAGGGCGGCAGCGGCAGCACCATCATCGACAGCACCAGCAGCACCGCGATGGGGGCGCCCAGCGCGGCGATGACGCCGGCACGCGGGCCGATCAGGGCTTGCAGCTTCTGGAGGAAGGGGTTCATTCGGCGAAGTCTTCGTCAGGCTCGGGCGCCCAGCCCGGCTTGTTGTGCGGGTCCAGCTCGGGCGGCACGTGCGGTTTGGGCATGTCCGGCCGGGCGACGTTGCGCGAGGCCAGCGCCGCGCGCAGCTGGTACACATAGGCCAGCACCTGCGCCACGGCGCCGAACAGCGCGGCGGGGATCTCGTGGTCGAGCTTGGCATGCGCGTACAGCGCGCGGGCGAGAACCGGCTGCTGCAGCACCGGCACCTTGCTCTCCTTGGCCAGGTCGCGGATCTTCATGGCCAGCAGGTCGGCGCCCTTGGCCACCACCTTGGGCGCGGCCATCCGGCCTTCCTCGTACTTCAGCGCCACCGCGTAGTGGGTCGGGTTCATGACCACCAGGTCGGCCTGCGGCACGGCGGCCAGCATGCGGCGCTTGGCCATCTCGCGCATGCGGGCGCGCATCTTGGCCTTGACCTCGATGTTGCCCTCGACTTCCTTCATCTCCTGCTTGGCCTCTTCGCGCGTCATGCGCAGGCGGCGCATCCACAGCTGGCGCTGCAGCGGCACGTCGATGGCGGCAAACACCGCCAGCGCAATGGCCAGCAGGCCCAGGCCGCCCATCAGCTGCCGCCCGGCATAGGCCAGCGCCGACGGCAGCGGCACCGACATGATGCTGACGTAGGCCGCCAACCGGTCCTTCAGCACCATCGCACCGACGATGCCCAGCACCAGCGCCAGCAGCACCGCCTTCAGCGCCGTGCCCAGCCCCTGGCCGGTGAACAGCCGCTTCAGGCCGCCCAACGGGTTCAGGTGCGTGAACTTGGGCGCCAGCGGCTTCATCGTCCAGTTCCAGCCGCCGCTGGCGAGGTTGCTGGCGATGCCCACCAGCACCAGCAGCGCGGCGATGGGCCCCATGACCAGCGCGAAGTCCAGCGTCATCGCCACGAGACGCTCGCCCATGAAGCCGGGGCGCGCCAGCAGCCGGGCGTCGAAGTGCAGGCCGTGCATCAGCGTCTGGCGCAGCTTCTCGACGATCTGCGGCCCGCCCACGGCCAGCACCGCGCCGCCGGCCACCATCATCGCGAAGTGCGGCAGGTCGCGCGAACGCGGCAGCTGTCCCTCGGCCCGAGATTTCTGGATCTTCTTGGGCGAGGCGGGTAGGTTGCGGTCCTGAGCGTCTTGGTCGGCCATGGCGGGGTTTGCCCCATGAGAGGCGCTGACCGGATTGTTCGAGGCCGTCGCCGGAACTTGAGCGAGAAAAGCGGGGCGCTCACCCGCCTATTCCGCGCCGCGCCACCGTCACGACGGGCGGGACGTGAAGGAATGCCGCCCCGGCGACCTCGCCCCCGAGGGGCCTCGCGTTACGCTTTTGGCCATGGTCCGCCCGTCGCCCCGCCCGCTCGCCCTGCTGGCCCTGCTGCTGGCCGGCAGCGCCTGCGCGCAGGCGTCGCTCGCCATCGAGTACCGCGACAAGCCGCCCTACAGCTACACCGAGGCTGGCCGGCCCGCGGGCTTCCTCATCGACCGCACGGCGCGGCTGCTCCGGCGGGCCGGCCTTCAGGCGCGCTACACGGAAGTGCCCATCCGCCGCACGCTGCAGAACCTGCAGGCCAACCAGGCAGCGGTGTGCTCGCCGGGCCTGTACCGGAACCCGGAGCGCGAGGCCTTTGCGCGCTTCTCTCTGCCCATCCACCGCGACAAGCCGCACGTCGTGCTGGCCCACGCCAATGTCGCGGCCCAGGTGCGGGCCGTGCCTCGGGTGGCCCAGCTCTTCGCCGATGCGTCGCTGCAGCCGGGCCTGATGGACGGCGTGTCCTACGGCCAGCAGCTCGACCAGTACCTCGCCAACGCCGCCCGCACACCCGTGCGCGCGCAGCTGGCGCCGCTGCAGCTGGCGCGCATGGTGGCCGCACGCCGCGTGGACTACATGCTCATCGACGAGGAAGACCTGGGCTGGCTGCGCCGCGACCCCGAGTTCAGCCAGTGGCCGCTGGTGCGCATCGAGTTCGCGGACATGCCGCGCGGCGAGCTGCGCTACCTGGCCTGCTCCCGGCAGGTCACGGCGCGCACGATGGAGCGCATCAACGAGGCCATCCGCCAGCTCGTTCCCGAGGCGCTGGCGGACTGACCATGAAAAAAGCCGGCGCAGCGGCCGGCTCTCGCGGGAGGGGCTGGCCTCAGAAGCCGAGGCTGGCCAGCAGGTCGTCGACCTCGCCCTGGTTGGTGACGACGTCGGTGCGGCCCTCGGGGCTGACGACGGGGCCTTGCAGGATGTTCGGGTCCACCTTCTCGCGCTGGTCGGGCGGCACCACCTGCACCAGCAGCTTGACGAGGCTGTCCTCCAGGTCGTTGGCCAGCGTGACGACCTTGGCGACCACCTGGCCGGTCAGGTCGTGGAAGTCCTGCGCCAGCATGATGTCGGTCAGGTGGTTGTCGATGCTCAGCGTGCGCTTCTCGACGTCCTGCACGAAGTTCATCACCGCGCCGCTGGCGACAGCCCGCACCGGGTCGGCCACGATGGCGGCCGCCAGTTCGCGCGTCGCCTTGCTGATGCCGGCGTGCTCGGCCTTGGCCTGGTCCACCGAGTTCAGCACCTTCTCGGCCGCGGCGGCCGTCTTGGTGGCGATGTAGTTCAGCCGGCTGCGCGCATCGGGCAGGCCGTCGGTGGCCACCTGCAGCTTGGGCATGACGCCCAGGCGCTGCATGGTGTCATGCAGGGTGCGCGTGATGGTGCCGAGTTGCTGGAAGACCTCGGGCGAAACGAGCAGCGGCTCCTGCGCCTTGGCCAGTTGGTCCAGTTGTTCCATCGACATGGCAGTCCCCTTGGGTTTTGTTGTCAGGCGGCGGCTGCCAGCTTCTGCATGATCTTCAGGACTTTCTCTTCCAGCGTCGCCTTCGTGAAAGGCTTGACGATGTAGCCCGCGGCGCCCGACTGGGCCGCCAGCACGATGTCTTCCTTGCGGGCCTCGGCGGTGACCATCAACACCGGCAGGTGCTTGAGGTTGGGGTCCTCCTTGATGGCCTTCAGCAACTCGAAGCCCGTCATGTTGGGCATGTTGATGTCGCTGACGACGAAGTCGAACTTGGCGCCCTTGAGCATGTTCAGCGCCTCGACGCCGTCCTCGGCCTCTTCGCAGTTGTTGTAGCCGATCTCCTTGAGCAGGCCGCGGACGATGCGACGCATGGTGGAGAAGTCGTCAACGACCAGGAATTTCATGTCAGCGCTCATGGCGATCCTCTCTGTAGGCAGGCGGGGATTTCAGGGGTCAGCCCGCAGTCTAGTTTCTAGCGAGCCGGCGCTGCGGACTGAGTTTGCGGCATTTTGCCGGTCTCGGCCGCTGTCGCATCGGCCTCGGGTTCTTCCACCACATTCTTCAGCACCGCGTCCTCCGCATCGCGGTTCATGACGATGATGCTGATGCGCCGGTTCAGCGCGCCGTTGGGGTCCTTGGCGTCCAGCAGCTTGCTGGCGGCCAGGCCCTGCACGCGCAGCATGCGGGCCTCCGACAGGCCGCCCGCCACCAGTTCGCGGCGCGACGCGTTCGCGCGGTCGGCCGACAGCTCCCAGTTGCTGTAGCCCTTGTCGCCGCCGGGGAAAGGCTGGGCGTCGGTGTGGCCCTCCACCGTCAGGCGGTTGGGCACCTCGGTGAGCACGCTGCCGAGTTCGCGCAGCAGGTCACGCATGTAGGGCTTCACGACGGCGCTGCCGCTGTCGAACATGGGCCGGTTGCCCTCGTCGACGATCTGGATGCGCAGCCCTTCCTTGGTCATGTCCAGGCGGATCTGGCCGCCTAAAGCGGCGAGCTTGGGGTTCTCGGCCAGCACTTCCTCGACCTTGGTCTTGAGCTGCTCCAGGCGCGACTTCTCCGCCTTGCGCTGCTCTTCCTTCAGCGCGCGCAGCGTGTAGCTGGCCTTTTTGGCGTTACTGTCGCCTTCCTTCACCTGGCCGGTCTCGCGGGTGAGGTCCTTGCCGCCGCCACGCACGACGCTGGACGAGTCGCCAGAGCCAGAGCCGCCCAGCATGGCGACCTTCAACGGCGACTGGAAGAACTCGGCAATGCCCTTCTTGTCGCCCTCGGTCGTGGAGCCCAGCAGCCACATCAGCAGGAAGAAGGCCATCATGGCCGTGACGAAGTCCGCGTACGCGATCTTCCACGCGCCGCCGTGCGCCGCGTGGCCGCCCTTCTTCACCTTCTTGATGATGATGGGCTGGAGTTTCTTCGCGTCACCGGCCATTCAAGGCTCCCGCGAAACCGCGCTGCGTTGCCAGGGCGGCCGCCATGTCACTTCTTCTTCACGTGGGATTCGAGCTCGGAGAAGCTCGGCCGGTCGCCCGAGAACAGCACCTTGCGGCCGAACTCGATGGCCACCTGCGGCGCGTAGCCCTGCATGCTGGCCAGCAGCGTGGTCTTGATGCACTGCAGCTCCTTGGAGCCTTCGTCGCACTTCTGCTCCATCAGGCCGGCGAGCGGCTCGGCCACCGCGTAGGCCAGCAGGATGCCCAGGAAGGTGCCGACCAGCGCCGAGCCGATCATGCCGCCCAGCACCGCCGGCGGCTGGCCCACCGAGCCCATGGTGTTCACCACGCCCAGCACGGCGGCCACGATACCGAAGGCCGGCAGGCCGCCCGCCAGCCGCTGCAGCGCGGCGACGGCGGCATGCTCTTCCTGGTGGTGGGTCTCGATCTCGCTGTCCATCAGCGATTCGATCTCGTGCGCGTTCAGGTTGCCCGACACCATCATGCGCAGGTAGTCGGTGATGAACTCGGTGACGTGGTGGTCATTGCCCACCACGGGGTATTTCTGGAACAGCGGGCTGGAATGCGGGTCCTCGACGTCCTTCTCGATGGACATCAGGCCTTCCTTGCGGGCCTTCTGCAGGATGTCGTACATCAGCGCCAGCAGCTCCATGTAGCGCGCCTTGCTGTACTTGCTGCCCTTGAAGCACAGCCCCAGGCCGGCGGCCGTCGCCTTGACGACCTTCATCTGGTTGTTGGCCAGGAAGGCGCCGATCGCCGCTCCGAAGATGGTGATCATCTCGAAGGGCAGCGCGTGCAGGATGACGCCGATGTTCCCGCCGTGGGCGATGAACACACCGAAGATGCAGGCCATGGAGATGGCCCAGCCGATGATGACGAACATGCGTGGTCGGGTTGAGGGTGTTCAGGCCATATCGGCCCGATGCCGGGGGGCTTGAGAAAGTATGCCGAAACGGCGCCGGCGTGAAGGCATCAATTGGGCGGCTTTGACGCCACAGTCCGCTGCGGGCGGTAAAGCCACACGAACTGGCCGTTGCCCAGTTGCCAGCTCGCCACCGGGGCGGCGCCCGGCACGGCGAAGTCCAGGCTGACCAGCCAGGCGCCCGGCGCCATCTCGGCGCAGGCCTTGGCCCAGGCCCGCGGCATGGACTCGGGGCGCTGGAACAGGTAGACCAGCGCGAACGGCGCCCAGTCGTCGGCCCACAGGTCCCCCCGGCGCACGGTGGCGCCGCGCACGCGCCAGCGCGCGGCCAGCGCCAGCGGGCGACTCCATTCCACGCCCTCCACGCGGGCCGCGGGGTAGGCGCGCACCAGCTCGCGCAGGCCGTCGCCCACGCCGCAGCCGGCGTCCAGCACGCGGGCGCCGGGCGGCAGCGGTGCGTGGGCGGGCAACTGCGCCAGCGCGCCGGCGGGCGTGGGGAACAACGGCGCCTCGCTCCAGCTGCGCCGCGGGTAGAGCCACCACAGCAACGCCACCGGCAGCAGCCACAGCAGCGGCGGCAGCCCGCCCTGCGCGCCCAGCACCAGCGCCGACAACGGAAAGCCCAGCGCCGCGATGAGCCGGCGCCAGCGCGCCGCGTACAGCAATGCCAGCGCGCCGCCCAGCAGCGCCCCGGCGACGACGGCCACCTCGCGCCCCGCGCCCAGCAGCAGCGCGTGGGTGGCCCAGGCCGCCAGCCAGACCAGCAGCGCCGACAGCGGCCAGGCGGTGACGAGCCGCCTCATGCCCGCGAGGGGCCGGGCCAGGGGTGGGCGGCGCGCACGGCGGCGGCCTCGGCCTCGCGGCCGGTGCCGTCCAGCACGACGGCCAGGTTGTGCGCCGCCAGCCAGCTGCCGCGGCCCGCCACGGCGCCCGGCTGCTCGGGGTGTTCGCCCAGCGCCAGGCAGCGCCGCCAGGCGGCTTCGGCCATGGGCAGCGCATCGGCCGCCTGCGCGGGCTCGGAGGCGGCCAGGTCCAGCATCACGTCGCCCACGGCGAAGAAGAAGTCCGGCGAGCCGGCGCCCGCATCCATCTGCGCCTGCGCAAAGTCCACCGCGTCGGCATGACGGCCCAGGCACTTGAGCGCGAACAGGCGCCGCGAGACCAGGTCCAGCCACCACGGCGCGCCAGCGGCGCCGGGCAGCGCGCAGGCGCGCTCGAAGGCAGCCTCCGCGGCGGCGTGCTCGTCGTAGACGGCGCAGTCCTTGCCCAGCTGATACCAGAGGTAGGCGTCGCGGGGCGACTCCGCCAGCGACTGCTCCAGCAGCCGGCGGTTGCGACCGCGCTTGTCGGCCAGCCGCTCGCTGACATAGCCGTCATGCCCCACCACCAGCGGCAGCCGGCGCACCGGCAGCGCATGCTGCGGCTGCTCGTGCACCCGGCCGGCATAGCGCACCGCGCCCGGCAGCACCCGGCTGAGCCAGGCGACGGCCTCGGCCTGCCGGCCCGGGGCCTGGTCGAAGCGGTCGCGCAGCTGCAGCGCGCCGACGAAGCCGGGCGCCGTATCGCGCAGCGCCTGCAGCGCCTCGCCGCCATCGATCAGCCACTCGTCGGCGTCCAGCACCAAATGCCAGTCGGCGCCGGCCAGCGCCAGCGCCTGGTTGCGGGCGGCGGAGAAGTCGTCGCACCATGCAAACGCCTGCACGCGGGCGCCGTGCGCGCGCGCGACGCGCACGGTGTCGTCCCGCGAGCCGGTGTCCAGCACCACCATCTCGTCCACCCAAGGGCGCACACTGTCCAGCAGCCGGCCGATGCGGGCCGCCTCGTCACGGGCGATGACGACAAGGGCCAGGCGGCGCGGAGCGGCGGTCATGCGCACATTGTGGTCACGGCGCGAGGGGCCATGGGGCATTTCAGGACCGGATTTCCCCTGCTCCACCGGGTTTCGCCGGGCTGGCCGGCGGCCTAGAGTGACAGTTCTTCCACCGTCCGCGAGGCTTACCCATGATCCCCCGCACCCTGCATGTGATCTGGGTGGGCGACGAATCCAAGCGCCCCGACAACTGCATCGCCACCTGGTGCCAGCACAACCCCGACTGGACCGTGCGCGTCTGGGGCAACGACGACCTGGCGAACTACGGCTGGGTCAACGCCGCCCACATGCGCGAGATGTCCAGGCGCGAACTCAACGGCGTGGCCGACCTGATGCGCTGGGAAATCCTGTACCACGAGGGCGGGTTCGTCGTCGACGCCGACAGCATCTGCAAGCGTCCGCTGGAGCCCTGGCTGTTCGAAGGCGAGGCCTGCGCGTGCTGGGAGAACGAGCTGGTGCGCCCGGGCCTCATCGCCGCGGGCTACGTGGCCTCGGTGCCCGAGAACCCGTTTTTCGGCCAGATCATCCTGGACCTGCAGAAGGAACCCACCGTCGTCGACCGCATGGCCTGGCAGAGCGTGGGCCCGCTGTACCTGACCGAGCAGGTGCGCGTGCAGCGCTACGCGAACCTGACGATCTGGCCCAGCCACTTCTTCATCCCGCGCCACTTCACCGGCCTGGAGTACACGGGCGGCGGTGCCGTGTTCGCCGCCCAGGAATGGGGCAGCACGCTGGGCAAGTACGACGAACTGCACAAGAGGAAAGTCGCATGAGTGCCGTACTCGCCGCTGAACGCCAAGCCGCCATGGACGACCTGCCCGTCTCCCCGCTGGAGTTCGCCCACCAGAAGTACTTCGTGCAAAAGGTCAAGGTCGGCGAGGACTTCGTCGGCGTGCCGCGGCTGGACGCCTTCGTCGCGCTGTGCGCCGAGAAGCGCGTGCTGCACGTCGGCTGCGTCGACTGGCCCATCACCGACCTGAAGCGCTCGCTGCACCTGCAGCTGGACGAGCATTGCCGGCTCGACGGCTTCGACATCCACGGCGAGGCCTTCGAGCTGATGCGCCCGCACCTGAAGGGCCGGCTGTTCAGCGACTGGGCCGACGTGACCGAGCGCTACGACACCGTGCTGGTGCCCGAGGTCATGGAGCACGTGCCCGACGTGCAGGGTTTCCTGCAGCAGCTCGACGCGCTCGGCGCCGACCAGTACATCATCACGGTGCCCGACGCGTACTCGTGCTTTCGCCGGCACTTCGACTACAACAGTGGCGCGCAGACCTTCGTCGAGGTGGTGCACCCCGACCACAACTGCTGGTACACGCCATTCACGCTCGCCAACGTGATCCGCAAGTACACGCCGTGGCAGCTGGACGGCATGTTCTTCTTCAACGGCATGTCGCTGCTGGCGGTGGCCAGCCGGCAGGCTGCGTGAGCCCCTCGCCCAGGGAGTGCCTTGGCCGGTCCCCCGAGGGGACGGCGATGCTTGCCGGCTCGACCGGCAAGCACATCGCCAAACCGGGCCGGCTTGGGAGCGGCCCGGCGCTCGGCCCGAGAAGCCAGGTCGCAAAAATCGAAACTGACACATGCACGCAATGACGCCAGCCGACCTGCGCACCCAGGCCGAGGCGCTGCGCCACGCCGGCCGCGCCGTCGAGGCCATCGACCTGCTGATGCAGGCGCTGGCGCTGGCGCCCACCGACGTCGACACCTACCTGCAGCTCGGCTTCGCGCTGCAGGCGCTGGGGCTGCACAGCCAGGCCGCCGAGGCCTTGCGCACGGCGGCGATCCTGGCGCCGCACAGCGTGATGGCGCAGGGCTACCTGATCCACGCGACGCAGAAGGCGGCCGACTGGCGCAGCTTCGACGCGGACCTCGCCGCGCTGCGTGCCGCGCTGCAGGCCAGCCCCGACGACGAGTTCGGCATGCCGTTCGCCTTCGTGGGCCTGCCGCACACGCGGGCCGAGCTGAAGCGTGCCGCGGCCCTGGCCAGCCGGCATGTGGCACGGGGCCTCAAGCCGCTGCCGCCCCGGCCGGCGCGCGCGCGCGAGCGCGTGCGGGTGGGATATCTGTCGGCCGACTTCCATGCCCACGCCACCGCCGCGCTGATGGCCGAGCTGCTGGAGCGGCACGACCGCGAGCGCTTCGACATCCGGCTGTACTCGCACGGCCCCGACGACGGCTCGCCGATGCGCCGGCGCATCGTGGCCGCGGCCGAGACCTTCGTCGACGTGACGCCGCTGAGCCTGACCGCGCTGGCCGAGCGGCTGCGCGCCGACGAGCTGGACATCCTCGTGGACCTCAAAGGCCACACCGCAGGCAGCCGCATGGCCGCCCTCGCTTGCCGGCCGGCGCCGGTGCAGGTGAGCTGGCTGGGCTTTCCGGGCACCAGCGGCGCGGATTTCATCGACTACGTCATCGGTGACCCGGTCGTCACGCCGCTGGACCATGCCGCCGACTACAGCGAGTGCATCGCCCAGCTGCCGCACTGCTACCAGCCGCAGGACAGCCGCCGCCGTCTGGCGCCGCCGCCCACGCGCGAATCACTGGGCCTGCCCGACGACGCGCTGGTGCTGCTGGGGGCCAACGCCGTCTACAAGATCACGCCGCCGCTGTGGGCCGCGTGGATGGACGTGTTGCGCCGCCTGCCCGGTGCGCGGCTGTGGCAGCTCAGCGGCGGCGAGCAGGCCGACGCACAACTGCGCGCCGCCGCCGGCCCGCTGGCGGACCGCCTCGTTTTTGCGCCCCCGGTGGACATGGACGCGCATCTGGCGCGGCTGCAGGTGGCCGACCTGGCGCTGGACAGCTGGCCCTGCAACGGCCACACGACCACCAGCGACGCGCTGGCGGCCGGCGTGCCGGTGGTGACGCTGATGAACGACAGCTTCCCGGGCCGCGTGGCGGCCAGCATCCTGGCGGCGGCCGGGCTGGAGCACTGCATCACGCAGGATGCGGGGGGCTATGTGGACAAGGTGTGCGAGCTGGGCCGCGACACGGCCACACGCCAAGCGCTGCGTGAGCAGATCGCCACGCGGCCGGCCGGCCTGTACGACATGGCACGCTTCGCGCGCGATCTGGAATCGCTCTACCAGCGCATGTGGGAACGCGCGCTGGCGGGACAGTCGCCCACCTCGCTCGCAGCCTAGCCCGCCGTCGAGCCTTTCTGGGCCGAGCGCCGGGCCGCCCCAAGCCGGCCCGTCTGGCGATGTGCTTGCGGCTCGATGCCGTAAGCATCGCCGTCCCCTCGGGGGCTTCGGCCGGACACATTGAGCCCAGTGGGCTCGA
>JAYSCT010000061.1:0-28651 GCA_041914785.1 Roseateles sp.
AAGGTGGTGCTCTAACCAACTGAGCTACGCGCCTGAAGAGCTTCGCACTATAGCACGCTTTTTGAGGGCTAGTCCACAAATCACTTCCGGCGCGCTGAACGGACGCCCGAGATGGCGCACAGGTCGCGCAGCACCTTGGCCAGCTTGGTGGCGTCGGACAGCTCCAGCGTGAAACTCATCCACGCCGTGTCGCCGCCGCCCGTGCGCGGCCTGGCGGCGGCACCGCTCTGCAGCGACTGCGTGTTGACGGCGACGACGTTCATCTTCTCCTTGGCGAAGATCTCCAGCACGTCGCGCAGCAGACCCTGCCGGTCGCCGGCCTCGACCAGCACGTCGACCGGATAGACCGGCGCGCTCTTGCCCACAGGTTCGCCACCGCCCCACTCGACGGCGATGACGCGCTCGGGCGAGCGGCGCTTCATCTCGGCGAGGTTGCTGCAGTCGCTGCGGTGGATGGCCACGCCCTTGCCGCGCGTGACGAAACCGGCGATGGCATCTGGCGGCGCGGGCCGGCAGCAGCGCGACAGTGTCGTCAGCAGCGAATCGATGCCCACCACCAGCACGCCGCCGCGAGCGCCGCTGCTGGCGCTGCGCGTGTGCCGCTGGGCGAGCAGTTCGTCCTCGTCGGCCACCGGCTCGGGCGGGCGCAGCAGCAGCTCGATGTTTCGCAGCGAGTACTCGTCCTTGCCGACCACCTCGAACAGCGCGTCCGCGCCCTTGAAGCCCAGCCGTGCGGCCAGCTCGTCCAGCTTCAGCGCCGTCTTGCCCTCGCGCTGCAGCAGCTTCTCGACCAGCTCGCGGCCCTTGGCGATGGTCTGCGCCTGCTGCAGCGCGTTGAACCACGCCCGCACCTTGGCGCGCGAACGCTGGCTCTGCAGATAGCCCAGCTCCGGGTTCAGCCAGTCCAGCGACGGCCCGCCCTCCTTGGTCGCGATGATCTCCACCGTCTGCCCGCTTTGCAGCGGTGTGTTCAGCGGCAGCATCTGGCCGTCGATGCGCGCACCGCGGCAGCGGTGGCCCAGGTCGGTGTGCACCGCGTAGGCGAAGTCCACCGGCGTCGCGCCGGCCGCCAGCTCGACGATGGTGGCCTGCGGCGTGAAGACGTAGATGCGGTCGTCGAACACCGCCCCGCCCTCGCCCTGCACGGTGTCGCGCTCCCAGGCCAGCAGCTGGTTCAGCACGGCCTTGCGGGCGCGCGCCACCTGTTCCTCGAACTCGCCCGCCGCGCTGACGCCGGCATAGCCGCGCGCGCCGGCCTCCTTGTAGGCCCAGTGCGCGGCCACGCCGTGCTCGGCGTGGTCATGCATCTCGCGCGTACGGATCTGCACTTCCATGGCCCGCTGGTCCTGCCCCAGCACCACCGTGTGCAGCGACTGGTAGCCGTTGGGCTTGGGCTTGGCGATGTAGTCGTCGAACTCGCCCGGCACCGGCGTGTACAGCTCGTGCAGCCGCGCCAGCACGGCGTAGCAGTCGGCCACGCTGGCGACGATGACGCGCAAGGCCCGCAGGTCGAACACGCGGTCCAGCGACAACGCCTTGCCCTGCATCTTCTTGTGGATGCTGTAGAGATGCTTGGGCCGGCCCTGCACCTCGGCGGCGATGCCTTGCGCGTACAGGTCGGCCTGAAGCGTCGCGCGCGCGGCCTCAATGCGCTGCTCGCGCTCGACGCGCTTCTCCTGCAGCCCCTTGGCCAGCGCCTTGTAGGCCTCGGGCTCGCGGAAGCGGAAGGCCAGGTCTTCCAGCTCCCACTTGATCTGCCAGATGCCCAGCCGATTGGCCAGCGGTGCGAACACGGCCTGCGACTCGGCCGCCAGCTCCGGCGGGCACGGCGTCTTGCTGGCGGCGTACCAGCGCAGCGTCTGCAGCCGCGAGGCCAGGCGCAGCAGCACGACGCGCAGGTCCTTCGAGAACGCCAGCAGCATCTTGCGCACGCGCTCGGTCTGCTGTGCCTTCTGGTCGGTGCTGACCTTGGCGGCCCGCGCCGCGCGCTGCATCTGCACCAGCTTGCGCGTGTGCGTGACAAGGCTGGCGTGGCTGTCGCCGAAGGCCTTGGCGACGACGTCCTCGGGCCTGGTCAGGAAATCAGCCGCGTAGACGAGGTAGGCCGCCGCCTGCAGCTCCTGCGCGGCGCCCACGGCCTGCAGGATGGCGGCCACGCCATCGGCGTGGGCCAGCGCGTTCTCGCCGGTGTCCAGCGTCTCGGCGGCCAGCAGCGGCTCGGCAAAGGCGCGCGCGCGGGCCACCTCGACGTGGGAATGTTCGGTGCTGGTGTCCAGCAGCGCAACGATGGGCGCGGTGGCCGCGCCCTCGGGCATCAAGCCTGTCTTCATGAACTCAGGAAATCTCGGACGATGGCGATCTGGTCGTCATGGATCAAGGTGGGCGCATGCCCCACGCCGGGCAGCTCGACGAGCCGCGCACCGGGGCCGCGCTGCGTCATCGCGCGCGCCGTCTCGGCGCTGAGCAGGTCGCTGTCGGCGCCGCGGATCAGCAGCGTCGGGCAGGTGAGCGCGTCATAGGCGGCCCACAGCGCCGCCTCGCCCGCGGCGGCGAGCTCGGGCGTCACCGCGCCGAAGGGCACGGCAATGGCGGGGTCGTAGCGCAGCCGCCAACCATCGCCCTCCTGCTGGAACAGCGGCTCCGACAGGGCCAGCCACTCGGCGTCGGTGTGCGGCCCGAAGCCTTCGGAAATGGTGCGCAGATAGGCCGCACCCTCGGCCAGCGACGCGAAGCGCTGCACCTTGCCCAGGTAGCCCCCGATGCGCTGCAGCGCCTCGAAGCGGATGGCAGGACCCACGTCGTTCAACACGAGGCGGCGAATGAAGCCCGGCCGCCCCTCGGCCCCGCGCAGCGACGCCACGCCCAGGCCGATGAGCCCGCCCATGGACGTGCCCACCCAGTCCACCTGCTCCACGTCCAGCCGCGCCAGCAGCGCGATCATGTCGGACACATAGGCCGGGATCGCGTAGCCGCCGGGCTGGCGCAGCCAGTCGGAGCGGCCGCGGCCGGCCACGTCGGGGCAGATGACGCGGTAGCGGCTGCTCATCACCCGCGCCAGCGCGTCGAAGTCGCGCCCCTGACGCGACAGTCCGTGCACGCAGACCAGCACCGGCGCGTCGGCGCTCGGGCCGGCCCACTCCCAGTACGCCATGCGGTGCAGGCCGGTGGCGTCCAGGCAATTGACGAAGCGCAGGTCGGGCGAGGTCATGGTTCAATCCTTTGAAACCATCGTAGCAACCCGAGAGGATTCCCATCATGTTGAAAGGCAAGACCGCCCTCGTCACGGGCTCCACCAGCGGCATCGGTCTGGGCATCGCGGTGTCACTGGCGCGGCAGGGCGCGAACGTGATCCTGAACGGCTTCGGCGACGCCGAGGCGCCCAAGGCCGAGGTCGCGGCGCTGGGCGTCAAGGTGGGCTACCACGGTGCCGACATGAGCAAGCCCGGCGACATCGCCGCGCTGGTGGCCTACGCGGACGCCGAGTTCGGCGGCATCGACATCCTCGTCAACAACGCCGGCATCCAGCATGTGGCGCCGGTGCAAGACTTCCCGGTCGAGAAGTGGGACGCGATCATCGCGATCAACCTCACGTCGGCCTTCCACACGACGCGGCTGGCGCTGCCGGGCATGCTCAAGCGCGGCTGGGGCCGCATCGTCAACATCGCGTCGGCGCACGGGCTCGTCGCGTCGGCGCAGAAGTCGGCCTACGTGGCCGCCAAGCACGGTCTCGTCGGCTTCACGAAGAGCGTCGCGCTGGAGACGGCCACGACGCCGGTCACCGTCAACGCCGTCTGCCCCGGCTGGGTGCTGACGCCGCTGGTGCAGAAGCAGGTGGACGCGCTGGCTGCGAAGGACGGCGTCGACAACGAGGAGGCCAAGCGCCGCCTGCTGGCCGAGAAGCAGCCCTCGCTGCAGTTCACGACGCCAGAGGAACTGGGCGCACTGACCGTGTTCCTGTGCTCGGACGCCGCCATCAACGTGCGCGGCCAGGCCTGGGCGATGGACGGGGGCTGGACCGCAGTTTGAGTGGCCCCCGGCCCGGCGGGTACGCCGGGCGCCCCCCCGAGGGGGCGCGGACCGTCGCGGGGGTGGCCCCGCGCCGACGTCCGCTGCGGGGCCGCTTGGGAGCGGCCCGGCGCTGGCCCCGCAGCTCCTCGCTATCGCTCAGCGCGGGGACGACTCGCGTGTCAGCTGCACGCTGCCGCTGACGTTCACCGTCACGGTCGCCTTGCCGGCCTCGGTCGGCAGGCCGGCGTCGGCCGCCTCGGCCTTGACCATGCGCATCGCCATCATGGGTCGCGGCGCGGAAGTCTCGTCGCCCGAGATGTTGATCTCGCCCACCACGTAGCCGCCGTAGCCGAACTGCTTCGCGTAGTCCGCCGCCTTGGCGCGGTAGCGGCCGATGGCCTGGGCCGTGATGTCGGCCTCGGCCTTCTCGCGCGCCTCGCGCGACAGGCTGTAGCCCACGCGCGCGATGCTCAGCGTGCTGATGCGGCCGGTCAGCTGCGCGATGGCGGCCGTGTCGCGGCCTTCCACCTGCAGCTCTGCACTGCCCTGCCAGCCGTTGATCTTGCCCGTCTTGGGGTCGTGGCGCGGGTAGAGCGAGAAGCCGCCGGTCTGCACGTCCACCTGGCCCGGCTTGGCGACCTTGCGCGCCTCGGCCAGCGCGGCGTCGAGCGCCTGCTTCAGCGCCGCCTGCACGGCGGCGGGTTCGGTGCCGTCGCGCGTGGTGGAGAAGCTGACGCCCAGCACGTCGCGCGTCACCTCGGCGGTGGCGCTGGCCGACAGGCTCAGCCGCTCCCGCGGCGGCTCGGCCGCCTGGGCGGCCGCGGCCAAGGTCAGAACGGACAGGGCGGTGAAAACACGCATGGCACTTCCTTTCAACAGGGGCTTCCCAGCTTAGCGGCGCGCCATGGCCCCGATATGGCAACGAGCTGTAACCGATGCCTGCTGTCCTACGCGACCGGCTTTCAAACCTGCTCACAATGCCGCTGTTACAAATTCAGGAAGCGCGATGAACAACGCCGCCAATCCCCGCCAGAACCGCATCCTCGTCGTCGACGACGATGCCCGCATCCGTGACCTGCTGCGCCGCTACCTGACCCAGGAAGGCTTCGAAGTGCTGCTGGCCGAAGACAGCCGCGCGCTGAACAAGCAGCTGACCCGTGAGACGGTGGACCTCATCGTGCTGGACCTGATGCTGCCCGGCGAGGACGGCCTGACGATCTGCCGCCGCCTGCGCGCCGCCAACGACCAGACGCCCATCATCATGCTGACCGCCAAGGTCGAGGACGTGGACCGCATCGTCGGCCTGGAAGTGGGCGCCGACGACTACCTCGCCAAGCCCTTCAACCCGCGCGAACTGCTGGCCCGCATCAACGCGGTGCTGCGCCGCCGCCCGCCGCCGGAAGCGCCGGGCGCGCCGTCCAAGGAACCGATGACGGTGACCTTCGGCCCGTTCGAGTTCGACCTGGCGCTGCGTCGTCTCACGAAGAATGGCGAGCAGCTGCCGCTGACCACCGGCGAGTTCTCGATGCTGAAGACGCTGGTGCGCCACCCGCGCCAGCCTTTGAGCCGCGACAAGTTGGCCCAGCTGGCCCGCGGCCGCGAGTTCGAGCCGTTCGACCGCAGCCTGGACGTGCAGATCTCGCGCCTGCGCAAGATGCTGGAGGCCGACCCGGCCCAGCCGCGCTACATCCAGACCGTCTGGGGCGTGGGCTACGTCTTCGTGCCGGACGAGAACACGTGAGCCCCTCGCCCAATCTTGCCCCGCTGAACGCGGGCAAGCCTGGTCGGTCCCCCGAGGGGACGGCGATGCTTGCCGGTTCGACCGGCAAGCACATCGCCCCCTGGGCCGGCTTGGGGCGGCCCGGCGCTCGGCCCGAATACGTCCCGACCAGCTGATGCCTCGCCCCCACCTTGCGCTGAATCTCTTCTGGCGCACGTTCGCGTGGCTGGCGCTGCTGCTGGCCGGCGCGGTGCTGGCCTGGCAGTACACCTTCAAGCTGCTGGAGGCCGAGCCGCGTGCGCTGGAGTCGGCCGAGCAGCTGGCCGGCCTCGTCAAGCTCAGCCGCATCGCGCTGGAGCACACCGACCCCATCAACCGCGTGGCCGTCATCACGTCGATGGCGCGCGGCGACACGGTGCAGGTGCGCGTGGCCGAGCAGACTGACCGCTGGCTGCCCTACGACACCAGTCCGTTCGCGAAGAAGCTGGCCGCCGAGCTGCGCGGCACGCTGGGGCCGGACACGCTGGTCGCGCGCAGCGTCAACGACGTGCCGGGCCTGTGGGTGCGCTACGTCGTCGGCGAGGACGCCTTCTGGCTCAGGACCAGCGCCGCGCCGCTGTCCGTCACGCTGTCCAGCAACTGGTGGTGGGTGCTGATCGCGCTGCTGGCCACGGTGGTGGGCTCGGCGCTGATCGCGCGGCTCATCAACCAGCCGCTGCGCGAGCTCGCCGAGGCGGCCGGCCGCATCCGTGAGGGCGAGTACGACTCGCGCCTGGACGAGACGACGATGACCAGCGAGATCCGCGAGGTCAACATGGGCTTCAACCGCATGGCCCGCGAGCTGGCCAAGCTGGAGGAGGACCGCGCCGTCATGCTGGCCGGCATCTCGCACGACCTGCGCACACCGCTGGCCCGCCTGCGGCTGGAGACGGAGATGAGCGTGCAGGACGAGCAGGCGCGTCAATTCATGGCGCAGGACATCGACCAGCTCGACGCCATCATCAGCAAGTTCATGGACTACGCGCGCCCCAACGAGACGCAGCTGCGCGAAGCCAAGCTGGCCGACATCGTCGAGCGCGAGGTGCAGGGCTTCCGCGACCCCGACCAGATCCGCTTCCGCGTGCAGGTCAGCACCGCGCTCAAGGTGTTCGTCGACGACACCGAGCTGGGCCGCGTGCTGCTGAACCTGTTCGAGAACGCGCGCCGCTACGGCCACGAGCCCGGCGAGCCGGCGCGCGTGGACGTCAGCGCGACGCGCCAGGGCGCCTGGGTGGAACTGCGTGTGCGCGACCACGGCCCCGGCGTGCCGCCCGACCGCCTGGCGCGGCTGACGACCCCGTTCTACCGCGGCGACGCGGCACGCACCGCCGCCAGCGGCGCCGGGCTGGGGCTGGCCATCGTCGAGAAATCGGTGCAGCGGCTGGGTGGGCAGCTGTCCATCAGCAACTCGCCGGAAGGCGGGCTGCTGACGGTGCTCAAGCTGCAGGCCGGCTGAAGCAGCCGGCCTATCGCGGTGCCGCGGCCAGCAGGCACACGGCGCGCGCCTCGATGGCGCGGCCCTCGCCCACCGGGCCCATCTTCTCGGCCGTCTTGGCCTTCACGTTGACCTGACCCACGTCCACGCCCAGCACCCCGGCCAGCCGCTCGCGCATGGCCGGGATGTGCGGCGCCATCTTGGGCGCCTGGGCGACGATGGTGGTGTCCAGGTTCACCAGCTGCCAGCCCGCTTCGCGCACGCGGCGGTAGGCCTCGGCCAGCAACACCATGGAGTCGGCGCCCTTGAACTCGGCCGCCGTGTCGGGGAACAGCTTGCCAATGTCACCCAACGCGGCGGCGCCCAGCAGCGCGTCGGTGATGGCATGGGCCAACGCGTCGGCGTCGGAATGGCCCAGCAGGCCGTGCGTGTGCGCGATGGTGATGCCGCCCAGGATCAGCGGGCGGCCGGTGACGAGCTGGTGGGTGTCCCAGCCCTCACCGATTCGAAGCCGAGGAGAAGTCATGGCCGCATTGTCGCCGCGGGCTGCTATGGTGCGGCCCGCCATGAAACGACTCGCTCTCGTCTGCCTGCTGGCGCTGGCCCAGGCCGCCTTCGCCCAGGACTCCCGCCCCAGGATAGGCCTCGTGCTGTCGGGTGGCGGCGCGCGCGGCCTGGCGCACATCGGCGTGCTGCGCGTGCTGGAAGAGCTGCAGGTGCCGGTGGACCTCATCGTCGGCACCAGCATGGGCGCCGTCGTCGGCGGCGCCTACGCGTCGGGCCGCAGCGTGGACGAGCTGGAAGCGCTGGTGCGGACCGCCAGCTGGGGCGCCATCCTGGCGGACCGCCCCGCCCGGGAGCGGCTGGCCATCCGCCGGCGCGAGGACGACGAGCGCCTGCCGTCGCGCATCGAGTTCGGCGTGAGCCTGGCCAAGGGCGCGCAGCTGCCGGCGGGGGCGGCCGGCAACGGCCAGCTGGAGGCCACGCTGTCGTCGCTGCTGCCGGCCACGCGGCTGGACGACCCGCTGCGCCGCCTGCCCATCCCGTTCCGCGCCGTCGCCACCGACCTGCTGTCCGGCGCCATGCTGGACCAGGCCGACACGCCGCTGTTCGAGGCGCTGCGCGCGTCCATGGCCGTGCCGGGAGTGTTCTCGCCGCTGCGCGTGAACGGCCGGCCGCTGGTGGACGGCGGCCTGGTGCGCAACCTGCCCATCGACATCGCCCGGCAGCTGGGTGCGGACATCATCATCGCCGTCAACGTCGGCACGCCGCTGCTGGAGGATCGCGAGATCACCAGCGCCGTCATGGTGGCCAACCAGATGCTGCAGATCCTGACCGAGCAGAACGTGCAGCGCTCGCTGCGCGAGCTGAAGCCGCAGGACATCGTCGTCGACCCGGACCTCCCGGGCATGGGCTTCATGGACTTCCAGCGTGCCGACGAGGCCATGGCCACCGGCCGGCGCGCGGCGCTGGCGGCCGGCGAGCGCCTCGCGGCCCTCGCCTCGCCCGCGGCCCAGGCCGCGCTGCAGGCCCGCCGCCTGGGCCTGCCCGAGGCCACGATGCCGTCGCTGCCGCTGGGCGAGCTGAAAATCAGCGGCGGCCGCCGCACCAATGCCGACGCGCTGCGCGCAGAGATCGCGCTGCGGCCCGGCGACACCGTGGGCCGTGCGGAACTCGCCCGCGCCGTCGAGCGGCTGGACGGCACGGGTGATTTCGAGCGCATCGAGACCGAGATCGACGACCGCGACGGCCGGCGCAACATCGAGTTCAAGCTCACCGAGGCCGACTGGGCCGCCAGCCGCGTGCGGCTGGGGCTGGAGCTCTACAGCGACTTCGCCGATGCGAGCAGCTACTCGCTGGTCGCCATGCACGTGGCCAACTGGCTGAACCGCTGGGGCGCCGAGCTGCGCAGCGTGGCGCGCATCGGCACCACGCGCGGGCTGAACACCGAGTTCTACCAGCCGCTGGGCCCGGGCTCGCGCTGGTTCGCCGCCGCGAAGCTGGGCTACGAGGCCGGCGCCAACGACGTGTTCAACCAGGGCCAGCGCGCGCTGCGCCTGAGCAGCAGCCTGACCAGCGCCCAGCTGGAACTGGGCCACCGCGTGGCCGGCCTGGGCGACGTGCGTTTCGGCATCGGCCGGCTGCGCGCCAGCGACGAGGTGGTGCTGCCCATCATCAGCGGCGGGCGCGCGTCCAAGAGCTACAGCCAGCAATACCTGGAACTGCACACCGACACGCTGGACTCGCTGGCCTTCCCCAGCCGCGGCCAGTGGACGACGGCGCGCATCGAATGGCTGCGCCCGCGCGGCGAGGGTCATGTCATCAACGCGTCGCTGCTGGGGCTGGCCGCGTTCCGCCTCGGCGAATGGGCCGGCCAGCTGTACGGCGAGTTCGCGCATGCCGAGCGCGGCCAGGCCCGCTCGCTGGGCGGCTACCTGCGGCTGTCGGGCACGCCGGACGGCTCGCTGGTCGGCGAGAACATGGTGCTGGCCCGCGTCGTCATGGCACGGCGCATCGGCGAGATGCCCGTGGGCCTGGGCGGCGCGGTGCGCGTGGGCTTCTCGCTGGAGACGGGGGCGGTGGGCAACGGCACGGGGCTGAAACTGTCCAACCTGCCCCGCGACGGCTGGCGGCAGGCCGCCAGCGGCTTCCTCAGCGTGGACACGCGCTTCGGGCCATTCTTCCTCGCGCTGGGGTCGACGCGGGGCGGGGACACGGCGGCTTATCTGCTGCTGGGCCCCACCTGGTGAAGCCAGCGCTCGGCCAGCGCGAAATCCTCCGGCCACGTCACCTTGAAGTTGGCCATCGACGCCCGCACCAGCCGCGGCGCCAGGCCCAGCGCCTCGACGGCGCTGGCCTCGTCGGTGGCCGCCGCGCCCATCGCTGTGAGCGCCCGTTCGGCCAGACCAAGCCGGAACATCTGCGGCGTCTGCGCCGCCCACTTGTCGCGGCGGTCCACCGTCGCCGTCACGCGGCCATCCGCGTCGCCTGCCTTCAGTGTGTCGGCAATCGGCTGGGCCAGCAGGCCGCCGACGTCGTCGTGCTGACAGGCATCGATGAGTGCATCGACCCACTCGGGGCTCAGCAGGCAGCGCGCCGCGTCGTGCACCAGCACCCAGTCGTCGTCCGTCGCGCCGCGTGACCGCAGGTCGGCCAGGCCGCCCAGCACGCTGTCGGCGCGGCTGGCGCCGCCGACGCGCGCCACCCAGGCGGTGCAGCCCGGCAGCGCGCTTTCGAAGCGGTCGTCTGCCGGCGACAGCACCACCAGCGTCTGCGCGATGCGCGGCACGGCGGCCAGCGCGGCCAGCGTGTGGGCCAGCATCGGGCGGCCGGCGATCTCGACGTACTGTTTGGGCATGCCGGCGCCGGAGCGCTCGCCGATGCCGGCGGCGGGAACGAGGGCGAAGAAGCGGGGAGCGGTCATGGGCCGCATTCTCAGGCGACCTTGATGCGGCCGTTGAGCGCTCCCGAGGGGCTGGTGAGGCAAGTCGCTGGCAAGGCGAGACGACGCAGTGGGCTCGTGCCCACAAGGAGGAGCAACGCAGCCAGCGGCTTGAAACGCCAGACCAGTGGGGGCGCAGCGCTGTTCATCGAAGTGATGAAGCAGGCGAGCGGACTCAGGTGTTGACGCAAGCCAGCGACGGATGAATCGCGAGCGGTCAACTGCCGGATCAAGGTCCGGGACAATCGTGGCCTCATGCTGATCTCCGACCTCCGCCAGCGCCTGCGCGCGCTGGGCGCCAACCCCGCCCATGAAAGCCGCGTGCTGCGCCACTGGGTGCAGAACCTGCCGCTGGACGCCGGCAAACAGCCGCTGCAGGGCTGGTTGCCCAAGGCCGTCATGGAAGCGCTGCCGGGCCTGTTCGCCGAGCTGGACGGGCTGCTGGCCGTGAAGAGCGAGCATGCCGGCGGCGACGGCGTGTCGGCGCGGCTGCTGCTGGGCCTGCATGACGGCCAGACGGTGGAGACCGTGCTGCTGCCGCGCGACGGCGTCTGCGTGTCCAGCCAGGTGGGCTGCGCGGTGGGCTGCCGGTTCTGCATGACCGGCGTGGACGGGCTGATCCGCCAGGTCGGCAGCGCCGAGATCGTCGCGCAGGTGGTGCTGGCGCGGCGCCGCAACCCAAGGCTGAAGAAGGTCGTCTTCATGGGCATGGGCGAGCCGGCGCACAACCTCGCCAGCGTGCTGGACGCGATCACGCTGCTGGGCCGCGAGGGCGGCTTCGGGCACAAGCAGTTGGTGTTCTCGACGGTGGGGGACGAGCGCGCGTTCGCCGCGCTGAACGAGGCCGAGGTGAAGCCGGCGCTGGCGCTGTCGCTGCACACGACGGATGCGGCCAAACGCGCCGACCTGTTGCCGCGCGCGCCGCGCCTCACGCCCGAAGAACTCGTCGACGCGGCCGACGCCTATGCCCGCGCCAGCGGCTACCCCATCCAGTACCAGTGGACGTTGCTGGACGGCGTCAACGACGGGCCGGAGGAACTGGACGGCATCGTGCGGCTGCTCAAGGGCCGCTACGGGCTGCTGAACATGATCCCGTTCAACAGCAACGAGGGCCTGCCCTTCCAGCGCCCGAGCTGGGAGCGCGCGCGCGCCATCGCGGCCGAGCTGTCGGCGCGCGGCGTGCTGACCAAGCTGCGCGACTCCGCCGGCCAGGATGTGGAAGGCGGTTGCGGCCAGCTGCGCGCCCGCGAGGCCAAGGGGCGGCCGGTTCGCGTCGTGAGGATTCACGCCTGACGCAGGAAACAGCCACCACAAAAGGTAACTCCCGGCCCCGGCCATGCGCGCAGAATCCGTCCCGCCGCATCGGCGCGACGACGACAAGACATCCATCGGAGGAGACATGACCCAGCTTCAGGCCCTGGCCACCCACGCCCGCACCGCCGCCCTGATCGCCGGCACGGTGCTGTGCCTGCAGGCCACCGCCGCGCCCACCACCAGCAAGTTCGACGCCACCACGCAGCTGGGCGGCAGCACGCTGCAGCTCAACGGCAAGGGCACGCGCGTGCGCCTGGTGTTCAAGGCCTATGACATGGGCCTGTACACGACGAAGCGCGTCACGACGGCCGCCGACCTGTTCGCGCTGGCGGGCCCCAAGCGGCTGCAGTTCACCGCGCTGCGCGAACTGCCCGGCACTGAGCTGGGGCGCCTGTTCCTGCGCGGCATCAGCGACAACACGCCCAGCCAGCAGCTCACGCGCCACACGCTGGCGACGACGCGCCTCATCGAGATCTTCTCCGGCAAGCCCAAGCTGATGCCGGGCGACACCTTCACGATGGACTTCGTGCCGGGCAAGGGCACGCAGTTCTACATCCAGGGCCAGCCGCAGGGTGAGCCTGTGGGCGACGACGAGTTCTTCACCTTCGTGCTGCGCATCTGGTTCGGCAGCTCGCCGGCCGACGCCAACCTGCGCGACGCGCTGCTGGAAGGCCCCACCAGCTGATTGCCGCGCGGCGGCTCTCCTAGAATCCGCCGCCATGCGCCGCTGGTTCCTCGCCCTCCTCGCCCTGCTCGTGACAGCCCAGCTGTCGTGGGCCGGCGCGGCGCTGTGCTGCGTGGACGAGCTGGACAACCAGAACGCTGCGGTGCTGAGCGGCGAGGCGTCACATGGCGCGTCGACGACCGACGCCCACCCGGTCTGCGACACCGCCGGCCATTGCCACTGCCACCACACCGGCTGCGCCACGCCGCTGGCCGAGGCGGCCCGCCCGACGGGGTCCCAGCAGCTCTCGCCCGCGCCGGCGCAGGTGCTGCGGCCCAAGTCCCACATCCCGCCGGGGCTGGAACGCCCCAACTGGCTGCGCGCCTGAGTCGGCGCGCCGCTTCCCTCCCCTTTTCCCGTTGTTGAAGCGAGGCACCCGCCGGGTGCCTGACGCGCCGAACCGCCTGCCGTTGTTCCACCACCGGAGAGTTCGATGCGATTCCTTTTTCCAGCGCTGCTGTTCGCGCTGGCCCCCGGCGTCTGCGACGCCATCACGCTGGCCGAGGCGCAAGCCCGGGCCTTGACCCACAACCCCGACCTGGCCCATGCGCGGCTGGAACTGCAGGCGCTGCAAGGCGCGCAAGCGCAGGCCGGCGCCCGCCCCAACCCCGAGCTGGGCGTGCTGCTGGAGGACACCCGCGCCGCCACACGCACGACGACCGTGCAGCTGAGCCAGGCCGTCGAGCTGGGCGGCAAGCGCGCCGCGCGCCAGGCTGCCGCCGCCCAGGCCCGCGAGCAGGCGGCCGTGGCGCTGGCCGCCCGGCAGGCCGATGTGCGCGCGGCCGTGGCCACGGCCTTCTTCGAGCTGCTGGGCGCCGAGGCGCAACAGCAGCTGGCCGAGGCCGGCGTCAAGCTGGCGCAGGACGCCGCGGGCGCCGCCGACAAGCGCCTGCAGGCCGGCAAGGTGCCGCCGCTGGAGGTGGCCAAGGCGCGCGTCGCCGAGGCGCAGGCCCGTGCCGAGCTGGCCCAGGCCCTCAGCGGAGGCCAGCAGGCCCGCGCGCGGCTGGCCGCCTTGTGGGGCCAGGGCCCGCAGGCCGTCACCCATGCCGAGGGCGATGCGGGCGCCCTGCCCGCCCAGCCGTCCGAGGCGCAGCTGGCCGCCTGGCTGGCCGATGCGCCGGCGCTGCAGATCGCGCGGCTGGACATCGCGCGCCGCCAGGCGCTGACCGACGGCGAGCGCGCCCGGCGCACGCCCGACGTCACGGTCACCGTCGGCGCCAAGCGCGACGCCGAGCTGGGCCGCACGCAGGCCGTCATCGGTTTCTCGCTGCCGCTGGCCGACCGCAACCAGGGCGGCCTGCTGGAGGCGCTGCGCCGCGAAGACCAGGCCCGCGAAGCGCTGACCGCCACCTCGCTGAAGCTGCAGGCCGACGTGGCCGCCGCCGCCGAGCGGCTGCGCGCCAGCCGCGAGCAGGCGCGGCTGCTGGCCGACGACGCGCTGCCCGTCGCGCAGACCGCCTACGACACCGCGCTGAAGGGCTACGAGCTGGGCAAGTTCGCCTTCCTGGACGTGCTGGACGCGCAGCGCAGCCTGGTCCAGCTGCGCCGCCAGCAACTGCAGCACACCGCCGACGCCCACCGCGCCGCCGCCGACCTGGCGCGCCTGCTGGGCCGCGTCCTCCAACAGGATTGATGATGAACACAAAGAACAAGCTGGCCATCGCCGCCGTGCTGGCCCTCGGGCTGCTCGCGGGCGCAGCTATCCTGCGCGGCGGCACGCCCGGCGCGGGCGGCCATGACCATGACCACGCCGAGGCGTCCAAGGACGACCACGATCACGACAAGCCCCAACCCGCCACCTCCGCGCCGGCCGCGCATGCTGACGCCCCGCAGCGCGCCAGCATCACCGACGAGCAGCTGCGCCACAACGGCATCCAGCTCGCCACGGCCGGCCCGGCGCGCATCGCCGGCACGCTGGCGCTGCTGGGCGAGGTGAAGCTGAACCAGGACCGCAGCGTCGTCGTCACGCCGCGGCTGGCAGGCGTCGTGCAGGCCGTGCGCGTGAGCGCCGGCGACCGCGTGCAGCGCGGCCAGGTGCTGGCCGTCATCACCAGCCCGGCGCTGGCCGACCAGCGCGCCGAGGCGCTGGCGTCCGAGAAGCGCCTGGCGCTGGCCCGCCAGACGCACGAGCGCGAGAAGAAGCTGTGGGAGGACAAGATCTCCGCGCAACAGGACTACCTGGCCGCGCGCCAGGCGTTGCAGGAGGCCGAGATCATCGCCGAGCGTGAACGCCAGAAGCTGGCGGCGCTGGGCGCCTCCACAAGCACCGGCACGCAAGGGCTGGCGCAGCTGGAAATCCGCGCGCCCATCGCCGGCGTCATCGTCGACCGCAGGATCAGCGTCGGCGAGGCGGTCAAGGAGGACGCCGCCGTGTTCCAGCTGGCCGACCTGACCAGCGTGTGGGTGGAGGCGATCGTGCCTGCGCAAGACCTGGCACGCGTGCAGACCGGTGCCACCGCCCGCGTGAAGTCGGCGGCAGTCGACGCGGAAGGCGAAGGCAGGCTCGCCTACGTCGGCGCCCTGGTGGGCGAGCAGAGCCGCAGCGCCACGGCGCGGCTGGTGCTGCCCAACCCCCAGGGCGTCTGGCGGCCGGGGCTGCCGGTCAACGTGACGCTGAGCCACGGCGAAGCGGACGTGGCGGTGGCCGTGAGCGCCGACGCGGTGCAGACGCTGGAGGGCCGCGCCGTCGTGTTCGCGCGGCGCGGCCAGCAGTTCGACGCGCTGCCGGTGAAGACCGGGCGCGCCGATGGCCGGCATGTCGAGATCGTGGACGGCCTCGCGGCTGGCGAGCGCTACGCGGCGAAGAACAGCTTCCTCGTGAAGGCCGAGCTCGGCAAGTCCGAGGCCTCGCACGAGCACTGAGGAACCCATCATGTTCGAAAGACTCATCCGCTTCGCCATCGCGCAGCGCTGGGGCGTGCTGCTGGCCGTGCTGGGCATGGCCCTGGCCGGCGTGGCCGCCTACCAGCGCCTGCCCATCGACGCCGTGCCCGACATCACCAACGTGCAGGTGCAGATCAACACCGAGGCGCCCGGCTACTCACCGCTGGAGGCCGAGCAGCGCGTCACCGTCGCCATCGAGACGGCCATGGCCGGCCTGCCGCGGCTGCAAGAGACGCGCTCGCTGTCGCGCTACGGGCTGTCGCAGGTCACCGTCGTGTTCAAGGACGGCACCGACATCTACTTCGCCCGCCAGCTGGTGGCCGAGCGCGTGCAGCAGGCCCGCGCCGCGCTGCCCGCGGGGCTGACGCCGACGCTGGGGCCCATCTCCACGGGCCTGGGCGAGATCACCATGTGGACCGTGGAGGCCAAGCCCGGCGCGCTGAAGCCCGACGGCACGCCCTACACGCCGACGGACCTGCGCGAGATCCAGGACTGGATCGTCAAGCCGCAGCTGCGCACGGTGCCGGGCGTGACGGAGATCAACACCATCGGCGGCTTTGCCCGCGAGTACCAGGTGGCGCCCTGGCCCGACCGGCTGGCGGCACGCGGCCTCACGCTGGGTGACGTCGTGGCGGCGCTGGAGCGCAACAACGCCAACATCGGCGCCGGCTACATCGAGCGGCGCGGCGAGCAGGTGCTGATCCGCGCGCCGGGCCAGGTGAAGACGCTCAACGACATCGCCGACATCGTCGTCACGACCGCGCAGGGCGTGCCGGTGCGCGTGCGCGACGTGGCCGAGGTGGGCTTCGGCCAGGAGCTGCGCACGGGTGCTGCCACCGAGAACGGCCGCGAGGTGGTGCTGGGCACGGTGTTCATGCTGATGGGCGAGAACAGCCGCGAGGTGTCGCTGACCGTCGGCAAACGGCTGGACGAGATCAACCGCAGCCTGCCCGCGGGCGTCATCGCGCAGACGGTGTACGACCGCACGACGCTGATCGACAAGGCCATCAAGACGGTGCGCACCAACCTGCTGGAAGGCGCGCTGCTGGTCATCGCGGTACTGTTCGCGTTCCTGGGCAACCTGCGCGCGGCGGTGCTGACGGCGGCGGTCATCCCGCTGTCCATGCTGTTCACGTTCAGCGGCATGGTGGCGGGCCGCGTCAGCGCCAACCTGATGAGCCTGGGTGCGCTGGACTTCGGCCTCATCGTCGACGGCGCCGTCGTCATCGTCGAGAACTGCCTGCGCCGGCTCGGGCATGCGCAGGCCACGGCAGGCCGGCTGCTGACCCGCGACGAGCGCTTTGCCGAGGTGTTCGCCGCGGCCCGCGAGGCGCGCCGGCCGCTGCTGTACGGCCAGCTCATCATCATGGTGGTGTACCTGCCGATCTTTGCGCTCGCCGGCGTGGAGGGCAAGATGTTCCACCCGATGGCCTACACGGTGGTCATCGCCCTGTTGGGGGCGCTGCTGCTGTCCGTCACCTTCGTGCCGGCCGCGGTGGCGCTGCTGGTGACCGGCCCGGTCGAGGAGAAGGACAACCGGCTGATGGCCTGGGCGCGGCGCGGCTACACGCCACTGCTGGGCTGGACGCTGGCCCACCCCGCGCTGGTGCTGACGGCAGCCGGCGTCGCCGTGGCCCTGAGCGCGCTGATGGCCTCGCGCATGGGCAGCGAGTTCGTGCCCAGCCTGGACGAGGGCGACATCACGCTGCACGCGATGCGCATCCCCGGCACGTCGCTGACGCAGGCCGTGGGCATGCAGCAGGAGCTGGAGCGCACGCTGCTGGAAGCGCCCGAGGTGGCGCGCGTGTTCTCCAAGCTGGGCACGGCCGAGATCGCCAGCGACCCGATGCCGCCCAACGTGGCCGACACCTACGTGATGCTCAAGCCCCGCAGCGAATGGCCCGAGCCGCGGCTGCCCACGGCCGAGCTGGTGGAGCGGCTGCAGGCGCTGGCCGCGAAGCTGCCGGGCAACAACTACGAGTTCACGCAGCCCATCCAGATGCGCTTCAACGAGCTGATCTCAGGCGTGCGCAGCGACGTGGCGGTCAAGGTGTTCGGCGACGACATGGCCATCATGGAGGCCACCGCCGCGCAGATCGCGCAGGCGCTGCAGGGCGTGGCCGGTGCGCAGGACGTGAAGGTGGAGCAGACCACCGGCCTGCCGGTGCTGACCCTGGACATCGCACGCGACCGCATCGCGCGGCTGGGCCTGAGCCTGGCCGACGTGCAGGACACCGTGGCCACGGCCATCGCGGGCCGCGAGGCCGGCGCGGTGTTCCAGGGCGACCGGCGCTTCGACCTGCTGGTGCGGCTGCCGGACAGCCTGCGCAGCGACCTGGACGTGCTGAAGCGGCTGCCTCTGAAGCTACCGTCAGGCGGCCACGTGCAGCTGGGCGAAGTGGCGACGTTCGACCTGCAGCCCGGCGCCAACCAGGTCAGCCGTGAGAACGGCAAGCGCCGCGTCGTCGTGACGGCCAATGTGCGCGGGCGCGACGTCGGCAGCTTCGTCGCCGAGGCGCAGGCGCTGCTGGCCCAGCGCGTGAAGGTGCCCACCGGCTACTGGACGCAGTGGGGCGGCAGCTTCGAGCAGCTGCAGTCGGCCACCGCGCGGCTGCAGCTGGTCGTGCCGCTGGCGCTGGCGCTGGTGGCGCTGCTGCTGTTCGCGATGTTCGGCAACGTGCGCGACGGCCTGCTGGTGTTCACCGGCGTGCCGTTCGCACTGACGGGCGGCATCGTGGCGCTGTGGCTGCGCGGCATCCCGCTGTCCATCTCGGCCGGCGTGGGCTTCATCGCACTGTCGGGCGTGGCGGTGCTGAACGGCCTGGTCATGCTGAGCTTCATCCGCGCGCTGCGCGACGAGGGCCGGCCGCTGGCCGAGGCCGTGCACGAAGGCGCCATCTCCCGGCTGCGGCCGGTGCTGATGACGGCGCTGGTGGCGTCGCTGGGCTTCGTGCCGATGGCGCTGGCCACCGGCACCGGCGCCGAGGTGCAGCGGCCGCTGGCCACCGTCGTCATCGGCGGCATCCTGTCGTCGACCGCGCTGACGCTGCTGGTGCTGCCGCTGCTGTACCGCTGGGCGCATCGCGGGCGCGATGTGGCCGCCGCCTAGCCGCGGTACGCGTCGACGTCCAGGCCCAGCCGCCGGATGCGGTCGTGCAGCGTCTTGCGGGCCAGGCCCAGGCGCTCGCCGGCCCTGGCGATGTTGCCGCCGCTCATCCGCAAGGCCTGCATGACCCACTGCCGCTCGACGGCAGCCAGCGCCTCATCCAGCGGCGCCTGCGGCAGCGCCGCGGGTGCCATGCCCTGGGCCGGCAGCGCCGGCGGGGGGGCCTCGCTGACCAGGCCCAGCACCCAGCGCTCGGCGAAGTTGCGCAGCTCGCGCACGTTGCCGGGCCAGTCGCGCGCGGCCCAGGCCGCGAGCTGCGCGGCGGTCCACGCCGGCACGGGGCGCTGCAGGCGCTCGGCCGCCTGCGCGCAGAAGTGGCCCAGCAGCAGCGGGATGTCCTCGCGGCGCTGGCGCAGCGGCGGCAGCGCGATGCTGGCCACGTCGAGGCGGTAGAACAGGTCCTCGCGGAAGCGCCCTTCCCTGGCCAGCGCCAGCAAGTCCACCTTGGTGGCCGCGACGACGCGGCAGGCCAGCGGCACCGCCGTGTTCGCGCCCAGCCGCTCCACGCTGCGCTCCTGCAGCACGCGCAGCATCTTGACCTGCAGCGCCAGCGGCATGGACTCGATCTCGTCGAGGAACACCGTGCCGTCGCCGGCGAACTCCAGCTTGCCGATGCGGCGCTTGTTGGCCCCGGTGTAGGCGCCGGCCTCGGCGCCGAAGATCTCGGACTCGAACACGCTCTCGGGCAGCGCGCCGCAGTTGATCGCGACAAAGGCGCCGCGCGCGCCGCTGGCCGCGTGCAGCGCGCGGGCCACCACCTCCTTGCCGGCGCCGGTCTCGCCGTGGATGAGCACATCCACCCGCGCCGGACCGAGCGTGTGGATCAGCGTGCGCACCTGCTCCATCGCGGCGCTGGCACCCAGCAGCCCGTCGGCCGGGCCGCCACCGAGCTGCGCCTTGAGCCGCCGGTTCTCCAGCACGAGGCGGCGCTGCGCCAGCGCGCGGCGCACGACCTCGACGAGGTGTTCGGCGGAGAACGGCTTCTCGATGAAGTCCCAGGCGCCGTCGCGCATCGCTTCCACGGCCATGCCGATGTCGCCGTGGCCGGTGACGAGGATGACCGGCAGCTCGGGGTCCTGCTCGCGCAGCTGATGCAGCAGCTGCAGCCCGCTGGCGCCGGGCAGCTGCACGTCGCAGACAACGACGCCGGCGAAGCCCGGCTTCAGCCACGCACGCGCCGCCTCGGCGGACTCGACGCCCTGCGTCGCCAGGCCCGCCAGCTTCAGGCTCTGCGTGGTGGCGAGCAGCACATGCCGGTCGTCTTCGACGAGCAGCACATCGGTGGGGTCGGTCCAGGCCATCGCGGGGATTGTCAGGCGAGCGGCAGACGCAGCGTGAACTGCGCGCCGCCGCCCTCGGGTTCGGGCCGGTTGCCGCCCTGCAGCGAACCGCCCAGCGCGTTCGCGATGGACGCCGAGATGGACAGCCCCAGGCCCAGCCCGTCGCCACGGCGCTTGGTGGTGAAGAACGGCTCGAACAGGCGGGCCAGCACGTCGTCGCTGAGGCCGGGGCCGCTGTCGGTGACGCACAGCAGCGCCTGGCCGGTCGACGCCTGCACGTCGGCCCGCAGCGTGACGGTGCCGCCGCCCTGCTCGGCGCAGGCGTCGATGCCGTTGCGCAGCAGGTTCACGAGCACCTGCTCGATGCGCACCTGCTGGCCCAGCACGGCCAGGCCGTCGGGCACGGGCGGGCAGGCGATCGTCACGCGCCGGCGCCGCGCCTCGGCGCTGACCAGCGCCACCGCCGCCTCGAAGGCCGCGGCCACCGGCACCGGCTGCACGCGCAGCTCGTCGCGCCGGGCAAAGCCCTTGAGCTGCGCGACGATGGCGGCGATGCGCTGCGTCAGCTGATCGATGGCTTCGAGGTTGCCCTCGGCATCGGCCTGCATGCCGCGCTCGAGGAACACGCGGGCGTTGTCGTTCAGCGCGCGCAGCGCGGCCAGCGGCTGGTTGATCTCGTGCGTGATGCTCGCCGCCATCTGGCCCAGCACGGCCAGCTTGCCGGCCTGCACGAGCTCGTCCTGCGTCGCGCGCAGCGTGCGTTCGGTGCGGTTCAGCTCATCGACGCGCGCCTGCAGCTCGCGCGTGCGCTCCTTGATGCGCGTCTCCAGGCTGTCGTAGGCCGCGCGCAGCTCGCCCTGCGCGGCCAGGCGCTCGCGCGCGCGGCGGCGGCGCAGCTGCAGGTAGGCCAGCCCCAGCAGCAGCGACACCCAGCCCAGCGCGGCCGCCCAGGCGCGGCCGGTGGCGATCTGCTCGGCACCGCAGATCTCGGTGAAGGACAGCAGCGTCCAGCCGCGGCCGTCGACGGGCTGTTCGGTGACGAGGGCGCGCAGCTTCGCGCTCGCCGTGGCGATGCGCTCCACGCGCAGCGCCGTCGACACGCGCGACGGCTCACGCGACAGCGGCGCCAGCGGCAGGTCGCCGTACTGCTGCGTGTCGCGCAGCTCGGCGCGCACGGCCGCGCTCAGCGGCTGCAGCGTGCGGTACTGCCACTCCGGCCGGCTGGCCAGGAAGACCACGCCCCGCGCATCGGCCAGCATCAGCTCGCCGGCGCTGCGCGCCCAGTTGGCACCCATCTCGTCCAGCGACACCTTCAGCATCAGCACCCCGGCATGCGCGCCGCCAAGGCGGTGGGCGATGAAGTAGCCCGGCGTGCCGGTGGTGGAGCCGCGGGCGTAGAAGTGGCCGCTGCCACGCGCCATCGCGTCGCGGAAGTACGGCCGGTAGGCGTAGTTCTGGCCGACGAAGGTCTGGGGGTCGCGCCAGTTGCTGGAGGCGAGCGTCAGGCCGCGCGCATCGATGAGGAAGATGGCCGCCGCCGCCGCATCGCGCGCCACGTCGGCCAGCAGCGCATTGACCTCGGCCACGCGCGCGCTCGACGCGGGATCGGCCAGCAGGCCGGCCAGCGCCGGATGGCGGGCCAGCACCTGCGGCAGCGCCTCGTACTTGTCCAGCGCCCCGGTCAGCTCATGGGCGACGAAACGCAGGTGGCGCTGGGCGTCGCCCTGCGTCTGCGCGAGGGCCAGGTCCAGCGACACCCGCCACGCGGCGTAGGCGACCGCCGCGCCGCCCAGCGCCACCGCCAGCAGCAGCGCGAGGCTGCGTTGCCAGCGGGGAAGCTTCGGTCTTTCGTGCATGGACTATGTATTCGGGCCGAGCGCCGGGCCGCTCCCAAGCCGGCCCGCCTGGCGATGTGCCTGGCGGTCGAACCGCCAGGCATCGCCGCCCCCTCGCGGGGGGCGGACCAGCGTACCCGCTGGGCCGGGGCCTCACGCTTCCTCATCGATCCTCGAATGCCGACGCGTGTCACGCATCAGCAGGTAGACGATCAGGGAGCAGGCGATCACCGCGGTAGCGTACCAATAGAAGCCGCTCTCCAGGCCCTGCTGCTTGAACCACAGCGCCACGTACTCGGCGCTGCCGCCGAACACCGACACGGCGATGGCATACGGCACGCCCACGCCGGTGGCGCGGATGGAGGCCGGGAACAGCTCGGCCTTCACGACCGCGTTGATTGACGTGTAGCCGCTGACGATGAGCCAGGCGCAGGCGATGAGGCCGAAGGCTTCCCACGGGCCCTGGGCATGGCGGATGGCCGTCAGCAGCGGCACCGTGAACAGCGTGCCCAGGATGGCGAAGCCCAGCAGCAGCGGCTTGCGGCCGATGCGGTCCGACAGCGCGCCGTACAGCGGCTGCAGCAGCGCCGCGAAGATGAGGCTGCCCGCCGACACGGCCGTGGTCTGCGCGTCCGTCAGGCCGACCGACAGCTTCAGGAACTTCTGCATGTAGGTCGTGTAGACGTAGAAGGCCAGCGTGCCGCCCATCGTCAGGCCGATGACGATGAGGCATTCGCGCGGGTGCTGCAGCAGCAGCTTGAAGCCGCCCATGCGGTCCTTGCTGCGCTGCTTCTCGGCCTGGAAGGCCTGCGTCTCGGGCAGGTCGGAACGCATGACCAGCGCGACGATGGCCAGGCCCGCGCCGATGAAGAACGGGATGCGCCAGCCCCAGGCCTTCAGCTCGGCCGTGTCCAGCACGAAGTTCTGCAGCACCAGCAGCACCACCAGCGCCGCCAGCTGGCCGCCGATCAGCGTGACGTACTGGAAGCTGGCATAGAAGCCACGGTGCCTGGACGTGGCCATCTCGGAGAGGTAGGTCGCGCTCGACCCGTACTCACCGCCCAGGCTCAGGCCCTGCAGCAGCCGCGCCAGCAGCAGGATGGCCGGCGCCCAGACGCCCACCGACGCGTAGGTGGGCGCGCAGGCGATCAGCAGCGAGCCTGCGCACATCAGCAGCACCGACAGCATCAGCGCCAGCCGGCGGCCATGGCGGTCGCCGATGTAGCCGAACAGCAGGCCGCCGATGGGCCGCACGAAGAAGCCCAACGCGAAGATGGCCGCGGTGGACATGGACTGCGCCACCGGGTCGCTGCTGGGGAAGAACGCCGACGAGAAGTACAGCGAGAAGGCGGCGTAGCAGTAGAAGTCGTACCACTCGACGAGGTTGCCGATGGAGCCGACGAAGATGGCCTTGACGCGCTTGAAGTCGATGGCGTCGGCCGCCGCGGCGGGCCGGGCCGCGCTCGTTGGAAAAGTCGCTGACATGGGGCGGTCTCCTGGGTTGTGTGCCCCAGGATGAGCAGCTTGCGTGCCAAGGCGGTGCGTGGCCGCGCCCCGGGCAGGCGCACCGGTCGGCAGCGGTGGAATGGCGAAATTCCGCCATCCAGCGTGATACCAAGGCCGCCACCGGCGGCAATCCGCCGGTCTGCGCCCCCGCGAATCAGGGACGCCGCAGCAGATCCATGTCCCCTGGAAGCTCCTCATCGCCGAGGCAGGGAGGCCGGAAGCGCATTCGAGAATCCGCACCATCGTTGTCATCACGGTCAAGTCAATGTCGCTGTCCTTCCGTTCCGCCCTCCCCGCCGCCCTGCTGCTTGCAGCCTCCGCGGCTTCCGCCCAGAACCTGCTCGCCAACCCGGGCGCCGAAACCGGCGACCTGAGCGGCTGGACGATTGGCGGCAGCGCCAGCGTCCGCATCGACAACGGCAGCTTCAATCCCGGCATCAACCCGTTCGAGGGCAGATTCGCCTTCGTGGGCGGCAACGGCGCTTTCGGTTCGCTGACGCAGACGGTGTTGATCGCTGCGGGCAGCACCGTCGCCAACGTGTCCTTCTGGGAGCAAGGTCTCAACCAGGGCTCGACCAGCGACCACGCCTACGTGTCGCTGAGCTTCCTCGACGGCGCCAGTACCGTGCTGCAGACCGTCTCCACGCCCGCGGTCGACTCGCACGCGGGCAGCTGGACGCAGTACAGCGGCAGCTTCGCGATCCCGAGCGGCACAGCGAAGATCGCCTACACGATGAACTTCGTCCGCGTGGCCGGCTCGGATCTCGATGGCTACATCGACAACAACTCGCTGACCGTCAGCGCCGTGCCGGAACCATCCTCCGCGCTGCTGATGGCAGCCGGCCTGCTGCTGGTGCCGCTGCTGAAGCGCCGCCGCAGCTGATAGCAAAGAGGCCCGCGGATGCGGGCCTCTTTGCTTGGGTGCCGCTCTAGCCGCGGCGCTCCTTCACCCAGCCCTGCACCAGCTCGCGCAGCACCGGCAGTGGCACTTGGCCCGCGGTCAGCACGACGCGGTGGAAGCCCTTCACGTCGAACTTCGCGCCCAGCGCCTTCTCGGCCTCGGCGCGCAGCTTCGTGATCTCCAGTTGGCCGATCTTGTAGCCCAGCGCCTGGCCGGGCCAGACGATGTAGCGCTCGACCTCGGAGACGACGTCGCTCTCGGCCATGGACGAGTTGTCCAGCATGTACCGTATGGCCCGCTCGCGGCTCCAGCCCTTGTGGTGCAGGCCGGTGTCCACCACCAGGCGCATCGCGCGCAGCTGTTCGTCGCTGAGGCGGCCGTACCACTGATAGGGGTCGGTGAACAGGCCCAGCTCCTTGCCCAGGCTCTCGGCATACAGCGCCCAGCCCTCCACGTAGGCCGTGTAGCTGCTGCCGAAGCGGCGGAAGGCCGGCAGGTCCGGGTCCTCCTGCGCGATGGCGATCTGGAAGTGGTGGCCCGGCGACGCCTCGTGCAGCGACAGCGTCTCCATGCCGAAGATGGGCTGGGCCTTCAGGTTGAAGGTGTTCACGTAGAACACGCCGGGGCGCGAGCCGTCGGCCGACGGTTCCTGGTAGGACGCGCCGGCCGCGCTCTCGGCGCGGAAGGCCTCCACCTCGCGCACCTCGTAGTCGGCCTTGGGATGGATGTCGAACAGCTTGGGCGTCAGGCCGTTGATCTCCTTCTGCAGGTCGCGGTAGCCGGCCAGCAGATCTTCGGGCTTGGTGAAGTAGTACTTGGGGTCGTCGTTGAGGTGCTTGAAGAACGCCTTCAGGTCGCCCTGGAAGCCGACCTGCTTCCTGACGCTCTCCATCTCGCGAAGGATGCGGGCCACTTCCTTCAGCCCGATGGCATGGATCTGGTCCGGCGTCAGCGCGACGGTCGTGGACTGGCGCACGCGGTGCGCGTACCAGGCCTTGCCATCGGGCAGCGCCGACCACGCCGTGCTGGCGCGGGCCTTGGGTGCGTACTCGTCGCGCACGAAGGCCAGCAGCCGGCCATAGGCCGGCAGCACCTGGGTGGACAGCAGTTGCCGCATCGCCGCCGTCAGGCGCTCGCGGTCGGCGGCGGGCACCGCCTCCGGGAAGTCTTTGATGGGGCCCCAGAACAGGCTCTTCTCGGGATCGGTCTGCGCCAGCCCACTGAGCTGGGGCACCACCTTGTCCATGACGGCGCGAGGCTGCACGACGCCGGCCTTCAGCCCGTCGCGCGTGTTGGCGATGAGCCCGTCGAACAGCGCCGGCGCCTTCGCCAGGCGGGCCAGCCAGTCGTCGTAGTCCTTCACCGTCTTGAACGGCTGGATGGACTGGCCGGTGCCCATCTGCGCCAGCAGGCTGGGCATGCCGCCGATCTGGCTGATGGGCTGCATCCACTCCGGGAAGCGTTCGCCGGCCAGTTCCTGCTGCAGGTCCAGCTTCAGCATGCTGTAGGAGACGCGGTCCTTGGGGTCCAGCCTGGCCTTGTCGAAGCCGGCCAGCGCCTTCAGCCGCTGCTGCAGTTCACGCCGGGCCTGCGCGCGGTAGGCGGCGGTGGTGGTGTCGGGCAGTTCCGCGTTGTAGCGCGGGTCGCCCAGCGACGTGGCCAGCAGGGGCTGTCGCTGCAGTGTCTGCTCCCAGTCTGCCGCCAGCCACGCGTGGAAGCGCTGGCTCTCGGGGGACGCGGCAAGGGCGGGCAGGCTGAGGGCCAGGCTGGCAGCCAGCAGGCTCAGGGCATGACGACGGCGCATGAGATCTCCGGTGGGAAGGTCGCCATGCTGCCATGCCCCCACCGGCCAGCCGAAGGACATGGCGTCCCTAAAATCGCGGCAAGCCCCGCTCCGGGGCTGTTGTCGTTTGTAGACCGCCATGACGCTGCCCTCGCTGCCGGCCATCCAGCCCGGCAAGAAGTTCACCCACCCCCGCCCCCTCGGCTCGGCCGACGCGTTGCTGCTCGCGCGCTTCGTGCAGCAGCAGCGCGACGCCGGCCGGCTGGCCGCCATCTTCACCGCCGAGCCGGGCGACACGCAGCGGCTGGAGGACGAGCTGAAGTTCTTCGCGCCCGAGCTGAAGGTGGCCGTGTTCCCCGACTGGGAGACGCTGCCCTACGACAGCTTCAGCCCGCACCAGGACCTGATCTCCGAGCGGCTGGCGACGCTGTGGGAGCTGATCCAGTCGCAGAAGACCCGCAGCGTCGACGTGGTGCTGATGCCGGCATCGACCGCCTTGGCGCGGCTGGCGCCGCCCAGCTTCCTGGCCGGCACGACGTTCAACTTCAAGCAGAAGCAGCGCCTCGACGAAGCCTCGCTGCGCTCGCAGCTGACGCTGGCCGGCTATACCCACGTCAGCCAGGTCGTGCAGCCCGGCGAATACGCGGTGCGCGGCGGCCTGATCGACCTGTTCCCGATGGGCTCCAACGTGCCCTACCGCGTGGACCTGTTCGGCGACGAGGTGGACTCCATCCGCGTGTTCGACCCCGACAGCCAGCGCAGCCTCTACCCCGTGCCGGCCGTGCGGCTGCTGCCGGGCCACGAGTTCCCGATGGACGAGGCGGCGCGCAAGGCCTTCCGCAACCGCTGGCGCGAGAAGATGGACGGTGACCCGACCAAATCGCGCATCTACCGCGACATCGGCGAAGGCGTGGCCTCGGGCGGCATCGAGTACTACCTGCCCATCTTCTTCGAGCAGACGGCCACCGTCTTCGACTACCTGGGTGACACGGCGGGCCTGGCGCTGCACGGCGAGGTCGACGAGGCCATCCAGCGCTTCTGGACCGACACCAGGGAGCGCCACCGCTTCCTGCAGCACGACCCCGAGCGGCCGCTGCTGGCCCCTGGCGAGATCTTCCTGACCGCCGAAGACTTCTTCGGCCTGACCAAGCCGCACGCGGTGCTGTCGGTGCGCGGCGCCGAGCCCGTCGACTTCGCGCGGCCGCTGCCCGATGTCAGCGTCGAGCGCGGCACGCAGGAACCGATGGCGCGGCTGGAGGCGCACCTGAAGAGCACGCCGCACCGCGTGTTGCTGGTGGCCGAAAGCGAAGGCCGGCGCGAGAGCCTGCTAGAGCAGCTGCGCGACCACAAGATCGACCCGCCGTCGGTGAAGGACCTGGCCGAGTTCTGGGCCCCGGAGCATGCCGGTGAGAAATACGCAATCACCGCCGCGCCGCTGGCCAGTGGCTTCTTCTGGGTGGACCCGGAACGGCCCGTCCAGCTCATCACCGAGACCGAGCTGTTCGCCACCACGCCCACCACGCGGCGCCGCCGCAAGCAGGAGCAGGTCAGCGACGTCAACGCGCTGATCAAGGACCTGTCCGAGCTGAAGGTGGGCGACCCGGTCGTGCACATCAACCACGGCATCGGCCGCTATCAGGGTCTCGTGAACATCGACCTCGGCGATGGGCAGAAGAGCGAATTCCTGCACCTGGAGTACGCCGACAAGGCCACGCTCTATGTGCCGGTGGCGCAGCTGCACCTGATCGGCCGCTACACCGGTGTGTCGCCCGAGGAAGCGCCGCTGCACAAGCTGGGCTCCGGCCAGTGGGAAAAGGCCAAGCGCAAGGCCGCCGAGCAGGTGCGCGACACGGCGGCCGAACTGCTCAACCTCTACGCCCGCCGCGCCGCCCGCGAAGGCCACGCCTTCCGCTATTCGGGCCATGACTACGAGGCTTTCGCGGCGAGCTTCGGCTTCGAAGAAACGCCCGACCAGCGCGCCGCCATTCACGCGGTCATCCAGGACATGATCAGCCCGAAGCCGATGGACCGCCTGGTCTGCGGCGACGTGGGTTTCGGCAAGACCGAAGTGGCGCTGCGCGCGGCCTTCGTCGCCGTGATGGGTGGCAAGCAGGTGGCCATCCTGGCACCCACCACGCTGCTGGCCGAGCAGCACTACCAGAACATCGCCGACCGCTTCGGCGCCTGGCCGGTGAAGGTCGCGGAGATGAGCCGCTTCCGCTCGGCCAAGGAGATCAAGGCGGCGATGGAAGGCATCGCCGACGGCTCCATCGACATCGTCGTCGGCACGCACAAGTTGCTGTCCGCCGAGGTCAAGTTCAACCGGCTGGGGCTGCTGGTCATCGACGAGGAACACCGCTTCGGCGTGCGCCACAAGGAGGCGATGAAGGCGATGCGCGCCGAGGTGGACGTGCTGACGCTGACCGCCACGCCCATCCCGCGCACGCTGGGCATGGCGCTGGAAGGCCTGCGCGACCTGTCGGTCATCGCCACCGCGCCGCAGCGGCGCCTGGCCATCAAGACCTTCGTGCGCGCCGAGAGCAGCGGCACCATCCGCGAGGCCGTGCTGCGCGAACTGAAGCGCGGCGGCCAGGTCTACTTCCTGCACAACGAGG
>JAYSCT010000062.1:0-3923 GCA_041914785.1 Roseateles sp.
TCGGGGCTGGCGTTGCTCGGGCACCCGAGCGCAGCGAGGGCGGTGCGGTCGGGGGGAGCTCTTTGCCTACTTTCTGGCGGCCCAGAAAGTAGGTCGCCCGCCGGGGCGAAATCCCGGCACCACTCGTCGCACAAGGCAGCCGCAACGTGAAGCATCTCCTCCTCACATTGCTGTTGGCAGCGCAATGCGCCACCGCCGCCGTTCTCGACGACATGAAGGACGCCACCCCCTGGAAGGCCGCCGCGTCGGACCAGGTGAAGGCGAGCCTGCGCCGCGATGCCAAGGACGACAGCCTTTGCCTCGACTACGACTTCGCTGGCGTCTCCGGCTACGCCGTGCTGCGCCGCGAGCTGCCGCTGGACTGGCCCGCCGACTTCGCGCTGACCACCCCGCTCAAGGGCCGCGGCGCCGGCAACGACGTGCAGATCAAGCTCGTCGACGCCAGCGGCGACAACGTCTGGTGGATCAACCGCCCCGCCTTCGACCTGCCCGACACCCTCACCGAACAGCGCTTCAAGCGCCGCCACGTCACGTTCGCGTGGGGCCCGACGCCGGACCGCACGCTCAAGCGCAGCCAGTTCATCGAGTTCGTCGTCGTTGCCGGCCAGAAAAGCCGCGGCGGCGCCGGCACGCTGTGCGTCGGCGCACTGGGCCTGGAGCCGCGCGAGCCGGCGCCCGCCACCTGGCCCGTACCCAAGCGCACGCGCGGCGCCGGTGAGGTCACGCTGGACTTCCACACGCTGCGCGAGTTCAACGGCCTGTGGTTTGCCAGCGGCTCGCCCACGCGCGTCGAGGTGTCGGACGACAACCGGCGCTGGAAGCTGCTGTCCGCGCGACCGGCCCGGGCGCTGTTCCTCGGCGAACAGGAGTGGCGCTGGCTGCGCATCCGCCACGACGGCAAGACGCCGCCCGAGGTCCAGCTGCGCGACGCCGCCCAGTGGCCCGACCGCAATGCCGCCGTCGCCGAACTGGCCAAGGCCCTGCCGCGCGGCGACCTGCCGCGTGCCTTCCTCGGCGAGCAGAACTACTGGACCGTCGTCGGCGTGGACGGCGGCGCCGAGCGCTCCGGCCTCGTCAGCGAAGACGGCGCCATCGAGCTGACGCGCAGCGGCCCCAGCATCGAGCCCGCCGTTCGCCTCGCCGACGGCCGCCTCGTCACCTGGGCCCAGGTGCGCAGCGAGCACCACCTCGTCGAGCATGCGCTGCCCGTCGTGCAATGGCGGCATGCGGACGTGGAGCTGCGCGTCGAGGCCGGCGCCGACGGCCCCGCGAAGGACCCCCAACTGCTCGCCCGCTACACGCTGCGCAACCCGACGGCCCGACCGCAGCAGTACGCGTTGCTGCTCGCGCTGCGGCCTTGGCAGGTCAGCCCGCCGCAGCAGTTCCTGTCGACGCCGGGCGGCATCAGCCCGCTGCCGTCGGTCGCTTGGGCCAACGGCAACCTCACGGCGCCGGGCCTGCGCGTCACGCCGCGCGAATCGCCCACGGAAGTCCGCGCCGCGTCGTGGAGCGCCGGCGCTGGGCTGGCCGCGCTGCTGCAGGCACCGCCGCTGACGCAGCTCGCCGACACCGACACCTTGCCCTCGGCGCTGATGCGCTTTGACGTGACGCTGGCGCCGGGCGAGTCACGCCGGCTGGGCTGGGTCACGGGCAACGGCGACGCGGCCGCGCTGGACGCCCGCCTGGCGATGGCCGCCGCGCAGTGGCGCGACCGGCTGGGCGTGCTGCAGCTGGACCTGCCGCCCCCGGCCCAGCCGGTGGCCGACACCATGCGCGCCGCGCTCGCGCAGATGCTGATGTCCCGCGAGGGCCCGGCGCTGCGACCGGGCACCCGCGCCTACGCTCGCTCCTGGGTGCGCGATGGCGCCATGATGGTGGCAGGCCTGGTGCGCATGGGCGAGGTGCAGGCGGCGCGGGAGTTCGTCGACTGGTTCGCCGGCCACATCTTCGACAGCGGCAAGGTGCCGTGCTGCGTGGACCAGCGCGGCGCCGACCCCGTCGTCGAAAACGACAGCCACGGGCAATACCTGTTCGCCGTGGCCGAGCTGTGGCGGCACACGCAGGACCGCGCGCTGCTGCAGCGCCACTGGCCGCAGGTGCAGAAGGTGGTGGCGTGGATGGAGGCGTTGCGCCAGAGCGAACGCCAGCCCGGTGCGGATGCGCGCTTCAAAGGTTTGATGCCGCCCTCCATCAGCCACGAGGGCTACAGCGACAAGCCGGCCTACTCGTACTGGGACGACTTCTGGGCGCTGCGCGGCTACAAGGACGCCGTGCAGATCGCGCAGGCGCTGGGCGACTCGGCCAACGCCAGCCGCTGGGCCGCGTCGCGTGACGAGTTCGAGGCCGACCTCGTCTCCTCCGTCGCCGCCACCGCGCAGCATTTCAAGCTCGACCACATCGCCGGCGCCGCCGACCGCGGCGACTTCGACGCCACGTCCACGACGATGGCGCTGAACCCCGCGCAGGCGGAAGGCCGGCTGCCGCCCGCGCTGCTGCGCGGCACCTTCGACCGCTACGTGGCCGAGGCCGACGCGCGCATCACCGGCGCCAAGGCCTGGAAGGACTACACGCCCTACGAGCTGCGCAACGTCAGCGCGCTGGTGCGGCTGGGCCGCGTGGACGACGCGCACCGGCTGCTGGCGTGGTTCTTCACGCACCAGCGCCCGGCCGGCTGGCGGCAGTGGGCCGAGGTCGTGCTGCCCGACGCGCGCGAGGCCCGCTTCCTCGGCGACATGCCGCATGCGTGGATCTCGTCCGATTACCTGCGCGCCGCGCTGGACCTGCTGGCCTACGAGCGCGAGGCCACCGGCAGCGTCGTGCTCGGCGCCGGCCTGCCCGCCGCCTGGCGCGAGGCCGGCGACATCGGCGTGACCGGCCTGTCCACCGCCTGGGGCCGGCTGGACTACCGCCTCGAACGCCGCGCCGGCGGCTGGACGCTGCACATCGACCGCCGCCCCGACCGCCTGCCCGGTGAACTGCGCCTGGCCTGGCCCGGCACGGGGCCGTTGCCGCGCGCTAACGTCGCAGGCAGCAGCCTGGCTTGGCAGGGGCGCGAACTGCCGCTGCCAGCCGAGGCCACCACCATCGCACTGGAGACCCTGCCATGACGCTGAACCGCCGCGAGCTGATGAGTGCAACCCCCGCCCTCCCGGCCCTCGCCGTGCCGCTGCTGGGCGCCTGCGCCGCCATGCCGCCCACCGTGCCCGACGGCCTTGCCGCCGGCGAGCAGCGCGCCTGGGAACTGGAAGGGCAGCGCTTCTGGATCTGGCTGCCGCGCGACTACGCACGCACGTCGGCGCTCTGGCCGCTGGTGATCTTCCTGCACGGCTCCGGCGAGCGCGGCACCGACCTGCAGAAGGTCAAGGTCCACGGCCCGCCCAAGCTCGTCGCGCAAGGCCAGGCCTGGCCCGCCATCCTCGTCAGCCCGCAGCTGGAGGACGGCCTGCGCTGGGACCCCGAGCGCCTGCACCGCCTGCTCGTCGCGCTGCAGGCGCGGCTGCACATCGACCCGCGGCGCTGCACCGGCACCGGGCTGTCGCTGGGCGGCTTCGGCATGTGGCACTGGGCCACGGCCTATCCGCGCGACCTGGCGGCCATCGCGCCCGTCTGCGGTTTCGGCGACCCCGCCAAGGTGGCCGCGATGCGTGGCGTGCCGGTGCGGGCCTACCACGGCGACCAGGACGCCGTGGTGAAGCTGGCGCCGCACGTGGCCTGCGTCGACGCGCTGCGCGCGGCCGGCGGCCAGGCCTCGCTGACGATCTATCCCGGTGTGGGCCACGACTCGTGGACACCCGCCTACAACGACCCCGAGCTGCTGCCCTGGCTGTTGGCGCAACGAGCATGAAGCCCCTCGTCCAAGGCGTACCTTGGCCGGTCCCCCGAGGGGACGGCGATGTGGGTGGGGGGACGGGGCGGAAGCCCAA
>JAYSCT010000062.1:3933-28399 GCA_041914785.1 Roseateles sp.
GTTGCCGCCACGCCACTGACGCCCCCCGTCCACGGCGTCCCTTGGCGGGGCCCCGTTGGGGGCGTGGCGATGCTGGCGGCATCGAGCCGCAAGCACATCGCCAGCGCGGGCCGGCTAGGGAGCGGCCCGGCGCTCGGCCCGCAAATTCCATGTGTCGCGAATGTCGCGAACGACTGACATGAATCCATACCTGATCCGCAACGCCGCCGGCCTCGAAGCCGAGCTGCTGTCCCATGGCGCGCTGCGCCGGCTGCTGTTCGTGCCGGCGCTGATGCTCAACCTCTTCCCCGGCAACGAGCTGGAAGGCGGGCCCGCCAACATCTGGCTGCGCCGCCGCGAGGCCGGCGGGGACTGGCAGGCGGTGCCGCTACTGGGGCCGCAGTCGCCGCTGAGCGTGCACGCCGAGGCCGGCGCGTTCGAACTGCGCGGCCACTGGCAGGGGCTCGCGCTGCGGCTGCAGCTGCGGTTGGCGGCCGACGAGCCGACGCTGTTCTGGCACCTGCTGGCCGACCACCACGGCGCCGCGGCCTGCGAGCTGGCCGCCGTGCTGGTGCAGGACGTGGGCCTGGCCGACTACGGCGCGGTGCGCACCAACGAGTTCTACGTCAGCCACTACATCGACCTGCAGCCGCTGCACGACGCCACGCACGGCGTGCTGCTGGCGGCGCGCCAGAACCAGGCGCAGCAGGGCCGCCACCCCTGGCTGCTGGCCGGCTCGCTGCGCCGGGCCGAGAGCTTCGCGACCGACGCAGCCCAGCTCTGGGGCCACGCCGCGCGCGAGGGCCTCGCGCCGCCCGCCATCGCCGCCGGGCTGCCCGGCTGCCGGCTGCAGCAGGAGCATGCGGTCGTCGCGCTGCAGGACGAGGCCGTCCTGCTCGCGCCGGGCGGCCAGCTGGCGGCCGGCTTCTTCCTGGCGCTGCAGGCCCACCATCCCGAGGCCAGCAGTGATGCCGACCTGGCCCGTCTGCCTGCGCTGCGCGCGCTGCCGCAGGCCCGCATCGGCGCGCCGGTGGACGCGTCGGGCCAGCCGCCCGCGGCCAGCCTGTTCGTCACCGCGCCGGCACTCGCCACGCGCGAGGTGGACCTCGCCCCCTTCGGCGAGCGCCGCCACGAGGAATGGCACGACGGCCGGCTGCTGAGCTTCTTTGCCGGCGAGTCCGGACACGTCGTGCTGCGCGCCAAGGAGCTGCGCGTGCAGCGCCCGCACGGCCACATCCTGCGCAGCGGCCACCACCTCGTGCCCGACGAGGGGGCGCTGACGTCCACCTGCTGGATGGGCGGCGTCTTCCATTCCATGCTGACGCAGGGCCACGTCAGCATCAACCGCCTGCTGTCCACGCAGCGCAGCCTGCTGGGGCTGTTCCGCACGGCCGGCCTGCGCGTGTTCGTCGCGCCGCCGGCGGGCGATGACTGGCAGCTGCTGGGCCTGCCGTCCGCATTCGAGATGCAGCCCCAGCGCTGCCGCTGGCTCTATGCCCACGCCGGCGGCCTCATCGAGGTCGTTGCCCATGCGGGCGCCGCACCCGACACGGTGGGCTTCGCGCTGAACGTGTTGCAGGGCGGCCCGCTGCGGGTGCGCGCCAGCCTCAACCTCGCGCTGGGCGGCGACGATGGCGCCGCGCCGTTGAAGCCCGGCTGGCTGCACAGCGGCGACTCGCTGCGCATCACGCCGCCGGCCGGCAGCGGCCTGGCCGAGCGCTTCCCGGGCGGCGCCCTCGTCATCGACGCGCCGGGCCTGGCCATCGTCGGCGACGACGGCCGGCTGTACGGCGACGGCGCGAGCCGTGGCGAGCCGCTGCTGGTGCTGGACTTCGCGCCTGCCACCGCCGTCGCGATGACGCTGCGCGGCGAGCTGCTGCAGGCCGCCCCGCCCGCGCCCCAGCCGCTGGCGCTGCCGCAATGGCAGCACCCGGCGCTGGCCCAGCTGCGCGACATCCTGCCCTGGTACGCCCACAACGCGCTGGTGCACTACCTGTCCCCGCGCGGGCTGGAGCAGTACTCCGGCGGCGGCTGGGGCACGCGCGACGTCTGCCAGGGCCCGCTGGAAATGCTGCTCGCGCTGGGCCACACGGCGCCCGTGCGCGACCTGCTGCTGCGCACCTTCGCCGCGCAGAACCCCGATGGCGACTGGCCGCAGTGGTTCATGTTCTTCGAGCGCGAGGCCGGCATCCGCGCCGGCGACTCGCACGGCGACATCGTCTTCTGGCCGCTGCTGGCGCTGGCGCAGTACCTCATCGCGTCGGGCGATGCCGGCGTGCTGGCCGAGGTGCTGCCTTTCCACGATTCGCACGGCGGCGAACCCGCCACGCTGGCCGCCCACGTCGCACAGGCGCTGGCGCTGATCCGCCGGCGCGTCGTGCCCGGCACGGGCCTGGCGGCCTACTGGCATGGCGACTGGAACGACTCGCTGCAGCCCGCCGACCCGGCGCTGCGCGACCGCCTGTGCAGCGCCTGGACCGTCACGCTGCACCACCAGACGCTGCACACGCTCGCCATCGCCTTCGGCCGCCTCGGGCGCGCCGACGAAGCGGCGCAGCTCGTCGCCGAGGCCGCCGGCGTGCGCGCCGAGTTCCAGCGCCTGCTGGTGCAGGACGATGTCGTGACCGGCTACGCGCTGTTCCCGGAGGATGGCGAACGCGAGCTGTGGATCCACCCGCGCGACACCCGCACGGGGCTGCGCTACAGCCTGCTGCCGATGATGCACGCGGTGCTGGACGGCCTGCTCACGCCGGCCCAGGCACAGCGCCAGGCCGCGCTGATCGAGCAGCACCTGAAGGGCCCCGACGGCGCGCGGCTGTTCGACGCGCCGCTGCCCTACCGCGGCGGTCCGTCGCGCTTCTTCCAGCGCGCCGAGACCAGCACCTTCTTCGGTCGCGAGATCGGCATCATGTACATGCACGCCCACCTGCGCTACGCGCAGATGCTGGCGCACCTGGGGCAGGCCGACGCCTTCCTGCAGGCGTTGATGCTGGCCCATCCCATCGCGCTGGCCGAGCGCGTGCCCAGCGCCAGCCCGCGGCAGGCCAACTGCTACTACTCCAGCTCCGACGCCGCCTTCCCCGACCGCTACGAGGCCCAGGCCCACTACGGCCGCGCGCTGGCCGGCGAGGTGGCGCTGGACGGCGGCTGGCGCATCTACTCCAGCGGCCCGGGCATCGCGCTGGGCCTGGTCATAGCCTCGCTGCTGGGGCTGCGGCTGGAGAGCGATGCGCTGGTCGTCGACCCCGTCATGCCGGCGCAGCTGGACGGGCTGCGCGTGCAGCTGCAGCTGGCCGACCTGCGCTTCGAGCTGACCTACCGTGTCGGCCCGCGCGGGCACGGCGTGGAGCGGGTGCGCGACGCGGCCGGCCAGGAACTCGCCGCGCAGCGCCGCCCGCATGCCTACCGCATGGGCGCGCTGGCGCTGCCGCGGCCGGCGCCGTGCAGTGCCAGCCGCTGGACCATCGAACTCGGCTGACCCCCGTCACCGATTCAGGTGAGGCACGGAGCGCCGTGGCGGCCCGCGCTTCACAATCGGCGCCATGCCGACGCCCCCGCTGCGCACCGCCCTGGTCGAGGACGAAGCCGCCTTCCGCGGCGCGCTGGCCTCGGCCGTCATGCAGGCCGACGGCTTCGAGCTGGTGGGCACCGCGGCCGACCTGCCCGACGGCCTGCAGCTGCTGCGCCGCGTGCGGCCCGAGCTGCTGCTGGTGGACCTGCAGCTGCCGTCGGGCAGCGGGCTGCGCCTCATCGAGGCGGCGGCGGCCGAGCTGCCCGGCACCGAGGTCGTTGTCGTCACGACGCTGGGTGATGAAGACAGCGTGATGGCCGCGCTCGCCGCGGGCGCCGTGGGCTACCTGCTCAAGCAGGGTCAGCCGCATCGCCTCGTCGAACAGCTGCAGAGCCTGCGCGAAGGCGGCGCGCCGCTGAGCCCGGTGCTGGCGCGGCAGCTGATGCGCCGCCTGACACCGCCGCCGGCTGTGGCGCCGGCGGTGTCGCCGGATGTGGCCCTGTCCGAACGCGAGGCGCAGATCCTCGATGCCGTCGCGCGCGGCTACCGGTATGACGAGATCGCCGGCCAGCTGGGCATCAGCCTCAACACCGTGTCCACGCACGTGAAGCGCTGCTACCGCAAGCTGCAGGCGCACTCCAAGACACAGGCGCTGGCCCAGGCGCGGCGGCTGGGCCTGATCAGCTGAGCGGCAGCTGCCAGGCCACGGCCGTGCCGGCGCCGGCCCAGTGCGCGGGCGGCGGCGAATGCCAGCTGACGGCGCCGCCCAGCCGCTCGGCCCGCTGCATGACGCTGCGCCGCCCCTGGCCCAGCCGCGCGTCGGCGCCCAGGCCGGCGCCGTCATCCACCAGCCACAGCGTCACCGCGCGGTCGTCCATCTCGGTGGCCACCGTCAGCTGTCTTGCGCGGCCGTGGCGCAGCGCGTTGCTGGTCAGCTCCTGCAGGCCGCGCACCAGCTCCAGCGCGCCGCTGCCCCGCAGGCAGCGCAGGCGCGGCGCATCGCCCACGCGCCAGTCCATGTCGCAGCCGGCGCTGTGCAGCACGGGCTCCACGCGCTGGCGCCAGCTGCCCAGCAGCACGCCCAGGTCGCCGTCGTCCTGCGCCAGCGTGTCGACCGACAGGCGCATCTCCAGCAGGCATTCGTCCAGCGCGTCGCCCAGCGCGGCGGCGTCCAGCTCCGGCGCGCGCAGACGCACGCTCAGCAGCCGCGCGCCCAGGCCGTCGTGCAGGTCCTGCAGCAGCCGGCGGCGCTGCTCGCTGGCGGCGCGCGCCATCTCGGCCTGGGCTTGCGCCGCGAAGGCCGCGGCCAGCTCGCGGCGGCGCTGTTCCAGCTCCAGGCTGAGGCGCTCGCGCAGCTGGCGCTCGCGCCGCGCGCCGTCGTTGAAATGGCGTTGCAGCAGCAGCGCCACCCAGGCCACCCAGCCGGCGTGGGCCAGCGCGTTGGCGTCCACCACCGGGCGGTCCAGCACCAGCGCGCACAGGCTCACCCAGGCCCAGGTGCCGGCCGAGAAGCCCACCAGCAGCGCCGTGCCCCAGGTGGCCGGCGTGGCGCGCTCGCGCAGCGCCCGCAGCGCCAGGTGCCAGGCCAGGCCGAACAGCAGCGCGCGCGAGCCCAGCGCCCACCAGGGCCAGGGCTGGTCGAAGCGGCTCCACGGCCAGCCCAGCCCCGCGGCGAGCAGGTCCAGCGGCAGGCCCACCAGGGTCACGGCCCACAGCAGCCGGCGCACCCCGGGCGTCCAGGCCTGCGCCAGCCGTGCGCAGATGGCCACCAGCAGCAGCTTGGCGCCCAGGTCGGCGGCGTCCAGCAGCATGCGCCACCACGGCGACGGCAGAGGCTGCTCCGGCAGCACGTAGGGGCTGAGCAGCAGCGCCAGCAGCGCCACGTGCAGCGCGCTGAGCGCGTAGAGGGGCTCATCGCGCCGCGTGCGCGCCACCAGCGCCAGGAAGGCCGCCACCAGCACGCCGCCCAGCGCCGTCGCGGCCCGCAGCAGCTGCCAGTGGCGGCGGCCGCTGTCCAGCGCCTGCACCGCATCGGGCGGGCCCAGCAGCGGCGCTTCGAGCCCGGCGCCGCTGGGCCCCGGCGCGGCCAGGCGCAGCTGCAGCACCTGGGCGGCCGGCTGGCGGTGCAGGCCCGGCAGCAGCTCCAGCACCCAGCGCTGGTGACCCAGCACGAAGCGCTCGCCGGTGCCCGCCGCGTCGCCCGGGCCGGCGGCCAGCGGCACGCCGTCCAGATAGGCCGTCAAGCCGGGGCGGTAGGTCAGCGCCAGGCTCTCGGGCCGGTCGCCCGCGGTGGGCAGCGGCAGGGCCAGCCACAGCGCCGAGGTGTCGGTGGCCGCGCGGCTCAGCGGCAACCGGCGCAGCGGCGCGCTGGCCAGACCGGCCGGCGGCGTGGCGGCGTCGGAGACCAGCACCCGCGCCTCGCGCAGCACGCGCACGCCCAGCGTGGCCGGGTCGGGCCGCTGCACGGCCTGCACGGCGAACACGGCCAGCAGCGGCAGCAGCACCGCGGCCAGCAGCGTCAACCAGAGGCGGGCGGCGCGCATCGGCGGCTAGGTCACCCGCATCGGGAGGGTGACGGGGCCGTCGTTGACGAGGTGCACCTGCATGTCGGCGCCGAACTTGCCGCTGGCGACGACCGGGTGCTGCCGGCGCGCGACCGCCAGCGTGTGCTCGTACAGCCGCCGGCCCTGCTCGGCCGGCGCTGCGCCCGAGAAGCTGGGGCGGTTGCCGCCCGAGGTGTCGGCGGCCAGCGTGAACTGGCTGACGATGAGCAGCCCGCCGCCCACGTCCTGCAGGCTGCGGTTCATCTTGCCGGCTTCGTCACTGAAGACGCGCAGCTTCAGCACCTTGGAAACCAGCTTCTCGGCCGTGGCCTCGCTGTCTGCCGGCTCGGCGCAGACCAGCATCAGGAAGCCCTGGCCGATGGCGCCGATCACCACGCCCCCCACTTCCACGCGCGCCTCGCGCACCCGTTGCAACACTGCGATCACGTCGGTCCCTCCGCGCCGGCATTGTCGCTAGCATGCGCGCGTCACCCCGCCCGGCTGGGAGCCCGCGTGCTCAAGACCCTCGTCAAGTTCTGGCTGCTGCGTTTCGCGCAGGTCTTCGTGCTCGCGGGCGCCGCGCTGGGCCTCGTGGAATGGCTGCAGCGGGGCACGGCCGGTTTCGGCTGGGGCTCCGTGCTGGGCTGGGCGGCGCTGGCGGCACTGCTGACGGCGTCGGTGTCGGCCCACTGGGCCTGGAAGCGCCAGTGCAGGCGGGTGTTCAAGGGCCCGGCCTGAGCCGCGCGTTCCTAGAATGGCCTGAATTCCTCCCGGAGCCCCGCATGAGCACCCCCCACACCACCAGCGTCGCCCACATCGCCCCGCGCGAGAAGGCCGAGATCCTGTCGCAGGCGCTGCCCTACATCCGCAAGTTCCACGGCAAGACCATCGTCATCAAGTACGGCGGCAACGCCATGACCGACCCCGAGCTGCAGCAGGACTTCGCCGAGGACGTCGTGCTGCTGAAGCTCGTCGGCCTGAACCCGGTGGTCGTGCACGGCGGCGGCCCGCAGATCGAGGACGCGCTGAACAAGCTGGGCAAGAAGGGCCACTTCATCCAGGGCATGCGCGTGACGGATGCCGAGACGATGAGCGTCGTCGAATGGGTGCTGGCCGGCGAGGTGCAGCAGGACATTGTGGGCCTCATCAACGCCGCCGGCGGCAAGGCCGTGGGCCTGACGGGCCGTGACGGCGGCATGATCCGCGCGAAGCAGCTGAAGATGCTGGACAAGGACGACCCGGCCAAGGAGCACGACATCGGCCAGGTCGGCGACATCGTCTCCATCGACCCCTCCGTCGTGAAGGCGCTGCAGGACGACCAGTTCATCCCCGTCGTCAGCCCCATCGGCTTCGGCGAGAAGAACGAGAGCTACAACATCAACGCCGACGTCGTCGCCGCCAAGCTGGCCACCGTGCTGCAGGCCGAGAAGCTGCTGATGCTGACCAACATCCGCGGCGTGCTGGACAAGGAAGGCCAGCTGCTGACCGAGCTGACGCCGCGCCGCATCGACGAGCTGGTGGACGATGGCACCATCAGCGGCGGCATGATTCCCAAGATTGCCGGCGCCATCGACGCGGCCAAGAGCGGCGTCAATGCCGTGCACATCATCGACGGCCGCGTGCCGCACGCGATGTTGCTGGAGGTCCTCACGGATCAGGCCTACGGCACGATGATCTCCTCCCGTTGAGATGACATTGCGCGACAAGGTCTGGCTGTTCGACCTCGACGACACGCTGCACAACGCGTCGCACCGCGCGTTCCGGGAGCTGAATGCGTCGATGTCCGACTACATGGTCACCTACCTGGGGTTGACCGAGGACGAGGCGGCCACGCTGCGCAACCGCTACTGGCAGCGCTACGGCGCGACGCTGACGGGGCTGCAGCGCCACCACGGCGTGAAGCCCGCACACTTCCTGCACGAGACGCACAAGCTGCCCGGGCTGGAGGCGCACCTGCACGGCCATGCCCACGACCTGGCCGCGCTGCGCCGCCTGCCCGGGCGCAAGCTGCTGATGACCAACGCGCCGCGCGCCTATGCCGAGCGCGTGCTGGCCGCCATCGGGCTGACGGGCGTCTTCGAGCGACTGATCTGCGTGGAAGACATGCAGATGTTCGGGGATTCCCGCCCCAAGCCCGATGCGCGCATGTTCCGCGTCGTGATGGCGCGGCTGAAGCTGCGGCCCGAGCAGTGCGTGCTCGTCGAGGACACGCTGATCCACCAGAAAACCGCCCGCGGCCTGGGGCTGAAGACGGTCTGGATGCAGCGCTGGGCGCGGCTGGCTGCCGATGGCCGGCGCCTGCAGCACCGACCGGTGTACGTCAGCCGGCGCGTGCGTTCGCTGGCCCAACTGGCCCGCGCCCCCCACTTCTGAAGGAAGGCCTGTGTGACCTGGGGTTATCCTCGCCGCGACAATACGCCTTTCGCGCCTTTGAAGATCTGAAGAGTCAATGACCCCGTTCTCGGTCCTTATCGTCGAAGACCAGGCCCGCTTCCGGGAGGCCTTCACCCACGCGCTGGGCAGCGTGCCCGACATCGAGCTGCTGGGCATCGCGCCCGACCTGCCGCAGGGCCGGCGCATGTTCGACCAGCTCCAGCCCGACGTGCTGCTGGTGGACCTGGACCTGCCCGGCGGCAGCGGCATCGAGCTGATCCGCCACGCCGCGCAGACGCGGCCGCAGTGCGAGGTCATGGTGATCTCGGTGTTCGGCGACGAGCAGCACGTGGTGGCCAGCATCGAGGCCGGCGCCACGGGCTACCTGCTCAAGGACAGCCTGGCGCTGGACCTGCCCGGCCAGCTGCGCTCGCTGCGCGCCGGCGGCAGCCCCATCAGCCCCGTCATCGCGCGCCGGCTGCTGGTGCGCCTGGCGCCAGGGGCGCAGGCGTCCACCGGCCCGTCGCCCGAGGCCATGGCCGCGGCGATGGCCGACGAGGAGGTCGTCGCGCTGTCCGAACAGGAGTCGCGCGTGCTGCACCTGGCGGCCAAGGGCTTCACGTTCGACGAGATCGCGCAGTTCATGCAGGTCTCGCCGCACACCGTCATGACCTATGTGAAGCGCGTCTACCGCAAGCTGCACGTGCGCTCCAAGGTCGAGGCGATCTACGAAGCGCGCCGGCTGGGCTGGCTGCGGGATTAGCATCCGGCGCCATGGACGCCGACCAGCCCGCTGCCGCATCTCCCGCTTCCCCCGCCACCAAGAAGCGCCCCAAGCCCGGCGAGCGGCGCACGCAGATCCTGCAGGTGCTGGCTGGCATGCTGGAGCAGCCCGGCGCCGACCGCATCACGACCGCCGCGCTGGCCGCCCGGCTGGACGTCAGCGAAGCCGCGCTGTACCGCCACTTCGCCAGCAAGGCGCAGATGTTCGAGGCGCTCATCGACTTCATCGAGAGCAGCGTGTTCGGGCTCATCCACCAGGTCGTCGATGTGCCCCAGCCCATGCCGGGCCAGGCGGCGCGCATCGCGGCGCTGATCCTGCAGTTCGGCGAGAAGAACCCCGGCATGGCGCGTGTCATGGTGGGCGACGCGCTGGTCTACGAGAACGAGCGGCTGACGACGCGCATCAACCAGTTCTTCGACCGCATCGAGTCATCGCTGCGCCAGGTGCTGCGCGTGGCGGCCGAGGCGCAGGGGTCGCTGACGCCCACCGTGCAGGCCAATGCGCAGGCGTCGGTGTGGATCAGCTTCATCGTCGGCCGGCTGCACCGCTACGCCCGCTCGGGCTTCAAGCGGCTGCCGACCGAGCAGCTGGACGCGGCCCTGAAGGTCATCGGCTGACGGCTCGCCTCCTACACTGGCGGCATGTCTGCCGCTCTTGAATCCCTGCTGGCCCGCGCCGAGGGCCTGCTGGCCCGGCTCGAAGCCGTGCTGCCCCACGCCGCCACGCCGCCCGACTGGGCCGCGTCCCCCGCCTTCCGCGCCCGTCGCCGCCATGGCGCGCTGTGCCTGGAGCCGGTGCGTGCGATCAGCCGCATCGCGCTGTCCGACCTGAAGGAGGTCGAGCCGCAGAAGGAGCGCCTGCTGCGCAACACGGCCCAGTTCGTCGCCGGCCGGCCGGCCAACAACGTGCTGCTGACGGGCGCCAAGGGCACGGGCAAGAGCTCGCTGATCAAGGCGGTGCTCAACGAGTTCTCGGGCCAGGGCCTGCGCCTCATCGAGGTGGACAAGGCCGACCTCGTGGACCTGCCGGACCTGGTCGACCAGGTCGCCGGCCGCCCGGAGCGCTTCGTCGTTTTCTGCGATGACTTGAGCTTCGACGAAGGCGAGGCCAGCTACAAGGCGCTGAAGAGCGTGCTCGACGGCTCGGTGGCCGCGGCAGGCGACAACGTGCTGATCTACGCCACCAGCAACCGCCGCCACCTGCTGCCCGAGAAGATGGCCGACAACCTCGGCGGCACGCGCGGCGAGCACGGCGAGATCCACCCCGGCGAGGCCGTGGAGGAGAAGGTCTCGCTGTCCGAGCGCTTCGGCCTGTGGATCAGCTTCTACCCGTTCAGCCAGGCGGAGTACCTGACCATCGTCGCGCAGTGGCTGCGCCACTTCGGCCTGGACGACGCGGCCATAGCCGCGGCGCGCCAGGAGGCGCTGATCTGGGCGCTGGAGCGCGGCTCGCGCTCGGGCCGCGTGGCCTTCCAGTTCGCACGTGACCGCGCCGGCCGCAGGGCCGTCGGCCATGCGGAGCCCGCGCAGCGCCTCGGCGAGGATGGCCAGGCACCGGAGGGGCTGGACCATGTCTGACGCCGAACGCGTGCCAGTGGAAGTGGCCGTGGGCGTGCTCGTCGAGCGCGACGCGGCCGGGCGCGAAGGCCGCTTCCTGCTGACCTCCCGCCCCGAGGGCAAGGTCTACGCCGGCTACTGGGAATTCCCGGGCGGCAAGGTCGAGGCGGGCGAGTCCGTCGAGCAGGCGCTGGCCCGCGAGCTGCGCGAGGAGATCGGCATCCAGATCGGTGCCGCCCACCCGTGGCAGGTGCTGGTCATGGACTACCCCCACGCCCGCGTGCGGCTGAACTTCTGCAAGGTCTACGACTGGACCGGCAAGTTCCAGATGCTCGAGGGCCAGCAGATGGCTTGGGGCCAGTTGCCGGTGCAGGTCAAGCCCGTGCTGCCGGGCACCATCCCCGTGCTGCAGTGGTTTGCCGAAGAGCGTCAACACACCGGCCCCACTCACCTAGACTGAAGCGATGAACTGGTTGGACGAAGTGAAGTGGGATGACCGTGGCCTGGTGCCCGTGATCGCCCAGGAGCAGGGCACCGGCGATGTGCTGATGTTCGCGTGGATGAACCGCGAGGCCTTGGCGCTGACGGCCGAGCGCGGCCAGGCGGTGTATTTCAGCCGCTCGCGCAACAAGCTGTGGCACAAGGGCGAGGAGAGCGGCCATTTCCAGCAGGTGCACAGCATCCGCATGGACTGCGACAACGACGTCGTGCTGCTGACCATCACGCAGCTGGGGCACGAGCCCGGCATCGCCTGCCACACCGGCCGGCACAGCTGTTTCTTCCAGAAGCTGGAGAACGGCGCCTGGACCCCCGCCGAACCCGTGCTGAAGGACCCGAGCAAGATCTATGAGTGACGACATCCTCCGCCGCGTCGGCGCGGTCATCGACAGCCGCAAGGGCGCCGACCCCTCCACCAGCTACGTCGCCAAGCTCTTCGACAAGGGCCTGGACAGCATCCTGAAGAAGGTCGGCGAGGAAGCCACCGAGACCGTCATGGCCGCCAAGGACGGCGACCCGAAAAAGGTCGTCTACGAGGTGGCCGACCTGTGGTTCCACAGCATGGTGGCGCTGGCGCACTTCGGCCTGACGCCGGACGACGTGCTGCAGGAACTGGCCCGCCGCGAAGGCCTGTCCGGCCTCGCGGAATTCGCGGCGCGCAAGCCGGATTGAACGAAAGCCCCCCGCCATGCAACCCGTGAGCCTCGAAGTCACCCCCGCCGTCGACAGCCAGCGGCTGCAGAGCCTGCGCAGCCTGACGCTGGTCGTCTACATCCTCTACGCCGTTGGCGTGTTCACCGGGCTGCCGGCCTTCATCGGCATCCTCATCAACCACCTGAAGGCCGGGGACACCGAAGGCACGATCTACCGCAGCCACTTCAGCTGGCAGATGCGCAGCTTCTGGTGGGGCCTGGCCTGGGCGATCCTCGGCTGGGTCACGATCTGGGTCGGGGTCGGCTTCGTCATCCTGGGCGCCAACTGGCTGTGGCTGGTCTACCGCCTGGTGCGCGGCTTCCTGAACTGGAACGACGGCAAGCCCATGCCGGTCTGAACAAGGAAAACCATCGTGTCCCACGACCCCAACTGCCTCTTCTGCAAGATCGTTGCCGGCCAGATCCCGAGCAAGAAGGTCTACGAGGACGAGGACGTCCTCGCCTTCCACGACATCCACCCCTGGGCGCCCGTCCACATCCTCATCATCCCCAAGCGCCACATCGCCTCCATGGCCGACGTGACCGAGGCCGAGAGCCAGCTGCTGGGCAAGATGACCACGCTGGGCCCGCGGTTGATGAAGGAGCTGGGCGTGACCAACGGCTTCCGCCATGTCATCAACACCGGTCATGATGGCGGCCAGGAGGTGTTCCACCTGCATCTGCACGTGATGGGCGGCCCGCGCCCGTGGTTGAAGGGCTGAGATCCGCCCCCAGCTAACCGCGGCGCATGACGCGGTGATGGCAAGGGCCATGCGCCCCCTCACCTAGAATTTGAGCCAGTCCACAAGGAGCAAGCATCATGGGTTCATTCAGTATTTGGCACTGGCTGATCGTTCTCGTCGTCGTCATCGCCATCTTCGGCACCAAGAAGCTGCGCAATGTCGGCTCCGACCTCGGCGCCGCCGTCAAGGGTTTCAAGGACGGCATGAAGGACGGCTCGACCGCCGACCCGGCCGCACCGCCGCAGCAGGTCACGGCCAGCAAGGCCAACGACCCGAACACCGTCGACGTCGACGCCAAGCACAAGTCCTGAGCCTGACGAGTGCTGGACTTCGGCTTTGACAAGATCGCGCTGATCGGCGCGGTGGCGTTGATCGTCATCGGCCCCGAGAAGCTGCCGCGCGTCGCCCGCACGGTGGGCACCCTGCTGGGCAAGGCGCAGCGCTATGTCGCAGACGTCAAGGCCGAGGTCAACCGCTCCATCGAACTGGAAGAGCTTCAGAAGATGAAGACCCAGTTCCAGACGGCGGTGAGCGACGTCGAGCAGAGCGTGCGCCAGGAGGTCAACTCCGCCACGCAGGCGCTGAACCAGACCTGGAGCGACGTCACCGGCGACGCCGGCGGCAGTGACTATCACAGCATCGCCCCGCCGCCGCCCGAGTACCGCCATCCCAAGAAGAACTGGCGACTCAAGCGGGGGGCCACGCCGCTGTGGTTCAAGCAGAAGGCCGGCGTGCGCCGCCACACCCAGTCCGGCGCCGCCCGCGTGGCGCGTTTTCGTCCAAAACTTTGATGCCCCTCGTCCAAGGCCTACCTCGGCCGGTCCCCCGAGGGGACGGCGATGCTTGCCGGATTGACCGGCAAGCACATCGCCATGACGGGCCGGCTTGGGGGCGGCCCGGCGCTCGGCCCGAACAAGTCCGGATGCGTCAGGAGCCCAAGGAACTATCGACATGAGCTCCTTCCAGAAGCCCGACCGCGACGAGCTGGCCGGCACCGAGCAGCCTTTCGTTTCTCATCTGATGGAGCTGCGCGACCGGCTGCTGCGCGCCGTCATCGCGATCGCCGTCTGCTTCGGCGCGCTGTGCCTGTACCCCGGCCCCGGCCACCTGTACGACCTGCTGGCCGCGCCGCTGGTGGCCAACCTGCCCGAAGGCACGAAGATGATCGCGACCAACGTCATCGCGCCGTTCTTCGTGCCCATCAAGATCACGATGCTGGCCGGCTTCTTGCTGGCGCTGCCGGTGGTGCTGTACCAGGCCTGGGCCTTCATCGCGCCGGGGCTGTACTCGCACGAGAAGCGGCTGGTGATGCCGCTGGTGGTGTCCAGCACGCTGCTGTTCTTCGCCGGCGTCGCGTTCTGCTACTTCTTCGTCTTCGGCCAGGTCTTCAAGTTCATCCAGAGCTTTGCGCCCAAGAGCATCACGGCGGCGCCGGACATCGAGGCCTACCTCGGCTTCGTCATGAACATGTTCATCGCCTTCGGCGCCGCGTTCGAGGTGCCGGTGGTCGTCGTCGTGCTGGCGCGCATGGGCATCGTGTCGGTGGAAAAGCTGCGCGAATGGCGCGGCTACTTCATTGTCGTGGCCTTCATCATCGCGGCCGTCATCACGCCGCCGGACATCGTGTCGCAGCTGGCGCTGGCCATCCCGATGTGCCTGCTCTACGAGCTGGGCCTGTTCGCGGCCACGCACTTCATCCGCGCCACCACGCCGCCGGAAGACCGCGACGATCAGTCGTCGTCGGACGCGCGCTGAGGCCTGAGCCGCTCCCGCTGGGCCACCGTGACGGCAAAGCTCATCGCCTTGCCGCCGCGCTGCACGCCCACCTCGACCTGACTGCCCGGCTTCAGCGCCGCGACGCTGGCCAGCAGCTCGGCTGGTGACGCGACCTGATGCGCACCGATGCGGGTCAGCACGTCACCCGGCTTGATGCCCGCCTTGCCTGCCGGCGCGTCGTTGACGACGCCGCCCACCAGCACGCCCTTGCCGTCGCCCAGCTTCAGGGCCTCGGCCAACTCGGCGGTCAGCTCCCGCGTCTGCACGCCGATGTAGCCCCGCACGACCTCGCCGTCCTTCAGGATGGTGGCCGCCACCTGGCGCGCCATGTCGACGGGAATGGCGAAGCCGATGCCCAGCGAGCCGCCGCCGCGCGAGAAGATGGCCGTGTTGATGCCCACCAGCCGGCCATCGGCGTCCACCAGCGCACCGCCCGAGTTGCCGGGGTTGATGGCCGCGTCGGTCTGGATGAAGTTCTCGAACGGGTTGATGCCCAGCTGGTTGCGCCCCAGCGCGGACACGATGCCCGACGTGACCGTCTGGCCCACGTTGAACGGGTTGCCGATGGCCAGCACCACGTCGCCCACCTGCAGGCTGGCGGCGTCGCCCAGGCCGACGGCGGGCAGGTCGGGCAGGTCGATCTTGAGCACCGCGATGTCGGTCTCGGGGTCGGTGCCGATCAGCGTCGCGCGGGCCTGGCGGCCGTCGGCGAGCTGGACCTCGATGTCCGAGGCGCCCTCGACCACATGGTTGTTCGTCAACAGCACGCCGTCGGCCGAGATGATGACGCCCGACCCCAGGCCCCGCTGAGGATGGCCCGGTGGCATGCGCGGGCCGAACGGGAAGCCGAACAGCGAGTCGCGCGCCTGGCCGTCCCCCGGCGCCGATGCCTTGCGCGCCGTGATGCTGACGACGGCGGGCGACGCCGCCCGGGCCGCCTGTGCAAACCCAGCGCGCACCACCGACGCCGGCGGCGACGCGGGCAGCGCGATCTGCTGGGCCGTCTGCGCCGTGACCGCCTTCGGCAGCGGGCGCTGCTGCTGCAGCCACTGCGGCTTCAACGTGGCCACGACGAACAGGGCGGCCAGCACCACCGTGACCGCCTGCGCGAAAATCAGCCAGAGCCGCTTCAACACTTCATCACCCCATGACCGATCGCGCCGCGCTGGAACGCCAGCTCAACCACTGGCTGGAGCCCACACGGTTCAAGGATTATGGGCCGAACGGTCTGCAGGTCGAGGGCCGCGCCGAGGTCAACCGGCTGGTCTGCGGGGTCACCGCCAGCCTGGCGCTGATCGACGCCGCCATCGAGGCGCGGGCCGATGCCATCCTCGTGCACCACGGCCTGTTCTGGCGCGGCCAGGACGGCCGCGTGACGGGCTGGATGAAGCAGCGCCTGGCGCGCCTGATCCAGCACGACATCAACCTGTTCGCCTACCACCTGCCGCTGGACGCCCACCCCGAGCTGGGCAACAACGCGCAGCTCGGCCAGCGCCTGGGCTGGGCGGCGGACGGCCGCTTCGGCGACCAGGACCTGGGCTTCACGGCCGCCGTCGCGCCGACGTCGCTGGACGCGGTGGCCACCCAGCTGCGCACGCTGACCGGCCGCGACGTGACCGCGGTGCCCGGCGACGGCCGGCCGCTGCGCCGCGTGGCCTGGTGCACGGGCGGCGCACAGGGCTACTTCGAGGCGGCCATCGCCGCCGGTGCCGACGTGTTCATCACCGGCGAGATCTCCGAGCCGCAGGCGCACTACGCCCGCGAGACCGGCGTGGCCTTCATCGCCGCCGGCCACCACGCCACGGAGCGCTACGGCGTGCAGGGCGTCGGCGAGCGCGTCGCCGCCGAGCTGGGGCTGGACGTGCGCTTCATCGACGTCCCCAACCCCGCCTAGGCGTTCGCCAGCGCGTAGCCGATGGCTGCGCGCACCGCCGTGACCTGCGCCTGCACGCACTGCTCGGGCGTCGTGCGCGGGCTGTCGGGGTAGACCTCCGTCGTCGTGCTGAAGCGCGCGCCCGTGATGGCCGCGCACAGGCCCTTCTTCGAGACGGCGAAGCTGATGACGCCGGGCGACTGCAGCGGGCAGCCGATGATGTGGCCGTGCGCGTCGGGCGGCGCGATGTGGGTGACCTGCGCGACCGCGTCGATGACGGCGCGCTGGAACTCGGGCTGCGGCTGGTCGTCGTCGTCGACCAGATAGAAACCATCCGGCACGACGTCGGGCTCGAACGGCACGCCGTCGCGCGCCGCCAGCGCGGGGCGGAACTCGGCCTCGTCGCTGTCCGTCGTCTCGTGCAGGTCGATGTGCATCAGCACGCGGCCGCGCAGCGGGGCCAGCAGCGACACCAGCGCGGCCGACTCGCCTGCCGGACTGCCGGGGCGGAAGTTGCGGTTGGGGTCCTGCGCGTCGCGGTTCCAGCGCTGGATGCGCTCCCAGGCCCAGGGGCTGACGCAGGGCACGACGAGCAGGTTGGCGCGGCCGGCCGTCTCCAGGCCGTGCGCGCGCAGGAACTGCAACGCGCCCAGCACGCCGCTGGTCTCGTAGCCATGCACGCCGCCGGTGACGACCAGCGTCGGCAGGCTCTCGCGCCAGCCGCGGCTGCGCACGGCGACGAGTGGGAAGCGCTCGCCGTCGTAGTCCAGCGCGCCGTACTCGCTGACGTCGAAGTCGGCGCGCAGCGGCTCGACAGCCGCCAGCACGTCGTCGGCGTAGCGGCGCTGTTTGACGACACGTGCGCGCCAGGCGGCGATCTCCGTGTCGCCCCAGGGCTGGCCGGGGGTACCGATGGGATAGGTCATGAACGGGCTTTCTCCGTGGCAATCCACGTGGTGATGCGTTGCTCCAGCAGCGGCAGCGGCATGGCGCCCTGGTCGAGGACGGCCATGTGGAAGCGGCGCGGGTCGAACTTGGGGCCGAGCTGCGCCTCGGCGCGGGCGCGCAGTTCCTGGATCTTGAGCTTGCCCATCATGTAGCTGAGGGCCTGGCCGGGCTGGGCGAGGTAGCGGTCCACCTCGGCCGTCATGAAGGTGGCATCGTGGCCGGTCTGCTCGATCATGTAGGCGATGGCCTTGTCGCGCGGCCAGCCCAGCGCATGCAGGCCGGTGTCCACCACCAGCCTCGCGGCGCGGAACATCTGCGCCTGCAGGTGGCCGAAGCGGGTGTAGGGGTCGCGGTACAGGCCCAGCTGCGGGCCCAGCGTCTCGGCATACAGCGCCCAGCCCTCGCTGAACACCGAGTACTGCGACTGGCGGCGGAACGCGGGCAGGTCGGCCAGCTCCACCTGGCGGGAGATCTGCAGGTGGTGGCCCGGCACGGTCTCGTGCGCCACCAGTGTCTCCATCGCCCACTTGGGCCGGCGCTTGAACGCGATGGCGTTGGCGTTGAACCAGCCGGGTGTCGTGCCGTCCAGCGCCGGGCCGTTGTAGTTGTCGGCCGCGCCCTCGCCGGTGTAGGCCGGCATCGCGCGGATGCCGTAGGGCGAGCGCGGCAGCTGCGTGAACAGCTTGGGCAGTTCGGGGTCGATGCGCTTGGCGATGGCGCGGTAGCCGTCCAGCAGCTCGTCGGCGGTCTGGTTGAAGAAGCGCGGCTCGCTGTAGAGGAACTTCTTGAACGCCGCGAGATCGCCGTCGAAGCCGGCCTCGGCGCGCACCTTGTCCATGTCGGCGCGCAGGCGCGCCACCTCGCGCAGGCCGGTGGCGTGGATGTCGGCGGCCGTCAGCGGCAGCGTCACGTGGCGCAGGATCAAGGCCTCGTAGGCCTTGTCGCCGCCCGGGTAGCTGGCCATCGAGCCGCTCTCGGGCGCCTTGGGCGCCAGCTCGTCCTTCAGCACGGCCAGCAGCCGGCGCTGGGCCGGGTAGACCTGCTCGCGCAACGCCGCCTGGCCCTGGGCCTGCAGCGCGGCCCGGGCGCCGGCATCCACGGTCATGCGCGTGAAGGGCTCGTAGATGGGGCTCCTGGTGACGTCGTCGGGCAGCTGGCCCTCGATCTGCGCGATGGCGCGCGCGAGCACCGGCTTCGCCGTGACCCAGCCCAGGGCCAGGCCTTGCCGCAGGATGGCGATCTCCTGGTCCACCCGCTCCGGGTAGGCCGCCAGCCGCGCCAGCCACTGCTTCACCTGCGCCTCGTTGCCCACCGGCACGTTGCGCGCCAGGCCGGCCAGCGCCGACTGCGCGCCGCCCAGCGTGCCCAGCGTCAGCGTGAGCCAGCCGGGGTGGGCCTGCAGCGCCACGTCCTGCTGGTAGCGATGGACGAACAGCGCCAGCGACAGCCGGTCGGCGTCTCCCAGCGGCGCGGCATCGACGGCCCGCGCGCGGGCCAGCATGTCGCGGGCGAACGCGTCGCGCGTGGCGAGGGCGGTGGCGGAGCGGTCGGTGAGCCGGTCGTTGAAACGCAGGTCGCCGCGCAGGCTGGCCATCTCGGGCGCCGCGCGCAGCTCGGCCTCCCAGGCCTCGTCGAACAGCGCCCGCAGCGAGGTGCGAGCGTCGTTGGCCAGCGCCGCGCAGGGCAGCGCGAGGGCAAGAACGGCGGCGATCAGGCGGCGCAAGGCAATCTCCTCGACGGGGCTGGGTGGTCGCGCAGTCTGCCAGTTTGCCCCGGGGCGTGATGAAAGAATGCCGCATGAGCCTCGTCACCCCCGCGCCCCGCCCCGTCGTCATCAGCATGGGCGATGCCTGCGGCATCGGCCCCGAGATCATCGCCAGCCTGTGGCGCCGCGACGCGCCGCGCGATGCTGTCGTCGTTGGCGATGTGGCCGTGCTGCGGCGCGCCGTGGCGGCCACCGGCGGCGGCCTGGCGGTCGCGGAACTGCAGGCCCTCGAGGACGCGGCGCGCGTGCCGCCACGCTGCCTGCCCGTGTGGCAGCCGCCAGGGCTGCCGGCCGGCCTGGCCGACGTGCCGCTGGGCCGCGTGGACGCTCGCGCCGGTGCCGCGGCGGCGCGCTGCATCGAGGCGGCGGTGGCGCTGATCCAGGCCGGTCGCGCGCGGGCGCTGGTCACGGCACCCATCCACAAGGAGGCGCTGCACGCGGCCGGCTCGCCCTACCCGGGCCACACCGAGATGCTGCAGGCGCTGGCCGGCGGCGTGCCGGTGCGCATGATGCTGGCCAACGAGGAGCTGCGCACGGTGCTGGTCACCATCCACTGCTCGCTGCGCGACGCCATCGCCCGCGTCACGCGCGAGGCGGTGCTGGAGACGCTGCGCATCACCGGCGCCGCGCTGCGGCTGATGGGCATCGCCGCACCACGCATCGCCGTGGCCGGCCTGAACCCGCACGCGGGCGAGGGCGGGCTGTTCGGCGACGAGGAGATCCACCACATCGCGCCGGCCATCGCCGACGCGCGGGCCGCGGGCCTGGACGCGACGGGCCCCTACGCGCCCGACACGGTCTTCATGCGCGCGCGCCGCGGCGAGTTCGACGTCGTCGTCGCGATGACGCACGACCACGGGCTGATCCCGGTGAAGTACCTGGGCGTGGAGCAGGGCGTCAACGTGACGCTGGGCCTGCCCTTCGTGCGCACCAGCCCCGACCACGGCACCGCGTTCGACATCGCCGGCCGCGGCATCGCCGACCCGGCCAGCCTGGCGGCGGCGCTGGCGATGGCCAGGCGGCTAAGTGCCTGAGAGCCTGGCGTTGGAGTATTCCGGGCCGAGCGCTGGGCCGCTCCCGAGCCGGCCCGCAATGGCGATGTGCATGCGGCTCGATGCCGCATGCATCGCCGTCCCCGCGGGGGACCGGTCAGACTCGCGCGCGTTCAGCGCGGCGAGGCTGGACGAGGGGCATCACTTCAGCGCGCCGGTGTGAGGGCGGCCAGCTGCGCGCGCGCCCGGGCCGTGGCGCGCTCCAGCAGGTGGGCCGTCTCGTAGGTGCGCATGCGGCCGGCCTCGCACAGCTTCTTCAGCATGCGGGCCGTCATCGTCACCGTTTCCTGGTGGCGGTTGCCGTGCGTGAAGATGAAGAAGCTGCGGCCCGCGCTGATGTGGGCCAGCCGCACCTTCTGCCACTCGGTGCCGGTGTGCATCTGGTAGGCGAAGCCCAGCTGCATGTGGTCCACCAGCAGCGCGCCGGTGCCGGGTTCCGAGGCGGCTTCGGCGGCGGGCAGGCCGTCGATGGAGATGTCCACCGCCTGCAGCGGCTCCGCGGCGGCCGCGGCGTCGTTGCCGGACAGGTCCAGGTCCAGCTCGCCGTTCCAGTCGACGATGGCGTCTTCCACCAGCCCCAGGCTCTTGGCCTCGGCGGGCGTCAGGCGTTGGCTGGCATCCAGCTCGCCGGGCAGCGTCTCGCCGGCGATCGGCTTGGCCAGGTCGCCCTCGGCGGGCGGCGGCACGCCGAAGATCTGGTCCAACTGCTTGATGAGCAGGTTGGTGTCCAGCGCGCTGGGCGCCTGGCCCTTCAGCGACTCCGCATGCGCCGGCAGCAGCGCGCCGAAGAAGTCCTTGCGCGGACCGTCGGGCCAGCGGATCAGGTCCAGCCCCTCGTTGAGGGTGCGCATCAGGTTGGGCAGCTCGCGCAGGAAATCGGCCCGGGCCGCGGTGCCGCCCTTGGGCTGCACGCTCATGACCAGGCTGCGGCCCAGCTGGCGCAGCCGCAGCGCGCGCTCCGGCGCGCCCTCGCGCGAGGCCAGCACGATGGCCTGGCTCCACACGCCCGCCAGGAAGCTGCGCAGGAACTCCTGCATCGGCACCTTGGCCAGCTGCTGCTGCAGCAGCAGCGCGTAGCGCTGCTGCAGGCGCAGGTCGGTCTCGCGGCGCTCGACGACGGCCGCGGCGTCGCCCGAGGCCTTCAGCGTGACGCGGGCCTGCTCGGCGATGAAGGATTCCAGGTCGTCCAGTTTGGACGTGTAGACGTCCATGCGGTCGAAGTCGCCCTGGGCCACTTCCTGCACGATGTCGCGCACGTGGGACAGGAAGGCGCGGCCCGGGTCTTCGCTGAAGTCGTCGAACGCGCAGGCCAGCGACGCCAGCCGGTTGACGAACTGGCGCACCGGGTGGCGGCGCGACGAGAAGAAGGTCTCGTCGCCCAGCGCCACGCGCAGCACGGGCAGCTGCAGGCGGGCCAGCAGGCGCGCCATCTGCGGCGGCACCTTGGGGTCGGACAGGATCTGGTCGAACAGGCTGCTGACGACGTCGATGACCATGTGGTCCAGCCGGCCCGTGGCGGCCTGGCGCAGCTCGTCCCGGTGCTGGTGGATCAGGTTGGTCGGCAGCGGCATCTGCCCCCAGGCGCTGGGCTCGCCGGACAGCGTGTCCAGCCCCATGCGGCTGGAGGGCCCGCTGTCATAGCTGTCGTAGGCCACCGGCGCCTGGGCCAGGCGGCGCAGCAGGTCCATCATCTGCGGGTCGACGCGGCCGATGCCGCCGCCACCGCGGCCGCCGAAGCCGCTGCCCCCGCCGAAGCCTGCGCCGCCACCGCCAAAACCGCTGCGGCCGCCGGGTTGCCCCAGGCCGCCGTGGCCCGAGCCGCCGTAGCCGCCATACCCGCCGCCACGCGTGGACATGCCGCCATGGCTGCTGTCCAGGTCGCCCAGCTGGCTGGTGCCGCTCAGGGAGCCGTGTCGGGACACGCTGTCGGGCGTCGCGCGCACGCGCAGGTCCTGCGGCCGCAGCCCGCGCGAGCGCAGCAGCTCGGCGATGTCGGCATAGCAACTGCGCATCTCCTGCGCCAGCGAGCGGGTCAGCTCGTCGGTCAGCGTCTGGCGCGTCAGCGGGTCGTCGGTGATGGCCTGCACGGCATCCAGCAGCGCCTGCCCGATCAGCTCGGGCCGCAGCGGATTGCGCTCGCCGACCTGGATGCCCGAGATGTAGGACTCGACCTCCCGCAGCTCCCATTCACTGTGGTGGCCGATGGCCAGCCCGATGCGGTCGGCGGCGACGAGGTTGTTGACCTGGTCGTCGTCCATCAGCGAGAGCTCGCCCCAGTCCTTCTTGGCCGTGGGGGCGGCGGCCGGCTTGGTGTCGGACTGCTCGGCCGACACCTGGCGGCGCAGGCTCTGCAGGAAGCGCTGCGAGAACGTGCCCTGCTGCTGGCGGAAGATGAACTGGGCCGCGAGCAGCGCGTCGCGCCGCTTGACCTGGCCCGCCGACAGCGCTGACAGTCCCAAGCCTTCCGCGCAGCGCTCCGCCGCCTGCTCACCCGCGAGGCGGATGCGGGTCAGCGAAGCTTCGAGGTGCGGATTCAGGCGTATCTCGGGCGCGTTCATCTAGAAATTGGCACAAGCAGCGCCGAAAGTATCGCGCCTGCAACAGGGTCGGGTTTTCAGCAGGGCGCCAAATCCGTTGCAAAACAAAGCCCGGTAACCATTGCTTACCGGGCGTGGCGCGCAGGAGCCAGTTTTTCAGCGCTTCAGCGAGTCACGGATTTCGCGCAGCAGCTGGATGTCTTCCGGCGTGGGCGGCGGCTCGGCCGGGGCTGGCGCCGGCTCGCTGCGCTTGAGGCGGTTGATCTGCTTGATCATCAGGAAGATGACGAAGGCCAGGATGATGAAGTTCAGCGACACCGTCAGGAAGCTGCCATAGGCCAGCACGGCGCCTTCCTTCTTGGCCTCGGCCAGCGTCGCGGCCGTCTGGCCCGACAGCGGGATGAAGTAGTTGCTGAAGTCCAGCCCCCCGAAGATCTTGCTGACGACCGGCATGATGACGTCGCCAACCAGGGAGTCGACGATCTTGCCGAAGGCGCCGCCGATGATCACACCGACCGCCAGGTCGATGACATTGCCTTTGACGGCGAACTCCTTGAATTCGGAGAAGAAACTCATGCAGAACTCCTGATGGGGGTCAAAAAAAGTGTTGACGCCATCTTGGCGCCAAGCCTGCGGGGTCAGAAGGCGGGTAAACCTGCGTTCTTTCCCCAGTGTCGCAGGTCCGGAGCGCGAATTCTCGTCCGCTAGAATCCCCGGCTGCCCCTGATCAGAAGTCTCTTTAGAGGACCCTCATGAGTGACCAGCAAGTGGACCAAGGCAAGCGGACCTGGTTGATCGCAACCGGTTGTGCGGGTGCCGTGGGTGGCGTCGCAACGGCCGTGCCCTTCGTCAGCACCTTTGCACCGAGCGAACGCGCCAAGGCTGCTGGTGCACCGGTCGAGGTGGACATCTCCGGCATCAAGCCGGGCGAGAAGCTCACGGTGGAATGGCGCGGCAAGCCGGTCTGGATCGTCCGCCGCACGCCGGAGCAGATCGAGGCCCTCAAGAAGAACGACAGCCAGCTGGCCGATCCGAACTCTGATCGCAAGGCCTTCCCCATCCCGGAGTACGCGAAGAACGAAGCGCGCTCCATCAAGCCCGAGTACCTCGTTGTCGTGGGCATCTGCTCGCACCTGGGCTGCTCGCCGAGCGACAAGTTCGCATCCGGTCCCCAGCCCTCGCTGCCGGACGACTGGAACGGCGGCTTCCTGTGCCCCTGCCACGGCTCGACCTTCGACATGGCCGGCCGCGTCTTCAAGAACAAGCCGGCGCCCGACAACCTCGAAGTGCCCCCCCACATGTACCTCTCCGACGCCAAGCTGCTGATCGGCGAGGACAAGAAGGCCTAACTAGAACATCCGGGACGACACATGGCTGAATTCAAGGAAGCGCCCGCGGGCGCCTCGGTCGGCGTGAAGACCATGACCTGGCTGGAGAACCGGTTCCCGACCGCGTTCGACGCCTACAAGGTCCACATGTCGGAGTACTACGCGCCGAAGAACTTCAACTGGTGGTACATCTTCGGCTCGCTGGCGCTGCTGGTGCTGGTGATCCAGATCGTCACCGGCATCTTCCTCGTGATGCACTACAAGCCGGACGCGGCGCTGGCCTTCGCGTCCGTCGAGTACATCATGCGCGACGTGCCCTGGGGCTGGCTGATCCGCTACATGCACAGCACCGGCGCCTCGGCCTTCTTCGTGGTCGTCTACCTGCACATGTTCCGCGGCCTGATCTACGGCAGCTACCGCAAGCCGCGCGAACTGGTCTGGATCTTCGGCTGTGCGATCTTCCTGTGCCTGATGGCCGAAGCCTTCATGGGCTACCTGCTGCCCTGGG
>JAYSCT010000063.1:0-28100 GCA_041914785.1 Roseateles sp.
GCCCGCCGGGCGGCGCCCACGCTGGCGCGGTGACCGCCGCGGGTGGAGGCGGGGTTGCGGCTGGCGCGGCCGGTGGCTGCCGTGGGCCCAGCAGGTCGGCCAGCCCCTCGCCCTCATGCGGCCCGGGCTGCAGCGGCGCCGCCGTGGACGCCCGTCGCGCTTCAAACCCGCCGACATCGGCGACAGGCGGCTCGACGGCCGGCACCGGAGCCTGCGGCTCGCGGAGCCACGCCGCGCGTGCAGCGCGGGCGGCGGTGCGCGATGAGCCGGCGCGTACCGTCGGCGGCGCCGAAGGCGGCGGCACGGCGCGCGCATCCACCGGCGCGACGGTCACCGGCTGGCCGGCCGTCGCCAACTCGACGGCTCGCGCTGGCCGCACCGGTGCCGCCGCGGCGGGCGCCGGCTGCAGCTCATCCCACGGCATGCCGACCGGCCTGCCCTGCCCCACCCGCGCCAGCAGCCGCTGCGCCGCTGCCTGCGCCTCGGGCCGCGCCGCCCAGGCCGGCTGCCACTGCGGCCAGGCCCGCGCCAGCAGGCCGCGCCACCACCAGCGGTCCAGCTGCCCGCGCTGCGCGGCGAGCGCCAGGCAGGCCAGCATCTCGGCCGCATCGGCAAACAGCACGGCGGGGGCCGAGTCCGGCACGGCGCCCAGCGCCGGGCGGGCGGCCTGGGCCAGCGCGGCGTCCAGCTGCTCGCGGCCGGCGGCAATCCAGTCCTGCCGCCATGCGCCCGGCGCGGGGCGCAGCAGCGCCGCCTCGGGCGCCTGCAGCCGCAGCCGGCGCAGCCACAACAGCGCCTGCGGCGGCAGGCCGCGCGGCACGGCGTCTTCGAGGTCGGCGCCCAGCGCCTGCAGCGCCAGCCGCGCCGCCACCGGCTGCGCGCGCGCGGGTGTGCGGGCGCTGAGGCGGTGGATGGCGAGGCGGGCGGGCATGGCTAACGCCTTTTCTTGTCGGGCGCCTGCGTCAGCGCCGACGCGGCGACGGCCAGTTCGTCCTGGCCCGGCCCGCGCTCGCCGCCGCGGCGGCCGGCCGCGAGGATGCGCGCCGCGGCCGACGCGACCTTGGGCGACGTGCGCTCGCCGCGGCCCGCCGGGGCCAGCGCACGGCGGTTGTCCAGCACCGCGGCGCGCAGCAGCAGCCGCTCGGGGTGGCCGTCCAGCTGCGCGACGTAGAAGCTGGCCTCGGCCGGGCGCACCGGCTGGTCCTCCCAGCCCTCGATGAGGGCGCGGGCGAAGCGGGCGCGGGTCAGCACCTCGTCCGCGTCCTTGGGCACCTCGGGCACCGCGGCATGCAGCAGCACCAGCTGCGCCGGCGTCAGCGGCAGCGTGGGCGGCAGCCACACGAAGGCGCCGGGCTTGGCGCCGCCCTGCAGCTCGGCCAGCAGCTGCGCGGCAAAGGCCTGCATCTCCACGGCCCAGGACTGCGGCCACATCGCGTCGCCGGTGCCGCCGGGCGGGGGGCTGAGGCGGCGGCGGGCGCTGTCGGTGTCTATCCACAGCGGCTCCGCGCTGGCGTTGATCTGCAGCAGCGCCAGCGGCAGCTCGTCGGCCGACAGCCCCGGCGCCGCCGCGCCGTTGCCGATGCGCTGGCGCATCCACCAGCCCACGCGGCTGCCCTCGGGCACGGCGGCCAGCCCCTGGCCCGGCGACAGCAGAGCCACGGCCAGCTCGTTGCGCACCGACGCCACGCCCAGCCCCGGCGGCGCCTGCACCTCCACCAGCCGCGCGCGCACGGCCGGCTGCTGCGTGCGGCGGTTGCAGGCCCCCACCTCGCCCAGCAGCGTGGGCGCGCGGCCCTGACCGCTCCACGCGGGCGTCAGCGTCAGCAGGTAGACGCCGGCCAGCGGCTGGCCCTCGGCCAGGCTGGCCGCGCAGCCGCCGAAGCCGCTGAACGACGCGCCGCGGCCGGCGCTGCTGAGGTCCAGGTCCAGGTTGCCGATGGCGATGACGGCGCCCGACGGCGTGACGCCCAGCCCCGCGCCGATGCGCAGCACGCTGCCGGTGCCGCGCGAGACGGTGAGACCCTCGGCCACGCCGCAGCCCATCAGCCGGGCCAGGCGGCGCTCGGCGTCGTCGCGGGCGGCCTGCTCGCGGGTCAGGTCTTCGGCGCTGAGCAGGCGGCCGTTGAAGAAGAAGCTGCGCGGCTCGCCGGCCACGCCGACGACCTGGTTGAGGCGGGCATTGAGCACGGTGGCCATGGCATCAGCTCCGGCCGATGATCAGCCAGCCCGGCACCGGCAGCCCGGCCGCCGACACCAGCGTCACGCTCTGCCCGCGCGCCACGGTGAGCGACGTGCCGTCGGTGCCCACCGTCACGCCGCGCACCGACAGCCGCTCGGCCGCCACGTTGCTGAGCACCAGGATGTGGCCGTCGCCCAGCCCGTCCTTGCGGGGGTCGGGCAGGTCCAGCACGCCGGCCACCAGCACGGCCAGCACCATGTCGCCGGTGCGGTAGACCAGCTCCTCGGGCTTGAGCACGTAGCGCATGGGCCAGCGGGTCACGTCGGCGGCCGGGGCGGTGCCGGCCGTCAGCACCAGCTGGCCGTCCTTCTTGCGCCAGCCCAGCATCGCGTCGGGCGCCTCGCTGCTGGGCGGGCGCGTCAGCGCCAGCGCGGCAAATGTGGGCGCGGCGGCGGTGTGCAGCGGCTGCACGCTGTCGATGGTGACGACGCTGCCGTCCGTCACCGCCGTCAGGTTCGCGGGGCTGGACGCGTTGCCGGCCGCGACGACGCGTGTGGCCTCGCCGCCGCCGCTGGCATCGACGGTGAGCCGCCAGCCGCCCGGGCCAGTCTCCGTGGGGCGCTGCTGCGTCAGCGCCAGCGACACGTTCTTGCCCGCCACCAGCGACGCGAGCACATAGTCCCCGCCCTCGCCGCGCACGGCCTGCGCCTTGGTCTCCACGCCCACCAGCACCTGCAGCTGGCGCGGGCGCTGCTGCAGGCCGGTGCCGCCGTCCTCGATGCGCACCGGCGCCGGCTGGCCAGGCAGGTAGGCATAGGGCGGGTTGGGCTGGCCGGCCAGCGCCTTCTCGTCGCCGTCCCAGCCGCGCGCCGCGACGACGACGCCCGTGTCGTCGGTGGCCAGCAGGCTGTTGTGCGGCGCGCCCAGCGTCAGCGTGCCGTCGACGGTGAGGGTCTGCTTCACCCACGCGTCGCCGTCGACGCTGAGGTCGCCGGTCAGCGTCAGGCTGGCGAACGCCGGGCTGGCGCCGGGGCCGATGTCCTGGATGGTGTCGAGCCGGATGGACGGCGCGGCGCTGCTGTCGTCGACGACGATGTTGGTGGTGGTGCCCGCCGGCTTGGGCACAGGCGCGCCCGTCAGCCGGCCCAGCTCGAAGCGCGCCACCGCGGCCGGGCCCGCCGCGGCGCGGCCCACCAGCAGCTGGCCGGTCTGCGGGCCCGTGGCCTGGCCGGTGCCACCGTCGGCCACGGGGATGGGCTGCGTCATGCCGGGGCCGTAATAGTCGGGCCCGCCGCCGCCACCGCCGCCCGGCCACTTGACGGCCGGCACGAGCTTGGCCTTGTTGCCGCTGCCGCCGTCGGTGGTGTCGGGCACGATGTCGATGCGCGTCATCGCATGGTTGCGCGCGGCGAAGTCGGCCAGCAGGTCCTGCGCATGGTCCAGCTCGGGGTCGCCCTTGCCGAGCAGGTAGTGGGCCTCGCGCGGCGCGTCCTGGCTGCCGTCGCGCAGCAGCCATTCCTGCAGCAGGCGCAGGTGCAGCAGCTGCGGCCGGCCCAGCATGCGCACGGCACGCGTGCCGTCGGCACCGGGCTTCACGTCGATGGCGGCCAGCAGCAGCGCCCGCTCGGCGGTGGGCTTGGCCTTGGGCACCGGGCCGTGGTGGGCCATGAAGTCGCTGCGCAGCAGCCGCGTCCAGACCTCGAACGCGGCGGCGTAGTAGGCAGCCAGCTCGGCGCGCGGGATCACCAGCTGCCGCGGCGGCGCCGGCAGCGCGGGCACGCTGCTGGGCGTGGGCAGCGCCGGCGTGGCGGCGGCGGGCTGAGGCACATCGGTGGCGCCGAGGTTGTCGCCCCAGGCGGCCTCGATGGCCGCGCGCAGGCCCGTGTCCACATCGGCCTGGAAGCTGGCCAGCGTCTGCCCGACAGGCGCCGCGGGCCGCACCTTGATGCCGCGTATCCACGCGACGACGGCGCGCAGCGCCAGGTCTTCGCTGGCGTTGGGCGGCGCCCAGGCGAAGTCCAGCGCGAAGCCGTCGACGATGCGCGCGTCGGCACTCAGCTCGCTCTCGTCGCGGCAGGGCTCGCCGGGGATGGGCACCGGCGAGTCGCTGGCCTCGGCGAAGCGCAGCAGCACATAGGCCGTCTCGTTGAGCGCGGTGCCGGCGTCGCGAGCCTTCTCGGCGTCCAGCCAGGTCTGCAGGTTGGCGCACTGGTCGGTGGGCACGCCCACCAGGTGGCCGTCGGGCATCAGCGCCAGGCCGGCGGCCACACGCACCTGCTGGCCTTCGCCGGGCGCCGGCTTGGGCGCGGTGACGCCCAGGCCGGTCAGCACGCCGTAGCCGAGGGTCTCACGCAGGGCGCGCTCGTCGCGGGCGGCGAGGTAGGCGTGTTCCTGGCGGAAGTCGTCCACGCCCAGCACCATGCCGAACGTGTAGTTGACGCGCTTGAGCGGGTCCAGCGCCGCGTCGGGCGCGGGGGTGAAGGCGGAGCCTGTGCAGCAACCCATGTCGGTCTCCCTATCGGTCCAGCCCCACGCGGTCGCGTGGCGGCAGGGGTCGTGGATGTGTCAGCTGGCCGCCGCCCAGGTCGCGCTCGCCGAGCACGAGCGGGGGCCAGATGGAGTCGGTCGTCAGCGCCGCTAGCTCTGGCCGGCGCAGCAGGCCCAGCTCCAGCCGCGTGTCGTGGCCCAGCCGCGCCTCGCCGACGCGGAACAGCTCGAAGCCGAAGCGGATCTCGGCCACCGTGTGGGCCGGCTTGTCGCGCGCGACGGCGCGCTCGACGGCGGCGCGGCGGCGGGCCAGTTCGTCGAAGTCCAGCCGCGCGGTGTCGGCCGGCAGCGGCAGCACGACGCGAAAGCGATGCGCGGGCGTCAGTGCCCGCACGATCTGCGCCTCGAAGCGCCACCAGTCGGCCAGCGCCACCGAGCCCGCCGGCAGCGACAGCGGGCTGGGGATGCGGTCGAAGCCGCGCCAGCCGGTGCCCCAGGCGGCGTTCAGCAGCGAGATGCGGCGCCAGCGGCGGGCCAGATAGTCCTGCCAGCGCTGGCGCAGCGGCGCGCAGGGCTGGGTGGCAGCGAGGTAGTCGTCGAAGTCCTCGCTGCGCGGGCGGGGCTCGTCGTCGGGCACGTCCGCCAGGCGCGCGGGCACCAGCAGCGCGGCCTCCTCGCGCGCGGCGCGTGGCACAAAGCCCAGCGCCTGCTGCAGCCGCGCCGGGGCGGCCAGCAGGCTGTCGTCACCGCCCAGCCGCTCCAGCAGCGCCGCCCGGCCCTGCCCCGGCCGCCAGGCGCCGGCTGGCAGCGGCGGCGCGAGGCCGAACAGCTCCTGCAGCCGCACGCCGTGCAGACGTTCCGGCAGCGCCTCGGGCGCGGCCAGCCAGGGTTCGGCGTCAACGTCATCCGGCTCCCAGGCCAGCGTGGCGGCCAGCAGCAGCCCCGGCACGGTGCCGCGGCGCGCCTGCACGCCGAACGCGTGGCGCAGCAGCGCGCGCCGGCGCGCCGGGCCGGTGGAGCCGTCGAACACGACGGCCAGCCAGCCGGCCAGCCAGGCCAGCGTCTCGCGCGGCGCGGTGCGCGCGTCCAGCAGCAGCTGCGCGGCGGCGATGCGGTCCTCCCAGCGCGTCAGCTCGCCCTCGAACAAGGCCAGGAAGCGCTCGGTGAACGCGCTGCTGGCGGCATCGGCCCGGTAGACGGCCGGCAGGTAGTGCTGCAGGTAGCTGAAGCGCGGATACCAGGCGCGCAGCGCGGCCAGGCCGGGGCTTTGCTGGCCGTCGCTGGCGGCCTGCACGCGCAGCTGCAGGTAGCGGCCGGTGGCGGCCTGCAGCAGGCAGGTCAGCGTCTGCACTTCCTTGCAGGCGCCCGGGGAAGGCTCGCGCCAGGACAGCTCGGGGCCGCCCGGGTGCGGCAGCAGCGCGGGCTCGTCGCGCCAGGGCTGCAGCGCCAGGCCGTCCGGCGTGTCGGCGGCGCGGCTTTGCAGCATGACCGAGCTGCCGGGCGGGCGGCGCGCGTCCAGCGCGACGCGGTGCCACACGCAGCCGGGCGTCGCGCTGTCCCACACGGGGCCGTCCAGCACGCCGTCGCGCTCGCAGCGCGGCCGCGGCAGCGTCAGCAGCGGCAGCCAGCGGTCGGCGCCGAAATAGAAGGCGCGCGCCGACGGGAAGCGGTGCAGCACCTGGCCCGGCGCCAGGCTGGCGAAGCCGCCGGCCGCGTAGCGGCGCAGCGGGATGAAGTCGCGCTGCAGCGTGAAGCGCCACTGGCCGCCCGCCCCCTCGGGCGCGAGCGCCTGGAAGCGGAAGGCCTGGTCGCCGCTGGCGGCCAGCAGCAGCACGGTGAAGCCGCTGGCATCGCCGTCCGCCGGCCACTCGACGGCCAGCGTGCGCCGGGACAGCTGCGGCAGTACACGGCCGGCCGTCGCGGCGCGGATCTGCTCTTCCAGCGGCCCCACCTCGTTGCCGGCTGCGCCGTGCCAGTCGACGACGGCCAGGTGGCGGCGGTCGCCGCGGTCGCGCAGCACGAGGAAACGATCGCCGGGCAGCACCGCGACGGCGGTGGCGTCCGCCCCCAGCGCCAGCCGGCACGGGGGTGGCGGCGGTTCCGCGTCTGCCGCGGGCTCGGGCCGAAACGCCGACGGGCTGACGACGCGCGGCACGCAGGGGCGCAGGTCGGGGCCCAGGCGGTGCAGCACGCGGTCCGCGTCGAACAGCGCGACGCCGCCGTCCGCCAGCGCCAGCAGCGCGCGCGGCTCGGGCATGTCGGCCCAGGGCTGCGGCAGCGGCGGGCCGCCGCCGTGCAGGTCGAAGATCAACAGCCCGCCGGCAGCCCGGCTGGCGACGACGAGGTAGTGGCCGGTCGTCACGGTCAGCGCGTCCAGCACCCAAGGCGGCGGCGGCGCGGCGGGTGCGCAGGGGCCGAACGCGCCGGGCTCGGGCGGGGCCAGTGTCGGCTCGGGCAGCGGCCAGAAGTCGGTCAGCGTGCCGCTGCCACTGGACCAGACGCGGATGGCCGTGCCGTCGGCGCTCAGCGAGTAGAGATTGCCGTAGGCGTCGAAGGCGCCCCCGGCGCGCGACGTGGGTTCGTCCAGCGCCTGCGCCGTGCCGGCCTTGAACTCGAACAGCAGCGGCTTGAGCACCAGTTGGCCCAGCGCGTCGGCCTGCGCGGCATCGTCGGGCAGCCAGTCCCAGTGCGCGTCCGGCGTGGCGCGCGCGGTCCAGTCCGCCCGCGTGACGAGGGCGTGGAAGCGGCTGCCGTTGGCGTCCATCAGCAGCTCTCCGGCACGCGCGGCACCGGCAGGCGCAGGGCCGGCGGCACGCCGGCGCCGTCGTCACCGCCGCTGCTGCCGCTGCCCTGGCCCATCAGGTCGGACAGCGGCACGGGGTCGCCCAGCGACACCGACAGCCCGGCGATCAGCGGCAGCTGCAGGCCGGCCAGCGGCACGCTGTCGCGCTGCGCGCCGTTGGCGTCGCCCAGCAGCAGCCCCGTCACGCCCAGCACGCCGTCCACGCGGGCCGCCACGGTGGCCAGCTCCAGCGCGGCCACGGCCTTGAACAGCGGCCAGCCGGTGGCGCTGCCGGCGCCGGGCAGCGGTGCAAGGAAGGCCTTCAGCGCCGCCTTCACGCGCTCGCGCACCTCGGCCACGCCCTGGCCGGCATGCAGCTCGATGCCGACGCTGATCCACAGCCCCGTGTAGACGGGCCCGCGCAGCAGCACCTCGCAGGTGACGAGGCGGCGCGGCGCGAGGTGGCTGCAGATGGCGTCGATGAAGTCGGCGTTGGGCAGCGGGTAGTCGGGGCGGCGCGGGTCCAGCCGCGGCAGCACCATGCAGGTGACGACGCCCGGCTGGTCGCCCGGCAGGCCCGGCGACAGCTCGGGGTGCCAGGCCGGCAGCACATCCACACGGCCCACGTCGGCCTGCGGTGTCTCGCGGACGATGGCGTCGAAGTCGTCGGCGCTGACGGCGCGGTCGCGGTGGCGCAGCACCAGCGGGATGCGCTTCTCACCGTCCGCGGCGCTCTCGGCGTCCAGGCCGCCTTCGGCCGGCCGCGGGTTGGCGACCTTCACGCCGGCCGGCAGCGTGGGGCCCAGCTTGATGGCACCGGCGGCCACGTTGCCGGCCGCGCCCGAGGCCCAGTCGAAGCGCGCCGCGATCTCGACGCCCGCCGCGGGCCGCGCGCCCCGCGCGCCGTCGCCGAAGCGGATCTCGCCGCTCTCGGCATCCAGCGCGAAGACGTTCGCACCGGGCTGGCCTTCGGCCGGCGCGGCCTCCAGCTCGTCGGTCAGCGCCCAGGGCCGGCCGGCCACCCACAGCTGCAGGCCGTCGGCCAGCACCTGGCCGTGGCTGAGGCGGCGGCGCTGCTCGGGCGAGCCGTCACCCGGCGCCAGCAGCTCGCGGCTGACGCGGCTGCGCTGCCGCACCACCGCGCAATGCGTGCCGGCCCAGGCCAGCCGCACGCCGGCCGTGGCCAGGCCGTCGATGCGCAGCCAGGTGACCAGCCGCTCGGCCAGCGCCTCGTCGGTGAGCTGCGGCGGCAGTTCGCCCACGCCGGCTTCCAGCGGCTCTGCCTCAGCCCAGGTGCCGATGGCGCTGGCCGCCACCGGCAGCGTGACCTGCAGGATGCCGGCCTGCTCGGGGAAGCCGGCCGGCGCGATGGCGTCCAGCCGCACGTACTCGCCCGGCGTGCCACGGCCCTGGTCGTCGGCCTTGGGCAGGAAGGCCTTCAGCGCGGGCGGCGGCAGCGCCGGCAGGCCGGGCTGCAGGCGCCCGCGCGTGTCCGGCGGCTGCGGCACCAGGCCGATGGACAGCGTGCGGCCGGCCAGCTGCTCGCGGGCCTGGGCCTTGTCGGCCGCGGTGGCCTTGGGCGGCGCCAGCAACGCGATCCACAGCGCACCGTCCACCGTCTCGGCGCCGACGTCCAGGGCCTGGGCGAGGTCGGCCAGCTGCACGCTGTCGTACAGCACGGGCTGCACGTCGGCGTCGCTGCCGGCGAAGTCGCGGCCGGTGGCCTCGTAGAGCTGGCGGTAGTAGTCCAGCAGCGCAGGGTCGGGCGTGCCGACCGTGCGCTTGAAGACGACCAGGCCGGTGACCGGCGGCAGGTCCAGGCCGGTGTCGGTCAGGAAGGGCACGGCGCCGGCCAGCAGCGGCAGGCCGGAAGGCAGCGGCAGCGTCTTGCGCTCGCCGCCTTCGTTGCTGAACTGCACCAGCGCGCGCGCCGGCTGCGCGGGCCGCAGGCCGATGCCCAGCAGTTGCAGGAACTTGAGCCGGTTGCGCTCGGGGATGAGGTTGGCGCGGTACAGCAGGCTCTCGGCCATGAAGGCGAAGAGCTCGACCAGCGTGACGCCGGGGTCGCTCGGGCCGGTGTGCGTCCACTCGGGCGCGTGGACGGCGGCCAGCGCAAGGGTGTCGCGCACCAGCGCGGCATGGTCGCGGTCGTCGATGGCGGGGAGTTGGATGGGCATTTCAGCGCCCGCCCGGCCGCCCGAAGGGCGATGGCGCCCCCTCGGGGGGCAGTGAACGAAGTGAGCGTGGGGGCTTCATCTGTTTACCTCCCCTGGACCGGGATGCTGAGGCTCATGCGGCCCGCCTGCGCGGTGGCGACGAGCGTGAAGCTGAGCTCGGCGATGGCCGCCTCGGGGTCGGCCGGGTCGGCCTGCACCTTGACGGCCTCGACCTGCACGCGCGGCTCCCAGCGGGCGAGCTGGCGGCGGATGACTTCCTCGATGGCCCGCCAGGTGGCCGTGGTGTTGGGCTCGAACAGGAAGCGCTCCAGCCCGGCGCCGTAGCCGGGGCGGCGCAGGCGTTCGCCCTGGGCGGTCAGCAGCAGGAGGCGGATGGATTCGCGCACATTGGCCTCGCCCGCGCTCCACGCGAGGCGGCCTTCGGGCGTGAGGCGCAGCGGGAACGCCACGCCGCGGCCGTAGAGGGCGGCTTCGTCGGTCATGGGCTTTGATCCTGCTTGGTTGCCTGGTTGCTCTGGCGGGGCGAGCTGCTGATCGCTGCAGCACGCCGCGCCAAAGCAACCGAACCGCGCCTCATGGCTTCTTCCCCTTCAACCCCGGCACCGGGAAGCACACCATCAGGAACGGCAGCCAGCGGAAGATCAGGTCCAGCAGCGTCGCGATGACGATAAGCAGGATGAACGCGACGATGGTGATGATCGGGATCGACAGCGAGCAGATGGTGCCGAAATTGCTGCCCGGCTCGGGCTTGGCGCAGGGCGCCATCTCGCCGACGTCCAGGTCCTTGTGGAAGGGCCAGGGCAGCACCGACAGCACCAGGTCGCCGAAGCCCAGCCGGCGCACGCGCTTCATCTGGCCGCACAGCAGGTCGCTCATGATGAAGGCACTGTTCTTGCCGTACTTGCGCAGCCCGCCGGGCGAGGTGTCGAACGGCAGCGCGATACGGAGGGGGCGCAGCGGCGCATCGGTGTCGAAGAAGCCCGCCAGCTCGAAGGCCTCGCTGGGGTCGGACATGACGGCCGGATGCAGCGGCCCGCAGTCGCAGCGCTGGTGCACGAAGCGCAGCACGTAGCGCGGCGTGCCGGCGTCGGCCTTCAGCGTGGCCTCCAGTTCGGCGGCCAAGCGGGCGGCGTCGGGTGCCTGGGCCGAGGCCGCACCCACGGTGCCGGCGGCCACGGCTTCGTCGATGGCGGCGGCCACGGCGTTGTAGAGCGACTCCAGCCGGCGCTGCGCCCGCTCCTGCTCGCGCTGCGCGTGGTCGCTGCGCCAGCGCTGCTGTTCGCGGGCGTCCGCGGGCGGCACCTGCGGCGGCAGGGGGGCCGAGCCCGGCGGCGGGTCCACCTCGGGCCAGGGGTTGAACGGGCCGGCCAGCGGCCGGGTTGCATCGTTCGGCGCGGTGGCGACCACCAGCGGGAAGCTGAACGGCGCCCAGCCGGGGCCGCGCGGGAACGGCTGCTCGGTGGCGTCCAGGTCGCGGCTCACGCCGGGCTGGGCGATGGCCACCAGCGCCTGGCGCAGATTGACCACCGCCGTGCTCGAGATCGCCTTCACATCGGTCGACAGCACCGCGTCCACGGCGGCCCGCTCCGCGGTGTCCCAGACCGCGGCGGCCAGCAGGTTGAGCAGCGCCTGCGCCTTCGCGCCCGGCGCCGAGCCGCTGGCCAGCCCGGCATGCACGTCGGGCAGCGTGGCGGCCAGCCATTCCTGCATGTCCTGCAGCAGCCGCCAGCTGGACTCCTGCAGCTGGTCGTTCAGCACGGGCAGCGCCTTGGCCGCATCGGCATCGCGGACCGACGGCTTGTCGTCCCAGGGCTTGTCCACCTGCTTGGAGCCGGCGGCCTCGCGCGCGGCGCGGGCGCGCTCGATGAGGCCCTGCCACGGCGCGATGAGCTTCATGCGGGCCAGCGCCTTCAGCCCGTCCGCCGGCCCGGGCGGCGTGGGCGGGGCCAGCGGCGCGAAGCGGAAGTCGTCATGCCGCGCCGCGGGCACGAGGCCGGCCAGCAGCTTGCGCGGGTGGCCGTCGGGCGCGGTGTAGGTGAGCGGGAAGACGGGCAGCCATTCCTCGCCCGGCAGCGGCTGGCCGGCGGTGGCCACCGGGTGCCAGCGGCCGGGCTGGCCGGGCGTCTTCACGAAGGCGGCCTCGCCGCCGCTGGGCAGCAGCCGGCGCAGCAACATGCCGCTCTTGTCGCCGCCGGCCGTGACGCGGGTCGGCAGGCCGGGCAGCTCGCAGACGAGGTGCGCCGCGGCGACATAGAAGCGCTGGTGCACGGGCTGGAAGAGCTTGAGCGGCAACGCGGGCGCTGGCGCTGGGGCGGGCACGGTGCGCTTGAAGCCCAGCAGGCCGCGCCGGCGGGCCAGCGCGCGCGCCGGCGCCGAGGTCGGCGCGGCGAGTGCCGGGGCTGGCGTGGGTTCGCCGAGCTGCTGCCAGGACTCGGGCCGCGCGACGAGGCTGGGCAGCGTCTGCGGCGCGTCGGCCAGCAGCGCCAGCAGCCGGTCCATGAAGTCGTCGCTGTCGAAGCGCAGCAGCGTGGGGACGGCGTTCACCGGCGCCGCCACGAAGCTCTGGCCACCCACCCACCGCAGAACATGCCGCGCGCTCATAGGATGTTCCCCGCCCCGGGCGTGTAGGTCGCCGCGATGATGGTGTTGGTGATGACCGTGTCGGCCTGCACCACGCCCGAGAAGCGCGACATGCCGGCGTCCACGGTGACCATGCCGGCCGACACCGCCACCTGGCTGGCGTTGACGGTGACCTTGGCCGACGCGGTGACGGTGATGCCGCTCGTCTCCAGCTTGATGCTGTTGCCGTTGCTGTCCTCCAGCGTCACGGCGCCGGGGCCGTCCTTCAGCGTCAGCTTGCAGCCGCCCGGTGTCTCCAGCTGCAGCCGCTCCTGGCCCTGGCTGTCGTCCAGCGTGACGACGACGCCGTTGCGGCTCTTGAGGACCTTGTGGTTGTTCTGCGCGCTGGCCGCTTCGGGCGGCTTGTCCTGGCCGTTCCACAGGCCGCCGACGATGAAGGGCCAGCGCGGGTCGCCGCCCTGGAAGACGATGAGCACCTCGTCGCCCACCTCGGGCATGAACCAGCTGCCGCGGTCATTGCCGGCGAACAGCGTGGTCATGCGGGCCCAGGCCTCGTAGCGTTGGCCGTCGGCGTCGGGTGCCCAGGGCAGCGCGATCTTCGCGCGGCCCTGTCCGTCGGGATCGACGATGTCGACGACCTCGGCGACATGGCAGCCGTACCAGCGGCCGCCCCAGCCCTGCGGGTAGCGGTCGGCATACAGCGCCTCGGCGGGGCTGACGTCAAACATGTGTGCCCCTCGCCCGACGAGGACGTCGGTCGATCCCCCGAGGAGATGGCGTGCCGGCTTGGGGCGGCCCGGCGCTCGGCACGCGGCTCATGCTGCCCTCCCGATCCAAGGCCGCTCGGCGACGAACTCGGTGCGCAGGCCCTCGGCCATGTCGAAGCGGTGCGTCACCTCGGCCAACGCGTACTTGCCGCTGAACAGCGGCCCCAGCCCTGTCAGCTCGACGCTGGCGCCGCAGCGCAGCCGCGCGTCCGGCTGCGCCAGGCCGTGGCCCACGACGAAGCGGCGGTTGATCTGCCGCAGCCAGGCCTCGGCCAGCTGCCGCGCCTCGTCGGCCGAGCCCGGGTGCAGGTGGGCCACGGTGTCGGGCCGCGCGCCGATCTTCTGCTGCAGCAGCGCCGCGCCGGCCTCGCCGTCGCCGGTCTCGCTGCTCAGCACACTGTCGGCACGGGCGGTTTCCTTGATGGCCTGCTTGTCCGCCACGCTCCAGCCGGCCACACTGAGTTCGGTGCGCTGCAGCGCCAGGTCGGCCCGCACGTCGAAGCCCATCAGCTTGCCGCCGTAGTCCAGCGACAGCGTCTCGCCACCGCGGCGCCGGCGGGCGGCGAGGTGCAGCGTCGTGCCTTCCAGCCACACCTCGGCCTCGCAGCGGCGTGCCTGCTCGCGCAGGAAGGCCAGGTCGCTCTGGTTGACCTGGGCCAGCAGCGGCAGCGTGGGCGACTCGGCGTCGACCTGCGCCGTCAGGCCATGGTCGCTGGCGATGCGCTGGGCGGCGTCGGCCAGCGAGGCCTGGTCGAAGCTGCGGCTGCGGCGCGTCATGCGCAGGTCCTGCAACTGGTCTTCCACCTGCACGACGAGCTGCGCCTCGCCCGCACCGGCCTTGGGGAAGCGGGCCTGCAGCGCCATCACACGGCCGCTGAACAGCAGGTCCGTGCCCAGCTTGATGGCCAGCTGCTTGCCGAACTCCAGGCGGTCACGGCGAAACAGCGTGTAGCCCGGCGCGTCATCGCGCGTGCCCCAGTTGCCGAAGGCCAGCTGCGCCTGCGCCAGGCCGTCAATGCGCTCGCGGATCTCCAGCGCGGTCAGCGCGGCCGCCAGGTCGGACGCGACCTGGCCGTCGACCTCCACCGTGGGCCGGCCGCTGCTGAGGGGAAGGGAGACGTCGGGCATATCAGCGCCTGCTCGGCCGCCCGGAAGGCGCTGACGCCCCCTCGGGGGGCTGAGTGCGCGCACACAGCGTCCAGTGGACGTTGTGTGGCTGACGAAGGACCGGGCCACTGGCCCGGTGCGGCCTGCAAGGCGTCGAACGGAGTGAGCGTGGGGGCTTCATGATTTCTAGTGGGCGAAGGTGCGCAGCTGCAGTTCGCGCGCGGCGGCAGCCATGCGCCGGGCCTGGGCCAGCGTCTCAAGCTCGAGCTCGGCCGAAGGCGCCGCTGCCGGCTGCCCGGCACCGCCCGGTGCGGCTGGCGGCGCCGGTGCGGGGCTGACTTCGAACTCGTGGATTTCGACGGGCATGGCGTCTCCTCGATGCTCAACCGCTGACGATGCGGGGCTTGGTGGCCGACAGGTCGATGAGCTGGCCGGCCGGCATGGCCCTCGGGTTCTCGATGCCGTTGGCCAGCGCCACCGCCTGCCAGCCGCCGCGCTGGAAGGCGGCGCCGGTGCTCAGCCCCAGGCCTGCGCCCACGCCCGCCGAAGCGCCGGCGCCGATGCCGGCGCTCAGGCCAGCCCCCAGCCCAGCACCTCCGCCGGCGCCGGGGCTGGCGCCAGACCCCGGCTGCGCCGCACCACCACCACCACCACCCGACGCTGGTGCCGCGCCGGCGGCCTTGGCCGCGTCCTGGAGCGCCTGCAGCGACTGCCCGCCGCCGGCCGGCCACAGCGGGCGTGCGCCCATCACCGTGCCGTCGCCGCTGAAGGCGGGCACGAGGATCTCCTGCTGGATCATGTTCAGCGTGATGCTGGCGCGCAGCGCCTCGCCCTTGGGCGAGAAGAACTCGATGCTCTCCTCCATGCTCTCGACGATGCCGTCGAACAGGAAGTTGCCCCACGAGAAGCGCAGCCCCGGCGGCGTGCGCTGCGAGGTGTCGCGCGCGCCCGCCGCGGCCGGTTTGGGCTTGATGAAATACAGCACCTGGGCCGTGATGCGGCGTACGTCATCGACGATGAAGGGCGCGCTGGTGGCCGCGGCCACGTCGAACCACAGCTGCACCGCCAGCTTGGTGGTGCCGGTGCCGACGAACTGGCGCGCGGCGCTGCCCTGGCTCTGGTTGCCGCCTCGCCCGCCACCGCCGCCGGACGCGTTCGGCTGCTCCTTGACCTGGTTGGCATAGGACAGCTTCAGCGACTCGGGGTTGAACTGCACCGTCAGCGACTTGCCGCCCGGCATCACGTCGCTGAGGTCGTCCTTCAGCTCGATGAGCTTGGCGTGCTGGATTTCGAGTTCAGGCATCGGACTTGTCCTCCCAGCGGAAGGTCTCGTAAGCCACTTGAATTTCCTCGACCGCCACGTTGCCGTCCTTGGCACTCAGCGTCGGCGCCTTCAGCTTGATGGGCAGACAGCGCGACAGCACGAAGCGGCCCCACTCGCTCTTGTCCGCGCGCAGCACGCTGATCGTGATGCCGGCGCGCAGCGCGGGGTTGGCCAGGCTGCGGTCGAACCATTTCCAGAGGTCGGTACCGCGCGTGACACCGCGCTTGAGCGTCAGCTGGCCGAACTGCACGGGCCCGGCCAGCCGGTGCACGCGGTTGGGGTTGCCGCCCTCCTTCAGCGTCTTGACCTCCTGGCTGACCTCCAGCCCGTCGCAGTCGGAGAACGCGGCGTTGGCCAGCGGCTTGCTGTCGCCGTCGGGCAGGATCTCGACGACGAAGTTCAGCGCCGGGAAGGGTTGCCATTGCTGCTCCGGCATCAGCGTTCCTCGATGACGAGTTGTTCGCCGCTGCGGCGCAGGTGCAGTGTCAGAAAGCGCAGCGGCCGCGACGGCGCCACCTGGATCAGCAGGCTGCATTCGCCGCGCTCGATCTCACGCGCGGCGTCGGCGCCGGCCGCCGTCTTCAGCAGGTAGGACGACTTGGCGTCCACGCCGCGGAACGCACCGCGCTGCATCAAGCGGTGCAGCAGCGCGTCGAACGAGCGCTCCAGGCCGCGCCGCAGCGTCAGGTCGTTGGGCTCGAAGACGAAGCGCTGGCCCTCGCGGCGGCACAGCCGGCGCAGCAGGATGAAGAGGCGGCGCACGCCGAGGGCGCTCCAGTCGGCGTCCAGCGACAGCGTCTGGCTGCGCACCGCGGCGATGCCGTCGGCGCGCAGCGCCAGCGGGTTCAGCCCCAGCGCTTCCAGCACCTCGGCGCTCTGCACTTCGCCCGACAGCGCCAGCGCGGCCGGCAGCGGGTCGGCCCCCGGCGCGCCCCAGGCGCCATGCTGGCGGCTGCGCCGGGCCAGCAGGCCCATCAGCGCGCCGCCGGGCGGGTGGCTGCGCAGGCGGTCGTCGGCATCGCGCTGCAGCAGCCAGGGGTGGTGGATGGCCGCGAAGCTGGCGGCGCTGGCGGACTGGGTGGTGTCCACCAGGGCCGCCTCGCGACGCAGCGCATCGACATGGGCGGCGATGGCCGGCTGCCCCCAGCGCTGCGGCACGGCCAGCAGCGCGAAGTGCTCGCGCGACGCGGCGCACAGCGCCAGCAGTGCCGTGTTGACGGGCGTCGCGGCGTCCACGGCCGGGTCGGCGGGCGTGTCCTGGCGGGCGCGCCAGGCCGTCGCCTGCACGTCCAGTTCCACGGCCTCGCTCCAGCAGCCCGTCAGGCCGGCGCGATGCGCGCGGGCCCGCAGCCACCAGGTGCCGGCCGCCAGGCGCAGCTCGACGTCCTGCGTCGGCGCGGCCTGCACCAGGCGGATCGCACCCGAGAAGTCCGGCTGGCCGGCGCGCTGCACCTCCAGCAGCTGCACGGCGCCGTGGTCCTCGCCATGCGCACGCAGCCGCAGGTGGAAGGCCTCGTCGGCGGCCAGCACGGCGGGCAGCGTGGCGGCAACCGGGTTGAACGAGAAGCGCGGTGGCTGCGGCGGCACGGGCGGCGGCGGCGCGCAGTCGTCGAACGTCGTGGGCGCGCAGCTGCAGGCCGGGTCGGGCGTCGTCGTGACGAGCACGTCGCGCACCGGCGGCAGGCCGGTGCGCCGCCAGCCGGGGTGGGCGGCATCGGGCACCAGCACCCAACTGGCCTCGTCGGCGCAGGCGTCGTCGCGGCCCAGTGCGCCGTGCAGGCCCTTCAGCCGCCGCGGCTGGCTGCCGAAGAAGCGCACCTCATCCGCCCAGTCCATCAGCGCGCGGCCGCGCAGCCCTGGCGTCCAGGCCGGGTCGACGAAGAGCTGCGGGCCGAATGCGTCCAGCCCCAGGCGGGCGAGTGCGTCGCGCCCGTCCGGGCGAGCCGGCGCCCAGTGCGTGAACTCGCCGCCCAGGCCCAGCGGCAGCAGCATCCAGCTGCCGGCCGGCGGGCCGGCGGTCACACCGGCGAGTGGCCAGCCGCCCAGGTCCAGGCCGGCGTCGTAGCGCGCATCGACATCCGGCCGCCACCACGGCAGCTGCGCGGCGCCGGGCGCCAGGCCGCAGCCGTCCAGCGTCTGCGTGGGCTGGCCGGGCTCGCGCAAGGCGAGGTCCAGCTGCACCCGCTCGATGAGCCAGCTGGCGGGGGCAATGGGCTCGTCTGGCGCCAGCGGCTCGCGGCCGGGTGGCAGCTCGGGCACCAGCCATTGCTGCGCCAGCGACGGTTGCAACAGCGCCGCCGCCGACACGCGCCGCCACGCGACCACGCCCGGGTCGTCGGGCCGCTGCGCGCGCAGCAGGTCGCCGGGCCGCAGCGGGTCGCCCTCGTGCAGCGCCTGGCTGCGGACGCGGGCCGACAGCGCAAGGCGGTCCGCCCAGGTGCCGGGGCTGTCGGCGCACAGCATCACGTCGGTCAGCTGCCACTGGGCGCCGGCATGGCGCGCCAGCCGCAGTCCCGGCACGGTGAACTCGACCGCGGACGCCGATGCCGCCGCGACGCGGATGACATGGCAGCGCCGGCCGCCGCCCGCGAAGAACGCAGCCACGGCCGCCGGCAGGTGGGCCACCAGGCGCTCGGTCGCCTCGTCGCCCGCCTGCACCAGGTCCACCTCGCCGCCGAACACCGCGCCGTAGGCCGTCGCGCTGTCCAGCGCCACGGGCCGGTGCAGCGGCCCGCGCGCCGCGAAGCCGACGAACACCGGCACGTCCATGACCGGCATGCCGTCGCCGCCGGGCGGGGTGTCATCGACGATGCGAACGCCAACGGCCATGCCTCACCTCATTCCATCTCGAGGCGTTCGTAGGACAGCGTCAGCTCTTCCATCGCCACGTCCGTGCCCTTCGCGTTGAAGGGGCCGGACACGTGCTTCATGATGCGGGCGTTGATGAGCCGCCAGGTCTGCACGGTCTGCGTGCGGTCCTCGCTCTTCAACTCGACGGTGACGGTGCGCAGGCCGGAGTTGGCGCCGTTGCGCACGTCGTCCAGCCATTTGTAGAGGTCCAGCGAGCCGATGACGCCGCGCTTCATCGTCACATCGGTGGCCTTGTTCAGGCCGGCCGTCTTGATGACGTTGTTGAACGCGTAGTTGCCCGGGCGGTACTCGGTGATGGTGACTTCCATGCCGATGCCGCTGATCTCCTGGAAGCCGGCCTGGGGCGTGTTGGTCACCCCGTCGCCGAGGTTGACGTGGAAGTTGAACTGGACGTAGGGGCGATCACGAACGACGGCCATGGTGGTCTCCTAGCTCAGGACTTTTGGTCGGCCGTCCACTGGCCAATGCGGAAGATGACGAACTCGGCGGGCCGCAGCGGCGCCACGCCCACCAGGCACACGAGGCGCCCGTTGTCGAGGTCGTTCTGCGTCATCGTGGAGCGGTCGCAGCGCACGAAGAAGGCCTTCTCGGGCTTGTCCCCCAGCAGCGCACCGTTGGCCCACTCGTTGACGAGGAAGTCGCGCACCGTGGCGCGCACGTTGGCCCACAGCGCCTCGCCGTTGGGCTCGAACACGGCCCACTGGGTGCCCTTGTCGATGGAGCGCTCCAGGTAGGCGAAGTAGCGCCGCAGGTTGACGTACTTCCACTCGGGGTCGGAGCTGATGGTGCGCGCGCCCCACAGCCGGTTGCCGCGTCCCTCGAAGAATCGGAAACAGTTGATGCCCTCGGGGTTGAGCACCTCCTGCTGCGCCGTGTTGATGGCCGTCTCGAAGCCGATGGCGCCGCGCACCACCTCGTTGGCCGGCGCCTTGTAGACAGCGCGCTCGGTGTCGTTGCGCGCATAGATGCCGGCGACGAAGCCCGACGGCGGCAGGTTCAGCGGCTGGCGGGTGACCGGGTCGAACACCGTCACCCACGGGTAGTAGAGCGCGGCGTACTTGCTGTCCAGCTTGGCCTTGAGCTTGCGCACGTCGGCGATCTTCTGGCCCTCGTGCGAGTCCAGCACGGCGATGCGGTAGCGCATCTTCTCGGCGTGGGCGATCAGCAGGTTGGTGATGGCCGCCACGTCATCGGGCCGCGAGCTGGCCCGCCACGTGGAGCCCGGCGCGGCGACGATGGAGATGTCCTCCAGCGACTCGAACTGCTTGAAGCCGGTGGTGTAGTCCTGCGTCGGGTCGGCGCGGCCCTCGTACTCGGTGCGGCCGGGCAGCAGGCCGTCGTGGCCGCCCGCCAGCCAGGCGGTGGCGGTCAGGCCGCGCTCGAACTTCTTGCGCAACGCGGCCAGCTCGTTCTGCGCGGCGTCGTCCCATTCGATCTGTGTGATCTTCAGGTCCAGCCCGGTGCTCAGCGCGTCCAGCGCCTTCAGCAGGTCGCTGCCGTTGTCGATGAGGTTGGTGGCCGGCGCGCTGCCGTTGAGCAGCACGATGGGCAGGCCGGCGCTGCTGGGGCCGCTGACGCTGAAGAGGTCGAACAGCCCGTCGGGCACGCCGGCGGTCTTGTGCGCCGGCTCCAGCGGCAGGCCGCTCCAGGCGCCAAGAGACTGGCCCTCGGCCGTCAGCACCTCCAGGCTCAGGCCCACGGGGCGGATGGCGTCGCCGGTGCCCGGCGTCAGCGTCAGCGCGAAATCGGCCAGCGAGAACGTCGTCGTGCCGCCCGGCACACCGGCCGGCGCCACGCCGGCGGTGAAGCTCCACACACCCGAAACGCTGCGGCGCGCCACGTACAGCGGCAGGTCGGCGATGGCGCGCACCGCCGCCGGCGGGTTGGGCCCGCCGGCCGGCGCGTTCAGCGCGGCGGCGGCGGTGGAGATCCAGACGACGTCGCCGTCGGCCAGGTTGGCCAGCGTGGGCGTCAGCGTGGGGCCGCCGCCGGGGTCGGGCAAGGCGCCCAGCACGTTGGCGCCCAGCTTCACGGTGAAGCGCACCTGCAGGTTGCCGAAGGCGCCGGGATAGCGGGCGACGATGCGGAACTGGTCGCTCGTGCCCACCAGCAAGCGGCCGTGGCCGTCGGCGTACGGTGCGGCACCGAAGGTGGCGGCCAGGTCGGTGGGGTAGGCACCGCTGCGCGGGCGGAACACGCGGCTCACGTACAGCCGCTTGCCGCCCTCCTCGAAGAAGCTGCGTGCGGCCTGCCACAGGTAGTTGGTGGCGGTGGTGGCGCCGTCGTTGCCGAAGCCCAGCAGGTTGCCGTCGCCATGGCGGCGCTCGAACTCGGTCAGGCTGGTGAGGATGTCGGGCTCCTCCGTGACCGGGCCGTAGCGGCAGGGGCCGATGAAGCCCGTCGTCGTGGTGCTGACGCCTTCGATGGACTTCGATCGGAAGGAGACCTCCTCGACGAACACACCGGGCGCAAGATATTCGGGCATGACGGTCTCCTTCGTGGGCGGGGGCTTAGATGGGCGCCAGCCGCAGTTCGCGCTGGGCGGGGGGCAGGCCGAGGGTGGCGAGGATCAGCGGCTCGCCGGTGACGAATGCGGGGGGCACGTAGGCCGTTGCGGCGTCCACGTCGGCCAGCGCGCTCACCTCGGGCTGGGCCGCGAAGGCCAGCACGTCGGGTGCGGCGAGCGCGGCGGATGCGGCGGCCAGCGCGCGGTCGGCAAACACGCGCAGCTGCGCGGCGGGGCCGGGCGGCGAGCCGGGGCGGTCGGGCCGCGGCCGCGGCAGGTGCAACGCCAGCCGGCCGTCGGCATCGGTGGCGCCGTCGACGACGCGGCCGTCGCCGGTGAGATAACTCACGCGCGCCCAGGCGGCCGGGGCGCCGTCCAGCTGCCAGGCCAGCAGCCCGTACACGCTGGCCAGCCCGGGCGGCGCGGGCCGGCCCGGCGCGGACAGCAGGCTCACGCGCAGCAGACGCCGCCCCTGCAGCACCGTGCCAGCCACGACCTGACCCGCCGGCGCGCCCGGCAGCGGCCAGGGCAGGCTCAGCGGCAGGAAGCGCTGCAGCTCGTCGCTCACGACGACATCCGCCTGCACCGGGGCGGCCGGCGCGGTGCGCCAGCGGTCGGCCAGGTCGGGCCAGTGGTGGGCGCCGCCGGGTGTGCTGCGCGCCAGGCCCAGCAGCCGGCCGTCGCGGCGCCGCACGAGGCGGCAGCGCAGGCCGCCGGTGACGACTTCGCCGGTGGCCGCGTCGACAAACACCAGCCCGTCGCCGGCGGGCAGCACCAGCTCGTCGCGCGGCGGGGCCAGCAGCGTCGCCACCATCAGGCCAGCCCTCCGGGCGTGCCGACGCCAAAGCGCCGCTCGGTGACGGGCGCGCCGGTGGGCTCGGGCTGGTCGATGTCCAGCAGCACCATGCGGGCCACGTAGGTCATGCCGGCCTGGAAGCCGCTTTTCACGCGGTCCCACAGCGACAGGTAGTCCGCCATCGACAGCGGGTCGGCGATCAGCTCCACCGTCTCCTCGGGCTGGAAGATGGCCGGGCTGCCCTGGGTGTAGCGGTTGATGACCTCGCCGCTGAGCGTGGGCAGCTGGTGCAGGAAGGCCAGCGCCCAGCCCAACATCTGCGTCTGCTTGTCGGCCGCGCCGGCCACCGGCAGCATCAGGAAGTACAGGTCCACCGGCAGCGAGGGCTTGTACAGCCGCCCGTCGCGCGCCCGCCGCGGCGGCAGGTTGCGCGGCGAGCCGCCGATGCCCACGCGCCACAGCACGAGGTAGAAGCCTTCGGCCGGCGGCGCCTGGCCGTCGGTCAGGCTGCCCAGCGATGCGAGCTGGAAGGCGGGAGACGCGCCGAGCTGCAGGTCCGCCGCGGGGCAGGCTTCGCGCATCAGCGCCAGCACGCTCTCGCCCACGGCGCGGATCGCTGCGTAATGGGCCATCAGAGGCCTCGCCCGGGCTGCTGCACACCTGTCTCCAGCCCTGATCGACGCCAGGGCGAAGCCATCCTAGGAAGGGGCTCTCGGGGTGGTCATCCTGCGTGTTAGGGACGGCGGCGCGGGCGTCCTCAATCGGGAGAAACCGATGCAGGTGACAGGTCTATTCCCCTTGACGTGGCCGCGTCAGCGCGGCGACGCGCGCGGCCGGGCGCGACGTTACGGCCTGACGCCCGGCGGCTGCATCACCAGCCCGGCGGAGCGGCGCGACAGGTAGACCTGCAGCGCCATCAGCGCCTCGCCGTCCCACGCCGGCACCTGCGCGCGCACGCCGCTGAAGCAGCCGCGCAGGCGGCGCTGCAGGCTGCCGAGGGACTGCCACTCCAGCCGGAAGACCGGGTAGTCGTCGACATGCCCCTGAGGGATCAGGCTGCCACCCATCCGCAACCCGGCGCGTTCGTCGTGGCATTGCGCGCAGGACAGGTTCAGCGCACCGATGCGCGTGGAGTACAGGCGCTGGCCCTGCGCGGCGGCGCGGTCCAGCTCGGGGCCGTGGGGCGGCACCAGCGGCAGGCCACGCGACTGCTGCGCCACCAGCGCCGTCAGCGCCAGCAGCGGCTCGGCCTCGGGCGCCCACGCGGGCTGCTGCTGGTGGCGCACGCGGCAGCGCTGGATGCGGCCGGACAGGTCCAGCAGGCCCTCGTCGAACGCCGGGTAGCGCGTGGCGGCGCCGCGCAGCGTCTGCGGCTCGCCGTGGCAGCTGGCGCAGGAACGCGCGCCCTGCCCCCACAGCTCGCGGCCCAGCGCCAGCGCCAGCTGGGCGGGGTGCTGCGCCTCGTCGGCCTGCAGCGCACGCAGCGCGGGGCTCATCGTGTCGCGCCCCGAGCGGCGGTCGTCGGCGTGCGCCACGCACGCCACGAGCAGCAGCAGCCAGGCGCGCTTCATGCCAGCGTCAGCGGGCGCACCTCGCGGTGCTCGAAGCCCTGGTCGCCGCGCCAGACGAAGCTCAGCTCGCCGGCCTTGGTTGCCTGCATCCAGAACGCGACATAGGGGTTGGCCGACACGGCGGCGAACAGGTCCACGCCGACGACGAGCTCGCCGTCCAGCCGGCATTCGAAGCGGCGCACGAGATCGCGCGGCAGGCGCGCGCCGTCGTCGCCGGTGCGGTAGCCGGTCTCCATCGCGTGCGCCACCGTGGCGCGCACCTCGAAGGGTTCGCCGGCCTTGACGGCGGGCGGCAGCGTGATGACGGCGCGGGTCGCCATCAGCGACCGCCGGGCCGCCCCAAGGGCGCTGGCGCCCCCTCGGGGGGCCGTGAGCGAAGCGAGCGTGGGGGCTTCATGATCAGGGTTCCACGCAGGCCGCGAGTGTCACGACGACATCCACGCCCGCCTGCCAGCAGCGGCCGTCCGCCGCCTTGGCCACGGCCACGATGCGCTGGCTGCGCGCGAGCCGCATGCGGGTGCTGAACTCCGACCGCGCGACGGCCGCGCCGAAGGCGACGTGCACGACATCGGGCTCCGGGTTCAGCGGCGTGAACAGCGCCAGCCCCACCACCGGCTCGGCCGCGGCGACACGCACCGGCACCGCGTTGCCGTTCTCCACCAGCGCGGCGATGTCGATCTGCAGCGCGCCGGGCGCGGGGTCTCGCCCGGCCCAGGCGCGGATGGCGGCGCGCATCGCGTCATCGCTGGCCTGCGCGGCGGGCAGCAGCGCGAACGCAGCCGCGGCGAGCGTGAACTCGCGCCGCTTCATTTCGACAGCGTGCCCAGGTAGGCCACGAGGTCGTCCAGCTGCTGCTCGGTCAGCGCCGGCCGGCCGGCCCAGGCGGGCGCCACGTCGCGCAGGCCGTCGGTCGCGCGGAACGGCGGCATCACGGTGGCCGGGTTGAAGCGGCGCATGTCGGCGATGCGCTCCCGCAGCGCCGGCGCAGACAGCCGCGCGGCGGCCGCATCCAGCGGCGGCGCCAGGTTGCCGTGGTTGGGGTCGCCGGCGGCGGTCAGCGCATGGCACAGCAGGCACAGGCTCTGCGTGCGGTCGGCCACCAGCGCGCGGCCGCGCTCGAAGTCCCCCGACTCAGCGCGGGAGCCCGCCACCATCAGACAGGCAAGCAGGAACGCCCTCATCGCCGGCCGTGAGTCTTTGAAGCATGGGCCGAGCGCTGGGCCGCCCCAAGCCGGCCCGTCTGGCGATGTGCTTGCCGGTCGAGCCGGCAAGCATCGCCATCCCCTCGGGGGATCGACCGGACAGACCCGCGTTCAGCGAGGTCAGGCTGGGCGAGGGGCCAACACATCACACGAGGCTGTGCTTGCTCAGCGGCAGGTCGCGGATGCGCTTGCCCGTCGCCGCGAAGATCGCGTTCAGCACGGCCGGCGCGGCGACGGCAATCGTCGGCTCGCCCACGCCACCCCAGAAGCCGCCGGACGGCATGACGAGGGTCTCGACCGCCGGCATGTGCTCCATCTTCAGCACCGGGTAGGTGTTGAAGTTCTGCTGCTCGACGCGACCGTCCTTCACCGTGATCTCGCCGAACAGCGCGGCGGACAGCCCGTAGACGAAGCTGCCCTCCACCTGCGCGGCGATCTGCTGCGGGTTGACGGCATGGCCGGGGTCGGTGGCGGCGACGATGCGGTGGATCTTCAGCTCGCCGCGCTTAGACACCGACACCTCGGCGCAGGCCGCCACATAGCTGCCGAAGCCCATGATCTGCGCCAGGCCCAGGTGCCGACCCTTCGCGCGCGGCTTGCCCCAGCCGGCCTTGGCCGCCACCGCGTTCAACACGGCCAGGTGCTTGGGCGAGTTGGCCAGCAGCTCGCGCCGCAGCGCCAGCGGGTCGCGCTTGGCGGCGTGGGCCACCTCGTCGATGAAGCACTCCAGGTAGACCGCGTTCTGGTTCAGGTTCACGCCGCGCCAGAAGCCCGGCGGCACCGTCGGGTTGCGCATCGCATGGTCGATGAGCAGGTGCGGCACCGCATAGCCCAGCGTGCCCTCGGCGCCGCCGGCGTTCAGGCCCTGGAACACGGCCGGGTCTTTGCCATCGCGGATGTTCTGCGGAAAGATGCCCGCGACGATGCTCTGGCCCGAGATGCGCATGTGCAGCGCGGTGAGCTTGCCGGCTTCGTCCAGCCCCGCCGTCAGCTTGCACTGCGTGACGGGGTGGTAGCGGCCATGCGTCATGTCCTCCTCGCGGCTCCAGATCAGCTTGACCGGCGTGCCGGGCAACTCCTTCGCGATGGCCACGGCCTGGCGCACCCAGTCGTGCACCGCGCCGCGCCGGCCGAACCCGCCGCCCAGGTGCAGCTTGTAGACCTCGCAGGCCGACGGCGGCAGGCCGGAGGCCTCTGACGCCGCGGCCAGCGCGGCCTCGCCGTTCTGCGTGGGCGTCCAGACCTCGCAGCGCTCCGGCGTCCACTTGGCGGTCGCGTTCATGACCTCCATCGTCGCGTGGTTCTGGTACGGGTAGCTGTAGACGGCCTCGACCCTGCGCGCCGCGCCGGCCAGCGCGCCCTTCACGTCGCCCTGGCTGCTGCCGACGGCGGCGGTGTCGGCGTCCAGCCCGGCCTTCAGCGTGGCGGCGGTGTCGGCGCTGTTCTGCGACACGTTGGCGCCCTCGTCCCAGACGATGGGCAGCGCCTCCAGCGCCGTCTTGGCCCGCCACCAGGTGTCGGCCACGACGGCCACGGCTGAATCGCCGACCTTGACGACCTTCTTCACGCCCGGCCGACCCTCGATGGCCGCGGCATCGAAGCTCTTGAGCTTGCCGCCGAACACCGGGCAGTCCTTGATGGCCGCGTTCAGCATGCCGGGCAGCTGCAGGTCCATGCCGTAGACCTGCGAGCCGTCGAGCTTGGCCCGCGTGTCCAGCCGCTTGACGGGCTTGCCGGCCAGCGTCCAGTCCTTGGCCGGCTTGAGCTGGATGTCGGCCGGTGCGGCCAGCTTGGCGGCCTCGGCGGCCAGCGAGCCGTAGCTGAGCTTCTTGCCGGCATGCAGCACCCAGCCGGACGCCGTCTTGCATTCCACGACCGACACGTTCCACTGGTTGGCCGCCGCCTGGATCAGCAGCGCCCGCGCCAGCGCGCCACCCTTGCGCACGTACTCGTGCGACTCACGCACGCCGCGGCTGCCGCCGGTGCTCATGCTGCCCCAGGCGCGGTTGCGCGCGAGGTTCTGACCCGGCGTGGGGTACTCGGTCTTCACCTTGGCCCAGTCGCACTCCAGCTCCTCGGCGACGAGCTGGGCCAGGCCGGTCAGCGTGCCCTGCCCCATCTCCGAGCGGGCGATGCGGATGACGGTGGTCTCGTCCGGCAGCACCTGCACCCAGGCGTTCAGCTCGGCGGGTGCGTCGCCTTGCGCAAGACCCGGCACGTGGAAGCCCACCATCAGCCCGCCGGCGGCGGCGCTGGTCGTGTGCAGGAAACCTCGACGTGAGATGACCGCGCTCATGCCTGGCCTCCTTCGATGACGATGGGGATCTGCTTGCGCTGCACCTGCCCGGCGGCCAGGTGGATGGCGGCGCGCACGCGGTTGTAGGTGCCGCAGCGGCAGATGTTGGTCATGGCCGCGTCGATGTCGGCGTCGGTCGGCTTCGGCTTGGCCTTCAGCAGCGCCGCCGCGGCCATCAGCATGCCGCTCTGGCAGAAGCCGCACTGCGGCACGTCCAGTGCGTCCCAGGCCTTCTGCAGCGGGTGGCTGGCGTTGGGGGACAGGCCCTCGATGGTGGTGATCTTCTGCGCCGGCGTCAGCGCCGACGCGGGCATCACGCAGCTGCGCACCGGCGCGCCGTCGATGTGCACCGTGCAGGCGCCGCATTGCGCGACGCCGCAGCCGTACTTGGTGCCCGTGAGGCTGAGCTGCTCACGCAGCACCCACAGCAGTGGCGTGTCGGCCTCCGCCTCGTATGGCAACCGCTTGCCGTTGACCGTCAACTCCGCCATGCCCGCTGCTCCCGTTCCGCCAACCGTGGCGGGCGGCAGACTAGCAGGGTCGGCGCCGCACTGCCAGCCAGGCCAGCCCTGCCAGCGCCAGCCACCCGGCATTCGGCTCGGGCACGGGCTGCAGCGCCGCCGTGCCGGTCAGCGCCAGCGTGAAGTCCGGGTCCACGCCGTGCGGCACGTCCATCGTGTAGCTGGCCGTCAGCGCATAGCCCTGGCCCACCCGCAGCGCCAGGTCATGCCCGGTGCCACCGGGCAGCAGCAGCGTGCTGGTGCCGGCCGTCGTGTCGGCCAGCGTCAGCGAGAAGCTCTCGTAGGCCGACGCGGCGCGCAGCCCGTCGGCGTGCAAGGTGCCGAGCAGCGTGCCGGCGGGCAGGCCGGTGTAGGCAGGGTCCAGGTAGAACAGCATCAGTCCCTGCAGCGTCACGCGGGCCGAGGCCGGGTCGGCAGCAGCCGCCAGCGCCGACACCGCGCTGACCGTGCCGGTGAACGTGAAGCTGAAGCTGTCCGCCGCGCTGCCGGCGCCGCCGAGGAAGCTGATGGCCAGGCTGCCGCTGGCCTGGTCCTTGGGCGCACCGGAGAACGGCAGCAGCGCCACGCTGGCCGCGGCGCCACCGGCCACGCCGGGCGTCTCGATGACGGCCGTACGTGCGTCGCTGTCGGTCAGGCTGGCGGCGCCCGTGAAGGCCGCCTCGGCGCTGGCGCGGGTGAAGACCTTGTTGGGGGCGGCGTCGAGGATGACGGCCTGGGCCGGGCCGGCCAGCGCGGCGAGCAGGGTGAGGCAGGCAAGGCGCATGGCAGGCTCCTGGGCGAGGGAGCGCCGATGCTGCGTCGGCGCATGCGCCGCAGCAAGCCCCTAGGGCCTGTTAACACGACGGGAGTAGGCCGCGAAGGCCCGCCGCCAGGGGCCAATCAAGGCGCAGCGCACAGCCCGCATTGATATGCGGGCAAGCGGTGCAACGCAGAG
>JAYSCT010000064.1:0-15308 GCA_041914785.1 Roseateles sp.
CCCGACCAGATGCCCGCCGCCCCCGGCGCGCCGGCCGGGCCGTGGCCGGCGTGGCTGGCCGCCTATGCCCGCGCGCTGCGCCGCCGCCTGTGCCGGCGGCTGGGCGGGCGGCCGGCCGCCTGGCCGCAAGCCCTGACCCTCGCGCGGCCGGCGCGGCTGTGGCTCAGCGAGGCCGAGTGGGTGGCGGAGTTTCCGCTGGACGGCCATGACGTGGCCTGGCGCCTGGCCGGGCTGGACCGCGACCCCGGCTGGCTGCCGTCCGCCGGCTGCTCGCTGCGTTTCGAGTTCGTCTGATGCGCGCCGACGCCGCCCCCGAGCTGTGGCCGCAGGCCGCCACGGCGCTGCGCGGCCTGCTGCTGGCGGCGGCGTGGCGTGTCGTGCAGAGCGCGCGAGGGGTGCTGGGCGACGAGGAGCTGGCGCAGCGCTTCGGCTTTGCGCTGGACCACGAGGCCGCCTTCGAGGCGCTGGACGATGAGCTGCCCGTGCACCCCGGCCTGGCCCGGCTGGCCGCGGGCTGGCCCGAGCAGGCGCTGGAGCTGTGGCTGGTGCACGGCCTGGTGGAGGAGGACCGGCGCTTCGGCCCGCTGTTCGAGGCCATCAACCTGGCGCTGGGCGAGGAGGGCGCCCAGCCCGGCCCCGCCTGGCTGCAGCAGGCCTTCGGCAACCTGCCGGGCCAGGGCGTGCGGCCAGCACAGCGCGCGTTGCTGCAGGCCGGCGTGCTGAGGCCCGAGTCCCCCGGGCAGCCGCGCGGCGCGCAGCGCTTCGAGGTGGACGAGGCCTGCTGGGCCGCGCTGCGCGGCGAGCCGTTCGCCGATCCCGCGCCGGGCCTGCGCCTGTGCAGTGCCGAGAGCGCGCCGCTGCTGTCGGCGCTGCAGCTGACGGCCGACACGCGCGAGCGGCTGGCGCGCTGGCGGCCAGGCCAGCCGCTGCTGGTGCGCGGGCCCGAGCACAACGGCCGCGGCAGCCTCGTGGCCGCGCTGGCGCGCGAGCAGGGCCGGCCGGTGCTGGAATGCCGGCTGGACGCCGCCAGCCCGGCGCCGCCCACGCTGGCAGCACTCGCCGCACTGTGCGGCGCGCTGCCGCTGCTGCGCGTGGACGTGGCGCCCGGCGAGGCGCTGCGCCTGCCGTCGCTGCCGGGCGACTTCGCCGTGGTGGCCGCCGAGGAGGATGGCCTGGAAGGCCTGCCCGCCGACGTGCTGACCGTCTCGCTGCCGCTGCCGGCGTTTGAACAACGCCTGGCCCTCATCGAGCAGGCGCGCCCGGGCCTGGCGGACGCCGCCGGGCTGGCCGCGCGGCTGCACCTGGCCTGCGGCCACCTGCACCGCGCACTGACGCACACGGCCGCCAGCGACGAGGCCGCGCTGCGCGAGGCGGCGCTGGCCGGCGGCGCGGCGGGCCTGGCGCGGCTGGCGCAGCGGCTGGACCCTGCGCACGCGCCGCCCGACGCGCTCGTGCTGGACGATGCGCTGCGCCGCGACCTCGCCGCGCTGGCCGCGCGCTGCCAGCAGCGTGACCGGCTGCGGGGAGCGCTGCCGGCCGCGTTCGCCGCGCGGCTGAACGCCGGCGTGCGCGCGCTGCTGGCCGGGCCGTCGGGCACGGGCAAGACGCTGGCGGCCCAGGTGCTGGCGCGTGAGCTGGGGCTGCCGCTGTACCGGCTGGACCTGTCGGCTGTCGTCAGCAAATACATCGGCGAGACCGAGCGCAACCTGCACCGGCTGCTGTCCGCCGCGCAGGCGCTGGACGTGATGCTGCTGCTGGACGAGGGCGACGCGCTGCTGGCGCCGCGCACCGAGGTGGGCTCCAGCAACGACCGCTACGCCAACCTGGAAACGAACTTCCTGCTGCAGCGCCTGGAGAGCCACGCGGGGCTGGTGCTGGTGACGACCAATGCGCAGGCCCGCATCGATTCGGCGTTCCTGCGGCGCTTCGATTTCGTCATCCCGTTCAAGGCGCCGGAGGTGGGCGAGCGGCTGCGGCTGTGGCGGGCGCACCTGCCGGTGACGCATGCGCTGAGTGACGCGCAGCTGGGCGCAGTGGCGGAGGCCTGCACGCTGGCCGGCGGGCAGGTGAGGAACGTGGTGCTGGACGCGGTGTCGGCGGCGCTGTCGCGCGGGCGGGGGGTCGATGCCGAGCTGCTGTTCGAGGCGCTGCAGCGGGAGTACCGGCGTGGTGGCGGGTTGTGTCCGCTGAAGGGGCTTTGATGGCGCCGGGCTGCTTTGGCATGCCGCGAGTTCGCCCTGGCGGGCGGGCCCGTCAGCCATTTGCCAAGCCCCAAAGGCGGCTGGCACCGGCTGTTCCTCACCCCCCCTTGGAGCCCGCCGAGGAGCGCAGGACCTTGAGGCCGTGCGCGCAGCGCACTTCAAGAACTGACTCCGCGCAGCTGTCTGACCGGAGCGTAGCGGAGGGAGTTCTGCGCGGGGCCTCAAGGTCCGAGCACCGCAGGGCAGCCCGCTGCGAAGCAAAGGGCCGGGCGGATCGGGGGCGACTTTTTGCCTTCTTTTTGGTCGCTCAAAAAGAAGGTCGCCCGCCGGGGCGACGTCCCGGCATGGACCGTGGCACGCAACGCCAGCACCGCGAAGCTTGAGCCATGCTCGCCCCCCGCACCTTCGCCCCCCGCGTCGCCAAGCCCAAGAGCGACCCGCGCCTGATCGCCGTCACCGACCAGGCCAAGGCCGGTGCCGCGAAGCTCAAGCAGCACCCCACGCCCGCCACCAAGGCCAGGCAGGCCAGCAAGTCAGCCAAGCCGCCCGCCAACGAGCGACTGGCCGGCGCCAAGGCCAAGGTGGTGGACGCCGTCAAGGAGGCGCCGGCCCCCAAACCCCAGCCCGCGTCGTTCAAGGCGCTGCTGCGCGCCGAGATCGACAAGGCCATGCCCAAGACGCTGGGCGAGACCGAGAACTTCATGCAGGGCGGCGCGCAGGGCCAGATGAAGGCCGCGGGCAGCGGCGGTGTCGCGCAGCAGAAGGAGGCCGCCACCGGCCCGGCCGACCAGGCCGTCAAGAAGCCGCCCGACCCCGGCGCGGTGCCCGAGCAGCCGGCCACGCCGCTGCCCGCGGAGCCCACGCCTGGCGTGCCGCCTATCGCCGGCGACCAGGCCATGCCGCCGCCGGCCTCGGCGCAGGAGGCGTCGCTGCAGGACACCAAGAAGGACACCGACCAGGCGCTCAAGGACGAGAAGGTCAAGCCCGAGAGCCTGCCCAAGGCCAACGACCCGCGCTTCTCGGCCGTCGGCGAGGCCAAGGGCAAGGTCGCCGCGCAGGCCGACAAGGCGCCGGGCCAGTTCCGCGCCAAGGAGGCCGCCGTGCTGGCCAAGGCCGGCGCGCAGGCTGCGGGCAGTGCCCGCGTAGGCGCGCTGCTGATGGCGGGCCGCAAGTCCGGCGGCAATGCCAGGGTGCTGAGCCGCCAGCAGCAGCAGGCCGCCAAGGAAGAGGCCGAGCGCGCGAAGGTGGCCGCCACCATCGAGGGCATTTACGCGAAGACCAAGGCCAAGGTCGAGGCCAAGCTGGGCGGGCTGGACGGTGAGGTGTCCGCCATCTTCGACCCCGGCGTGGATGCCGCCATCGCGCAGATGAAAGCCTTTGTCGATGACAAGCTCTTCGACTACAAGCTGCGCCGCTACCTGAGCATCCCGCTGGTGGGCCTGGCGCGCTGGCTGCGCGACGCGGCGCTGGGGCTGCCCGACGAGGTCAACGTGTTCTATACGCAGGGCCGCGCGCTGTTCACGAAGACCATGGACGCGCTGATCGACCGCGTCGCGGCGCTGGTGGAGCGGCGGCTGGCCGAGGCCAAGGCCGAGGTGGCGGCGGGGCAGGCGCAGATCAAGGCCTATGTGGCCTCGCTGCCGGCCAGCCTGCAGTCCGCCGGCAAGGCGGCCGAGACGGCGGTGGGCGACCGCTTCAAGGAGCTGGAAGACGGCATCGAGAGCAAGAAGAACGAGATCGCCGCGGGCCTGGCGCAGAAGTACAAGGAAGCGTTCGACAAGGCCGACGAGGCCTTGAAGCAGATGCAGGAGGAGAACAAGGGCCTGGTGGCCGGTTTCCTGGAAAAGCTGGGCGAGATCGTCAAGGCGCTGATGGAGTTCAAGGCCAAGCTGCTGGGGCTGCTGAAGAAGGGCATGGAGACCATCCAGCTCATCCTGGACGACCCCATCGGTTTCCTCGGCAACCTGATCGCCGCCGTGAAGGGCGGCTTCAACGCGTTCGTCGGCAACATCTGGGCGCACCTGAAGGCCGGCTTCTTCAAATGGCTGATGGGGCCGCTGGCGGCGGTGGGCGTGGCGCTGCCGGCCGACCTCAGCCCGATGTCCGTGTTCAAGCTGGTGCTGGACGTGCTGGGCATCACCTACCCCAAGCTGCGCGCCAAGGCAGTCAAGCTCGTCGGCGAGACGGCGGTGGCCGTCATCGAGAAGCTGGCGGAGTACGTGCAGGCGCTGTTCACCGGTGGCGTGGCCAAGCTGTGGGAGCAGGTGCAGGCGGACCTGTCCAGCCTGAAGGACATGGTCATCGGCGCCATCCAGGACTGGCTCATCGAGACGGTCGTGAAGCAGGCCGTCACCAAGGTGGTGTCCATGTTCAACCCGGCCGGCGCCATCATCCAGGCCATCCTCGCGATCTACAACGTCGTGATGTTCGTCATCGAGAAGGCGCAGCAGATCATGGCGCTGGTGGAGGCGGTCATCAATTCCGTGCACGCCATCGCGACGGGCGCCATCGGCGGCGCGATCGCGTGGATCGAGAAGTCACTGGCCTCAGCCATCCCCGTCGTCATCGGTTTTCTCGCGCGGCTGCTGGGGCTGTCGGGCATCACGGCGAAGATCCAGGGCTTCATCCGCAAGGTGCAGGCCAAGGTGGACGGCGCCATCGACAAGGTCATCGCCAAGATCGTCGGCGTCGTGAAGAAGCTGTTCGGCGCCGCAAAGGCCGGTGTCAAGAAGCTGATCGACTGGTGGAACAAGAAGGCGCCGATCAAGGCGCAGGACGAGAGTCACACCTTGCTGTTCTCCGGGTCGGGGGAGTCGGCGACGCTGGTCATGCGGTCCAGCGTGATCGACCCGCTGGCTTTCCTGAAGCAGCGGCGCGACAAGATCAAGCGGGCCTCGCTGGCGCCGGCCCAGCAGGCCGACTACGACGCGGGTGTTGCCGCGATCACCACCGCCGAAGGCTCGGTCAAGTCCATCCACGGCCTGCAGAAGACGCTCAAGGAGGTCGACAACCCCAAGAGCAACAAATACAACGCGAGCACGGCGCAGACGAAAGCCGACGAACTGGACGGCCTGCTCAAGGGGTTGGCCGCGACCATCGGGCAGATCATCGGCTGGTTCCGCATCAAGGATGGCAAGGTCAAGCGTTTCAGCATCCCGAGCCGGCGGCGCTGGATGGAGGAGACGCAGATCGAGGTGGCCGAGGACCACCAGGACGCGGTGGCGGCGGGCAAGTACGGGTCGCTGGGTGAATTGCGCAAGGTGAAGGGCCATGCGGTGCCCTTCAAGTTGAACCGGGCCCGCAAGGTGGGGCGACGGCACATCGTGTCATCGCACGACATGGCCAGGCACTATGCGGACACGCTGGCCGACAAGCCCATCTCGAACGGCAAGCTGCTGCTAGAACAACGTGGCACCGCGGGCGATGCGCGGATTCCCGTGCCTGCGCTGGATCAGGACAGCATCGAGACGGCCGCGAAGGAGCGGCATGCCCGGTTCTTCAACTACGCCGTCAATCTCTGGATCGGCAACCAGCGGGAGAACAGCCGCAAGCAGGAGCGCCGCGACCCCCGGCCCGACATGAGCGCCGCGCAGGCCGACAAGTTCGAGGAGCACATCAAGCGCGCCTGGGCCCTGGACGGCAGCTTCAAGGCGTCGCGCTGATCCGCGTGACCTCAGCGCTGCGCCAGTTGCCGCGCCCCGAACAGCGTCTCGCGCGCGGTCTCGTCCGTCAGCGGCCGCCGCGCGCCCGCCAGCACCGCCACGCCGCGCTGCACGGCCGGCCGCCGCGCGATCTCGTCGAACCAGCCCTTCAGGTGTGGGTAGTCGGCCATCTCCACGCCCTGGTTCTTCCACGAGCGCAGCCACGGGAACACCGCGATGTCGGCAATGGAGTAGTCGTGCCCGCCGACGTAGGTGGTGTGGGCCAGCCGCTTGTTCAGCACGCCGTACAGCCGGCGGGCCTCGTTGGTGTAGCGCTCGATCGCGTAGGGCAGCTTCTCGGGCGCGTAGATGCGGAAGTGATGCGCCTGGCCCAGCATGGGCCCCACGCCGCCCATCTGGAACATCAGCCACTGCAGCACCTCGTACTTGCCCCGCGTGTCGGCGGGCAGCAGCCGGCCGGTCTTGCCGGCCAGGTACAGCAGGATGGCCCCGCTCTCGAACAGCGAGATCGGCTGGCCGTCGGGGCCGTCCGGGTCGGTGATCGCGGGGATCTTGTTGTTGGGGCTGATCGCCAGGAAGTCCGGCGCGAACTGCTGGCCGGTGCCGATGTCCACGGGATGCACCCGGTACGCAAGGCCGCACTCCTCCAGCATGATGTGCACCTTGTGCCCGTTCGGGGTGGGCCATGAGTAGACTTCAATCATTCGTCGCCTCCGTCCAGTGCGCCCTAGGCGGACCCTAGCAGCCGGCCCCATTCTCAGACTTCCTCACGACTCATGGTGGTAAAGCAAGTCAAGCACTGGCTCGTGACCCGCGCCAACGCGGCGCGCTGGCGCGCGATCCAGGACTGGGCCGAGGCGCGTGGCGCGGAGTTCAGCCAGACGCGGGACGGCCAGGGCTTTCTCATCGAGCAGCCCAAGGGCCAGCCCGGGCCGCTGCGCGTGGAGTGGGGCGTGTCGCAGCGCAGCTACCTGCCCGGCACCGAGCTGCGCATGCGCTGCGAGATGGGCCTGCATCCCGATCTGCAGCTGATGGTGGTGTGCCGCGCGCTGATGGAGAACCTGGAGCGCGCCGTGTTCGAGGCCTACACCGACACGCTCAAGACCCGCGTCGATACCGACACGCCGGAGGAGATGCGCTGGCTGGTCATGTTCCCCAAGTTCAACCATGCGGCGTCGCAGATCGTCCGGCAGCGCTACGGCATCGTGGGCGTCACCAAGGATCTCGCGCGGGGCTGGGTGGACGGCGAACTGGGCGAGGCGCTGGCCCAGGCCAGCCAGGACCTGCTGCCCGAAGGCCATCCGTTCGTGCTGATGTGCATGCGAGGCAACCTCTACCTTCGCACCGAGATGGCCGAGGCCGACCTGCCGCGCGTGCAGGCGCTGGTGCGCCTGCTGGAAACCGCCGCCCGCGAGGCGCTGCGCGTGAACGCCCAGCTGTCCGACGGCGGTGCCTGGCCCACGACGACGTCCATCGCGTGGACGCCGTCCACGCGGCCCAGTGATATCAACTGATGTCAGCTGATGCCCCTCGTCCAGTCTCGCCGCGCTGAACGCGGCAAGACTGGCCGGTCTTGCAGACCGCGCAGCCGACAGCGCGGCTGCCCTTCGGCAGGCACGACAAGTCCTCAGGACTTGTCGAGTCCGGCCTCAGCCCCCAAGGTGACGGCGATGCTTGCGGCATCGAGCCGCAAGCACATCGCCCGACGCGGGCCAGCTTGGGGGCGGCCCGGCGCTCGGCCCGCAGCCTCAGCGCGGGGTCAGGCCCGCTGTGCGAAGCTCCACGCCAGTTCCGACAGCGGCCGGGCGCTCTTGGCCGTCTCGCGCGCCTGCGCGCTGGAGGCCGTGCCGTCGACGACGCGCTTGGCGATGCCCTGCACGATGGCCGCGATGCGGAACAGGTTGTAGGCCATGTAGAAGTTCCAGTCGGCCATCACGGCGCCAGCGTCGGCGCGGCCGGTGCGCTCGCAGTAGCGCTGCACGTAGTCGCGTTCGCTCGGGATGCCCAAGGCGGCCAGGTCCACACCGCCCAGGCCGCGGGCGGCGCCCGAGGTCTGGATGTGCCAGCTCATGCAGTGGTAGCTGAAGTCCGCCAGCGGGTGGCCCAGCGTGGACAGTTCCCAGTCCAGCACGGCGATGATGCGCGGCTCGGTGGGGTGGAAGACGACGTTGTCCATGCGGTAGTCGCCGTGAACGATGCCGACCTCGCGCTCGTCGCGCGCCGACGCCGGGATGTGCGCCGGCAGCCAGGCCAGCAGCGCGTCCATCGCGGGGTTGGGTTCGGTGACCGAGGCCAGGTACTGCTTGCTCCAGCGGCCGATCTGGCGCTCGAAGTAGTTGCCCGGCTTGCCGTAGGCCTCCAGCCCGCGGGCCTTGAAGTCCACCTGGTGCAGCGCCGCGATGACGCGGTTCATCTCGTCGTAGTGCGCGGCGCGGTCGGCGTTGCCCATGCCGGGCAGGCTCTGGTCCCACAGCACGCGGCCGGGCATGAACTCCATGACGTAGAACGCGCGGCCGATGACCGACTCGTCCTCGCACAGCGCACGCATCGCCGGCACGGGCACGTCGGTGCCGGCCAGCGCCCCCATCACCTGGAACTCGCGCTCGATGGCATGCGCCGACGGCAGCAGCTTGGCCACCGGCGCCGGCTTGCTGCGCATCACGTATTGCGCGGCCGGTGTCGTCAGCAGGTAGGTCGGGTTGGACTGGCCGCCCTTGAACTGCTCGATGGCGAGCGGCCCCTGGAACCCGTCGACATGCGCAGCCAGCCAGGCTTCGAGCGCTGCCGTGTCCAGCGGCTGGGCAAGGGGACGGGTGCCGGTGAATGCTTCCATGGGGTCGTTCGTCGAGACGTGACCTTGCCATTCTGCGAGCAGCGCACCGGCCCGCGTGTCTTCAGCGCGACGCGGCAGCCAGCAGCTTGTCGCGGCTCAGCACCACGAGGCGCGTGGGCTCCACGCGCACGGCGCCTTCGCGCTCGAAGGCCTTCAGTTCCTGGTTGACGCGCTGGCGCGACGCGCCCAGCAGCTGGGCCAGGTCTTCCTGCGCCAGCTGCAGGCCGATGCGGATCTCGTCGCCTTCCTGCACGCCGTAGGAGCGCGCCAGCAGCAGCACCTGCTTGGCCAGCCGCGCGGCCAGCGGGCGCGTGTTCAGGTCCTCGATCATGTCGAACATCAGCCGCAGGCGGCGGCAGTTGAGCCGCAGCAGCGCGTCGTACAGCTCGGAGTGAGCCTTCAGCAACGCGTGGAAGTCGGCCTTGCGTACGCACAGCAGCGTCGTCTCGCCGTGCGCGTAGGCGTCGTGCGTGCGGGGCAGGCCGTCGAACAGCGCGATGTCGCCGAACCAGGTGCCGGGCTCGACGTAGGTCAGCGAGATCTGCTTGCCGGCCAGCGACACCGAGCTGACGCGCACGGCGCCCTTGGCGACGGCCGACCACTCCTCGGCCGGCTCGCCGCGGTGCGACAGCATGGTCTCGTCGGGCAGGCGGCGCACGTAGGCGCGCTGCAGGATGTCGGCGCGCAGGCCCTCGGACAGCTTCGAAAACCAGGCGCCCTGGTCGATTTGTTGGCGTTCGGCGGGAGTGAGGCTGAGTGCGTTCATGTCGGGAGGCATTGTGCCCGGGTGGCCCATGCTAGAGTGACCTGACCTGCCTTTCCCCCTCGTTCAACCGCCTCGCTAGCCCGCCCGCAGTCAATGCCCATCCCGGCCCTGCGCCCGACGTTGCTGGGTGCCCTCACACCCGCCTTGGCCTTGCTGCTGGGCCTGTCGCCCCAGGGGGCTGCCGCGCTCGGCGTGGGCCGCCCGGTGGTCCATTCCGCACTGGGCAAGCCGCTGGACGCCAGCATCCCGCTGACGCTGGCCGAGGGCGAGCAATTGACGGATGCCTGCCTGCGCGCCGAGGTCTCGGCGGGCGATGCCCGCGTGCCGGCGGGGCTGCTGCAGCTGCGCATCGAAGGCGATGTCGGCGAGCGTCGCATCCGGCTGCAGAGCCTGGCGCGCATTGACGAGCCGGCCTTGCGCATCACGCTGGCGCTGGGCTGCCCGCTGCGGCTCACGCGCGAGTTCAACGCTTTCATCGATCCGCCCGCCGCTGCCGCCGTGCCGCCGGCCCCGCCGCCCGTCTACGTGCCACCGCCGCCGCCCGCGTCGGCCCGCCTCGTGGCCGAGGCAGCGCCGGTGCCGGCCGCGCCCCGGCCGCGCGTGCGGCCCAAGCCCCGGGCGACCGGCCCGCGGCTGGTGCTGGAGCGGCCCGAGATCCTGGTCGGCCAGGCGCCGCAGCGTCCGGCGCCGTCGGCCAGCGTGCCGGAGACAGACCTGACCCCGGAGCTGGAAGCGCAGATCGCGCAGCTGGAGCAGACCGTCGCCGAGCTGCGTGCCGAGCTGGAAGCGCGGCTGCAGGCGGAGGCTGCGGCATCGGCCGTGCCGCCGCCGCCAGCCCCGGAGCCGTTCGCGTCTGCGCCCACGCCTGCGCCGGCAGCTGCGCCCGCGTCACGCACGTCGCCCTATCGTGACCCGATGTACTGGCTGCTCACGCTGGGCCTGAGCCTGCTGGCCGGCGCCGCGGTGTTCTACGGCGCCCGCTGGCGCGAGGAGCGCGCTCGGCGCGAGCGGGCCTACTGGCGCGCGCTGCATGCCGCCGAGGGCGCGGCCGACCCGCTGCCGCCGTCGCCGCCGCCGTCCGGCATCGCGCCGCCGGTGCTGGCGCCGGCCGCCGTGTTGCCCGACGAAGGTCAGCACCAGGCCACGCGCCCGCAGCCCCGCCCCATGGCCTGGCCGCCCACGCCCATCGTGCCGCCACCGATGGAGGCGACGCAGGCGCTGCACCTGCAGACGACGTCCATGCAGGCCACGCAGCGGCTGCCGGTACAGCCCGCGGCCGCACCGGCGCTGGCACAGGAGCCAGGCGTTGCCGACGAGTTGCTCGATCTGCAGCAGCAGGTGGACTTCCTCCAGCTGCTGGGCCAGCACGAGGCCGCCGCCGACCTGCTCGCCACGCGGCTGTCGCGCGGCAATGCCGGGGCCATGCCTTACCTGATGTTGATGGAAATCTGCCAGCAGCGCGGCGAGCCGGACGTGTTCGCGGAGTTGTCGCGGCAGTTCGAACAGCGCTTCCGCACGCTGGCGCCGACCTGGGCGCAAAGCCTGGCACGCGGCCGCAGCCTGGATGCCAACCCCAGCGTCATCGCCCATCTGCAGGTGGTGTGGTCGGACCCGTCCGCGGCGATGCAGATGCTGCGTGAACTGCTGGCCCGCGGCAGCGGCCCCGGCGCGACGCAGTTCGATCTGCCCGCCTACCGGGACCTGCTCACGCTGTACAGCGTGGCCCGCGACCTGTTCGAGGCCGGGCTGCGCGGCGACGAGGTGGACCTCATGCTGCCGCTGGATTCCAGCTTCGACGGCCAGTAGCCGCCGCGCGGCGCGTCAGAGCCCGAAGTCGTCGGCCTCGCCGCTCATCGCCTTCTCGATGAGCCGGCGCGACAGCCGCTCCGACAGCAGCTCCGCAAAGCTGTAGACGTAGTTGCGCAGGTAGGCGCCGCGCTTGAAGGCCACGCGGGTCACGTTGCTGCCCAGCAGGCTGCCCAGCGGGCGCGCGACGAGGTCGCTGTTCGCGGGTTCCTCGCGCATCGCCATCTCGGCGACGATGCCCACGCCCATGCCCAGCCGCACATAGGTCTTGATGACGTCGGAGTCGATGGCCTCCAGCACGACGTTGGGCGTCAGGTGGCGCGCGGCGAAGGCCTTGTCGATGCGGGTGCGGCCGGTGAAGCTGGGGTGGTAGGACACCAGCGGCTCCGTGGCCAGCTGCTCCAGGTCCACGCGCTCGGCGCTGGCCAGCGGGTGGTCGCGCGGCACCACCATCACGTGCTGCCACTCGTAGCAGGGCAGCGTGACCAGCTCCGGGTACTGCGCCAGCGACTCGGTCGCCAGGCCCAGGTCGGCGGTCTCGTCGATGAGCATGCGGGCGACCTGGTCGGGGCTGCCCTGGTGCAGGCTGACGCGCAGCTGCGGCAGCTGCTTGCGCAGCTGCGCCACGGGGGCCGGCAGCACGTAGCGCGCCTGCGTGTGCGTGGTGGCGATGGAGAAGGTGCCGCTGTCCTGGCGCGAGTACTCCTCGCCGATGCGCTTCAGGTTGGCGACCTCGCGCAGGATGATCTCGATGCAGGCCAGCACCTGCTGGCCCGGCTCGGTGATGCGGCGCAGCCGCTTGCCGTGGCGCGAGAAGATGTCGACGCCCAGCTCCTCCTCCAGCTCCAGGATGGCCTTGGACACGCCGGGCTGCGACGTGAACAGCGCCTTGGCCGTCTCGGTCAGGTTCAGGTTGCGGCGGGCGGCTTCCTGGACGAAGCGGAATTGATGCAGGTTCATGTCATTGACGCGCGGCCGCTGCGGCGTCGCTGGCGCGCCCCGTTCGGCGGCCTTGAGCGGAGCGAGCGTGGGGGCGGTTCATTCGAGCGGGGCGAGGCAGGCTTGGGCGATGGCTTGCAGCACGGCGTCCTGGTCGCCCAGCGGCGCGTGCAGCTGCCACTCGATGGCGTCGCCGTGCACTTCGCGCAGGCGCGCCATCAGCAGCGGCACGTCGCGGCGCACATGGCCGCCGGTGCCCAGGAACAACGGCATCACGTGCACGCGCGTGCAGCCGGCCGCGGCCAGCTGGGCGGCGGCGGCTTCCATGTCCGGCGTCATGAATTCGAGATAGGCCATGACGACCGGCGTGCCGGGCCGTGCAGCGCGCAGCCGCTCGGTGACGATCTCGAAGGGCCGTGCCCAGGCCGGGTCGCGCGCGCCGTGGGCGAAAAGCAGCAGGCCGTCCATCAGCGCACGCGCGGCCGCCCGCAGGGCGCTGAAGCCGCCGCGTGGGGGCGTGGGCGAAGTGGGCGTGGAGGTGTCATGACGTCAGCGGTATCTCACGAGCCAGGTGAAGGCCGCCATCGACAGCCCCATGTAGATCAGGCTGGGCGTGGCGGCCACGGCCCAGGGGGTCCAGTTCTTCAGCAGGCCGACGTGGCCCGCCACGTTGTTCAGCAGCACGAAGCTGATGCCCAGCATGATGCCGCCGAACACCTTGATGCTGATGCCGCCCGAGCGGCCGTGCAGGTAGGCGAAGGGCAGGGCCAGCGCCACCATGACGAAGCAGGCGAACGGATAGAAGGCCTTGCGCCAGAACTGGATGTTGTGCGCCTGGGCCGACTGCTCCTGCGCGGACAGGTGGGCCGTGTAGCGGTACAGCTCCAGCGTCGACATGGACATGGCCGGCAGCACCGCCGCGGCGATGACGCCCGCGTGCAGGGAGCTCTGCCAGTCCAGCTTGTCGAATCGCTGCTCGCTGACGACGACGTTGCCCACCGCCTGGCTGGCGGCGCCCGTGGCGCCGGGGTTCCAGGTCGTGCGCTTGACGGCCTGCAGATGCCACAGGCCCTGGCCGTCGACATCCACCCTGCCGGCCTCGGTGCGGGACAGCAGACGTCCCTCGGGGTCGAACTCGAAGATGCGCACGTCTTCCAGGTCGCCGCCGGAGCCCACGCGGCCCACCTTCACGGAGTAGCTGCGCTCCTGGCCGTCGACGCTGCGGTGGTCTTTCAGCCAGGCGCCACGCTTGGCTGGGCCGTTGTCGCGGCCGATGCGGGCACGCAGTTCGTCGGCGTGCCGCTCGACCTGCGGCGCCACGTAGTCGCCGACGACGAAGGTCAGCACCGCGAACACCGCGGCCAGCCCGGCCAGCAGGCCCAGCGCGCGCGCAGGTCCGAGCCCGCCGGTGCGCAGGATGGTGAACTCGCTGCTCTGCGCCATGCGCGCCAGCGAAATGATGGCGCCGATCAGCACGGCGATGGGGAAGAGCTCGTAGAAGTTGCCGGGGATCTCCAGGGCCGCCATCAGCGCCGCCTTGCCGGCGCCGGCGCCGATGCGCGCCATGCGGTCCAGTTCCTCGACGAAGTCGATGAAGAACACCAGCGACAGGAAGGCCGCGCCCACCAGCACGACCGAGCCGACGATGTCCTTGTAGAGCAGTTGCCGGACCGTCTTCATGCGGTGGCCACCTTGGCTTGCCGGCGCAGGCAGAAACGGTTGCCGTTGTCGCGCAGCCAGATGATGGCCAGCGCGAGGAAGAGGGCGCCGCCGTGCACGGCGACGAGCACGTTGGGCAGCGCCGCGCGGCCGTTGCCGACCCAGGACACGGTCAGGTTGATGAGGTTGAAGTACACGACGAAGGCCAGCAGCGCGAACAGCAGGTTCCAGTTGCTGGCGCGGCGCGGGTTGGACGCCGACAGGCCGACGCCCAGCAGCGCCATGTTGAAGCCACCCAGGATCATGCCAAAGCGCCAGGCCAGCTCGCCCTGGTTCTTGGGCGTCGGGTTGCGCAGCAGGTCCAGCGTGGCCGTGGCCTTGGGCGGCAGCTGCGTGGCGTTGGCCAGCGTCTGGGGGTCGGTCATGATCTTGTACTGCTCGAAACGCGCCAGGCTCTTCTCGCCCGTCTGCAGCTGCGTCTCGTTGCGCTGGCCGTGGTCCAGCACCAGGTAGCGATCGTCGCCTTCCATCAGCAGCCGGCCGCGCGACGCGGTCGTCACGGACTCGCGCTCATGCTGGTTGGCCAGGATGAAGACGTTGCGGCCGGTGGCGGCGTTGTCGCCGTCGCGCTCGATGAAGAACACGCGGCTGCCGTCGCGCGAGCTCTGGAACTGCCCCGGCGCGACGCGCGACAGGTCGCTGCGCTTCTGGTAGCGGTCGCGCAGTTCGGCGCTGTTCTGGTTGCCCCACGGCCAGATGACCAGCTCCAGCACCACGACCCCCAGCAACACCGGCCAGGCCATGCGCAGCACCGGCCGCACGAACGTGGACAGCGGGATGCCGCTGGCGAACCAGATCGTCATCTCGGACTCGCGGTACAGGCGCCCCAGCGTCAGCACGACGGCCAGGAAGATGGACAGCGTGAGGATGGTGGCCAGGTGGGCGATGGTCGTGTAGCCCATCAGCAGCACGACGTCCTGCGGCGCGACATTGCCGCCGGCCGCCTGGCCCAGCGTCTTGATCAGCGTCAGCGTCAGCATGATGGTCAGGATGACCACCAGCGTGACGCCGAAGCTCTTGGCCAGCTCGGACCGCGTGGACGAATCGAATAACATCAAACGCACTTCAATCTACTTCCGGTCATTATGGACTTCAAGGTTCAAACCACAGAGCTGGACGCGCTCGCCACCGCAGGCGCAGACGCTCTCATCGTGGTGCTCGGCGGCGACTCGCTGCCGCAAGGCCTGGACGCCGCCGTCGCCAAACAGGCGCAGGCCGCGATCAAGCTCGGTGACTTCGCGCTCAAGGCCGGCCAGGCCCTGGTGCTGACGCAGGCCGACGGCATCAAGGCCGCGCGCCTGGTGCTGGCCGCCAGCGGCAAGACGACGCTGGCCGCCGCGCGTGCCGCGTTGGCCGCCGCGCTGGCGCAGGTCAAGTCGCGC
>JAYSCT010000064.1:15408-28012 GCA_041914785.1 Roseateles sp.
GGCGCTGGCCGAGCAGACCGCCGTGGCCGGCGCCGACGCCGTCTACGTCTACCGCCACACCAAGCCCAGCGCGCCTGCGGCGCCCAAGCTCGCCAAGCTGGCGCTGCTGGTGCCCAAGGCCGAGCTGAAGGCTGCCAAGGCCGGCCTGGCACGCGGCGAGGCCGTGGCCGCCGGCATCGACCTGGCACGCGAATGCGCCAACCGCCCCGCCAACTACGCGACGCCGACCTACCTGGGCCAGGTCGTGCAGGAGCTGGGCAAGACGCACGGTTTCAAGGTCGACGTGCTGGACAAGAAGGCCGTCGAGAAGCTGGGCATGGGCAGCTTCCTGGCCGTGGCGCAGGGCTCGGACGAGCCGCTGCGCTTCATCGTTGCCCGCTACGAAGGCGCGGCCAAGACGGTGGCGCCGGTGGTGCTGGTCGGCAAGGGCATCACGTTCGACACCGGCGGTATCTCGCTGAAGCCGGGCGCCGAGATGGACGAGATGAAGTTCGACATGGGCGGCGCGGCCAGCGTCATCGGCACGCTGCGCGCGGTGGCCGAGCTCAAGCCCAAGCTGAACCTCGTCGTCATCGTCGCGGCCTGCGAAAACATGCCCAGCGGCCGGGCCGTCAAGCCGGGTGACGTCGTCACGTCCATGTCGGGCCAGACCATCGAGATCCTGAACACCGACGCCGAGGGCCGCCTGATCCTCTGCGACGCGCTGACCTACGCCGAGCGCTTCAAGCCGGCGGTCGTCGTCGACGTGGCGACGCTGACCGGCGCCTGCGTCATCGCGCTGGGCGGCGTGCGCAGCGGCATGTACGCCAGCGACGACGAACTGGCCGCCGCGCTGACGGCGGCCGGCGACACCGCGCTGGACCCCTGCTGGCGCATGCCGCTGGACGACGAGTACGCCGAAGGCCTGAAGAGCAACTTCGCCGACGTGCCCAACATCGCCGGCCGCGCGGGTGGCTCCATCACGGCGGCCAAGTTCCTGCAGCGTTTCGCCGGCAAGTACCGCTGGGGCCACCTGGACATCGCCGGCACGGCCTGGAAGGGCGGCGCCGCCAAGGGTGCCACCGGCCGGCCCGTCGGGCTGCTGACGCACTTCGTGCTGGGCCACGCCAAGTAAGCGTGCCCGTTCAGGTCAGTTTCTACAGCGACGCCGCCGAGCCGCTGCATTTCGCCTGCCGGCTCATCCGTCGCGCGCTCGCGTCGGGCAAGCCGGTGGGCGTCTGCGTGCCGGCGGCCCAGGCCGCGCGGCTCGACGAGTTGCTGTGGAGCTTCGAGCCGACGGAGTTCATCGCACACCGGCGTTGGGACGGTGCCACGCCGACCGTCTCGGGCGAGGTCCTGCTGGTGGATGATGCAAGTCGGCTGCCGCACCGCGCACTGCTGCTGAATCTTGCCGACACGATGCCTGCCGACGCGACGGCCTTCGAGCGCGTGCTGGAGGTCATCGGGCGTGATCCCGACGTCGTTCAGGCAGGACGGGCGCGTTATCGCGTCTACCAGCAGGCCGGTGCCACGCTGGACCATTTTTCAGCGGCCGGTTGACAGTTCCGGGTCCACGCTTTCCCGAATGAGGAGGCTTTCGGATTTGGGATATGTTCAATTCGTTGAAAACTCAACAGTTCTGGTCTTTCTCCTTTTCTCTCCTCTTCCAAACCGGAGTTGATCCATGCAAGTCAAAGTGAATGTGTTGGTGGGCGCCGTGGCCGCACTGCTGAGCGGTGTTGCGATGTCTCAGGACCTGGTCGTCAAGATCGGCCACGTGGGCCCCACCAGCGGCGCCATCGCGCACCTGGGCAAGGACAACGAGCTGGGCGCGCGCCTGGCGATCGAGGAACTGAACGCCAAGGGCGTGACCATCGGCGGCAAGAAGGCCAAGTTCGAGCTGCTCGCCGAAGACGACGCGGGTGACCCGAAGCAGGGCACCGCCGCCGCCTCCAAGCTGGTGGACTCCAAGGTGAACGGCGTCGTGGGCCACCTGAACTCCGGCACCTCCATCCCGGCATCCAAGATCTACAGCGATGCCGGCATTCCGCAGATCAGCCCGTCGGCCACCGCCGTCGAGTTCACGAGCCGCGGCCTGAAGAACACCTTCCGCGTCGTCGCCAACGACGGTCAGCTGGGTGGCACGCTGGGCAAGTACGCCGTGACGACGCTGAAGGCCAAGAAGGTCGCCGTCATCGACGACCGCACCGCTTACGGCCAGGGCGTCGCCAAGGAATTCGAGATGGCCGCCAAGAAGGCCGGCGCCCAGGTGGTGGGCCATGAGTACACGAACGACAAGGCCGTGGACTTCATGACCATCCTGACGACGTTCAAGGCCAAGAAGCCCGACGTCGTGTTCTTCGGTGGCATGGACGCCGTGGCCGGCCCGATGCTGCGCCAGATGAAGCAGCTGGGCATCGAAGCCAAGTTCATGGGTGGCGACGGCATCTGCACGGGCGAGCTGCCCAAGCTGGCCGCCGGCACCATGGGTGACGGCCAGGTGGTCTGCGCCGAGGCCGGTGGTGTCGAGGGCGAGGCCAAGAAGTCGATGGACGATTTCCGCGCCAAGTTCAAGGCCAAGTTCAACACCGACGTCCAGATCTACGCGCCTTACGTCTACGACGCGGTCAACGTCATGGTCGATGCGATGGTCCGCGCCAAGTCGGCTGAGCCGGCCAAGTACCTGCCCGAGCTCGCCAAGACTTCCGGCTACAAGGGTGTGACGGGTGTCATCGCCTTCGACCCGAAGGGTGACATCAAGAACGGCGCGCTGACGCTCTACACCTACAAGGGTGGCGCTCGCGAGCAGATCGCCGTCGTCCGCTGACCCAGCGCTGCCGCCGCACCCGCGTCCCGCGGGTGCCCCGAGAAACCCGCCGCTGGCGGGTTTTTTCATTTCCCGCTGGATTGCCAAACTGGTCGTCTCGTTGGACGACAAATTCATGCCTGCTGCGACAGCCGAGAGTGAAAAAATCTCATTTCTCGTCGAATGCCTATATCTGCACCAATATCGTGGCCCGATCTGAATCCAGGTTGTCAGCGCGTGGATGGAGGCTGATCGCGAGGTTTCATCGAATTTCAATGTGACGGCTGTGCGTTTCGCACGCTTTGCCTGCCGGCCGGGCGGCCTTTCATGGTGCTGTCGCCGGCTTTGCGGTCTACTGCCGGCGGTCGCGAAACGGCGCTCCGGACCCCTGGTGGGCCCCTGCCACGCAGAGGCAGATTCAGGGGGCAGTCACCCTCCAAACGGGGGGCTTTCAAGCCTGGGGGGCAGAGGCATGATGCCGGCGCGATCGAGGCTGGGTGGACGGCGTCGTTGCGGCGTCAGGCCAGGGTCGATGGAGTCGGCGCTGACGGTCTCCGACACGGCGGGCGGGCAGGCGACTCAAGCGCTTTCACGCCGGGTGAATGGAATATCGAGAGATTCGAATTTCGTGGACCGCAAGGCAGACGCACAACGCGCCCAGCAGAACTGATCGGGGAAGTAGATGATTCGAATATTCAACCATTACCTGCACAAGCAGACCCTGCTCCAGGTCTTCTTCGATCTCGGTCTGATCGTCTTTGCAGTTATTGCCGTCGTGCTGAGCCAGGGCGAGGCGGCCCAGACCGTGCTGCCTTTCGCGGCTTCCCACGGCCTGTCGCTCGCAGGTTGCATGTTCGTCATCAATTCAGCGACGGGCTTCTACCAACATGTGCACAACCGGTCCGTGACCGAATCCTGTGCGCGGGCGCTGTTCGGCCTGCTGTTCGGCCTGCCGCTCGCCTATGCCATCTTCAGCCTGGTGCCGTCGGACACCAGCCATCGCGACCTGCTGACGCTGGTGGCCATGGCCGCCGTGGCGGCCGTCATGGTGCACCGCGTGTATGCCGCGCACTCCGGCGCGCAGGCGCGCATGCGCAGCCGCATCCTGATCTTCGGTACCGGCCCGGCTGCCCGCGCCGTCGGCAACACCTTGCGCGCCTCTGACCCGCACGCGCAGATCGTCGGCTATTACGCCGGCCCGAACGAAGAGCAGCACGAGGTGCCGCAGGGCGAGATCATCAATGACGGCGCCAACCTGACCGAGGCGGCGCTGCGCCACAACGTCGACGAGATCGTCGTGGCGCTGAGCGAGCGCCGTGGCGGCAGCATGCCGCTGCGCCAGTTGCTGGATTGCAAGCTGTCCGGCGTGCGCGTGGTCGACATCGCGACCCACTTCGAGAAGACGCTGGCCCAGATCAACATCAAGCACGTCAATGCCGGTTGGCTGGTGTTCGGCGACGGCTTCAGCCAGGGCATGGTGCGGGCTGCGATCAAGCGGGTCTGCGACGTCATCTTTGCCGCGCTGATCCTGGCGGTGGCCTGGCCGGTGATGTTGGTCACGGCCCTGGCCATCCGCATCGAGTCGCGCGGCCCGGTGCTGTACCGGCAGGAGCGCGTGGGCCTGAACGGCGTGCCGTTCAAGGTCATCAAGTTCCGCAGCATGCGCACGGACGCCGAGAAGGACGGCAAGCCCCGCTGGGCCAGCAAGAACGATGACCGTGTGACCCGCGTGGGACGCTTCATCCGCAAGGTGCGCATCGATGAGCTGCCTCAGCTCTTCAACGTGCTGTGGGGCGAGATGAGCATGGTCGGCCCTCGTCCGGAGCGGCAGTTCTTCGTCGACGAACTGATCAGCAAGATCCCGTACTACGCCGTGCGCCACAGCGTGAAGCCGGGCGTCACGGGCTGGGCCCAGGTGCGCTACGAGTACGGCTCGACGATCGAGGATTCGGTCGAGAAGCTGCAGTACGACCTCTACTACGTCAAGAACCACTCGTTGTTCCTCGATCTGCTGATCATGCTGGAGACGGTGGCCGTGGTGCTGACGGGCAAGGGCGCCCGCTAGGTCCCGTTTTCCTGGCACAAGCGCCGATGCGGTCGCCCGCGCCGGCATGCTTGAATCCGGCATGCCCAGCGTCGCCTTGGTGAACTCCCCGAATGCTCTCGTCGATGCGCTGGTGCCGCTGGCGTCCTTGCGCAGCCTGGGCGACCTGATCTGCTGCGTCGCCTACGGCCTGTTCGCGTTGTATTTTGCGCAGCGGCTGGTGCGTGGCGGTTTGCCCGTCACGCGGCTCGCGATGGTTTTCCTCGCGGCGCTGGTAGCAAGTTCGTTGTGGGCCGGACTGTCGCTGGTCGATGCGTTCCGGCACTGGTCTGACCGGCTGCCCACCTGGGTGGTGCCCGGGCTGGACCTGCTGCGTTTCGCGCTGTGGCTGGCCTTCATGCTGCTGTTGCTGCCGCCGCTGCGGCGGGGTGGCGCGCTGGGCTGGATGCGCGTCGTCTCTGCCACGGTCGTGCTGGTGCAGCTGGCGCTGATCGTGGCGGCGGAACAGCAGCCAGCCGGCGCGCTGACGCGGGCCCAGGCGTTCGCGGCGTTGGGGCAGGCGGTGCTGGGCCTGATGCTGATCGAGCAGGTGCTGCGCAACGCGACGGCTGATGCACGATGGAACGCCAAGCCTGTCGGCCTGGCGCTGGGCGGTATCTTCATCTTCGACCTGTTCATCGGCTCGCAGGCCGTGCTGTTCGAGCGCTTCGATGGCGATGCCTTCAGCGTGCGTTCGCTGGTGCATGCCGCTGCCGTGCCGCTGCTGCTGGTGGCTTCGCGGCGGCATGCGGACTGGCTCGGCAAGCTGCATGTGTCCCGGGCCGCGGTGTTCCATTCGGCGACGCTGTTGCTGGTGGGCATCTACCTGCTGCTGGTGGCCGCGGTGGGCTACCAGGTGCGCTACACCGGCGGGCAGTGGGGGCGTGCGCTGTCGGTGGTGCTGGTGTTCATCGCGCTGGTGGCGCTGGCGCTGCTGGTGGCGTCGGGGTCGATGCGAGCCCGGCTGCGCGTCTACATCAGCAAGAACTTTTTCAGTTATCGCTACGACTACCGCCAGGAATGGCTGCGCTTCACGCAACTGCTGTCCAGCAGCGCGGAGCCGCAGCACACCGCCGAGACCGTCGTGCGCGCACTGGCCAATCTGGTGGAGAGCCCCAGCGGCATGCTGTGGCTGCAGCGCAGCGCGGATGCCGACTTCGTGCAGTCAGCCCGCTGGAACCTGCCGGCGCAACCCGGCGCGGAGCCGCGCAGCGGCGCGCTTGCGGCGTTCTGGCGCGAGCGCGCCTGGATCGTCGACGTGCAGGAATGGCGCGAGCGCCGCGACGCCTACCCCGGGCTGGACCTCCCCGAGTGGCTGGTGAACGAGCCGCGCTGCTGGCTGCTGATTCCGCTGCTGGTGCGCGAGTCGCTGATCGGCTTCGTCGTGCTGGGCCGGCCGCGCGCGGTGGTCGAATTGAACTGGGAGGTTCGCGACCTGCTGCGCACGGCGGCCAGCCAGGCGTCGGGCTACCTGGCCCAGGCCCAGGCCACCGAGGCCTTGCTGGAGGCGCGCAAGTTCGATGCGTTCAACCGCATGTCGGCGTTTGTGGTGCACGACCTGAAGAACATCGTCACGCAGCTGTCGCTGATGATGAAGAACGCCAAGCGGCTGCGCGACAACCCCGAGTTCCAGCAGGACATGCTGGACACCGTCGAGAACTCGCTGGAGAAGATGCGGCAGCTGATGCTGCAGCTACGCCAGGGCGACAAGCCGCATGGCGTGACCAGCGGCGTCGACCTGGAGCAGATCGCCCGGCGGCTGGCGGCCGCGGCGGCCAGCAAGGGCCGGGTGCTGCTGCTGGATCTGCAGCCGGGCGTGAGCACGCGCGGCCATGCCGAGCGCGTCGAGCGCGTGCTGGGCCATGTCGTGCAGAACGCCTTCGATGCGACGCCGCCTGATGGTCGCGTCAGCCTGAAGCTGGATGCGCAGGGAAGCCAGGCCCGCGTTTGCGTGGTGGATAGTGGCTGCGGGATGAGCGAGGATTTCATACAGAATCGTCTTTTCAAGCCTTTCCAGACCACCAAAGCCGCGGGCATGGGCATCGGTGCTCACGAGAGCTATCAATACGTGCAGGAACTGGGAGGCAGCATCAACGTGCAAAGTGAACTGAACCGCGGCACCACCGTGACGCTGCTGCTGCCGCTGTTCCATGCGCAGGCCGACGCGCCGCTGACCGCGCTGGAAGACCGATGAGCACGCCCCGCCACGCGCCGCTGCTGATCGTCGAGGATGACCTCGCGCTGCAGAAACAGCTCAAGTGGTCGCTGGACCGCTTCGAGTCCGTCACCGCCGACGACGTCGCCAGCGCGGTGCTGCAATTCCGCCGCAACAACCCGGCCGTCGTCACGATGGACCTGGGCCTGCCGCCCGACCGCGACGCCGTGTCCGAAGGCTTCAAGTGCCTGGAGAAGCTGCTGGAGCTGGACCCCGGCGTCAAGGTCATCGTGCTGACCGGCCAGAACGACCAGGACAACGCGCTGCGCGCCATCCGCATGGGCGCCTACGACTTCCTGGCCAAGCCGGTGGACCCGGACGTGCTGGCACTGACGGTGGAGCGCGCCTACCGCCTCTACGAGCTGCAGCAGGAAAACCGCCGCCTGCAGATGCAGCAGGGCAGCGACGTGTTCGCCGGCCTCGTCACGCGCGACCCCGGCATGCAGCGCGTCTGCCGCATGATCGAGAAGGTCGCGTCCAGCGACGCCACCGTGCTGCTGCTGGGCGAGAGCGGCACCGGCAAGGAAGTGCTGGCGCAGGGCCTGCACGATGCGTCCCGGCGCAAGGGGCGTTTCGTCGCCATCAACTGCGCCGCCATTCCCGAGACGCTGCTGGAGAGCGAGCTGTTCGGCTACGAGCGCGGCGCGTTCACCGGCGCCACCAAGACGACGCTGGGCAAGATCGAGACCGCCAATGGCGGCACCTTGATGCTCGATGAGATCGGCGACCTGCCGATGTCGCTTCAGGCCAAGCTGCTGCGCTTTCTGCAGGAGCGCCGCATCGAGCGCCTGGGCAGCCGGCAGGAGATCGCGGTGGACGTGCGCATCGTCGGCGCGACGCACCAGGACCTGAAGCGGCAGATTGCCGAAGGGCGCTTCCGCGAGGATCTGTACTACCGGCTGGCCGAGATCGTCGTGCCGATTCCACCTTTGCGGGAGCGCGCGGGCGACGCCGTGCTGCTGGCGCATGCCTTCCTGCGCCGCTTCGCGGCCGACCAGCGGCGCTCGGCCTTCAGCCTGTCCGAGGACGCCGTGCGGGCGCTCGAGGCACATGCCTGGCCGGGCAACGTGCGGGAGCTGCAGAACCTGGTCAAGCGCGCGTCCATCATGGCGGACGGCGACCGCATCACCAGCCAGGACCTGGGCCTGCAGGCGCCCGCGCCACCCGAGGATGCCGAACTGGCCTCGCTGGATCTGCGCACGGTGCGTGAGCGGGCGGAGCGGCAGGTGGTACTGGCGGCGCTGTCCCGGGTGGACGGCAACATCGTCAAGGCGGCGGAGATCCTCGGCGTCAGCCGACCGACGCTCTACGATCTCATGAGCAAGCTACAGATCAAGTGATGGAACGGGCAGGGAACAAGTGAGACCTACACAACGAATTGCTGGGCTCGCTTTGCTGAGTCTCGGATTGGCACTGGCGGGCTGCGGCGGCGAATCCGCGGAGAGCCTGCTGGCGTCGGCGCGCAAGCACTTGGAGAAGAACGACAACAGGGCCGCTGTCATCCAACTGAAGAATCTGCTTCAGAAGGACTCGGATCACGCGGAGGGGCGGTTCCTTCTCGGCAAGGCGCTGCTGGATGGTGGCGATATCGTCGGCGCCGAGGTGGAGCTGCAGAAGGCGAAGGAGCTGGGCTACGACTCAGATCGCGTCACGCCGTTGCTGGCGCGGATTGCGCTCGCCAAGGGCGAAACGCAGAAGATCATTAGCAACTACGGCGGCCTGTCCTTGAAGTCGCCAGAGGCTGAGGTGGAACTGCAGGTCGTGCTGGCATGGGCTTACCTCGCACAGAACAAGCCCGCGCAAGCGCAGAAGGCCGTGGAGGCTGCGTTGACGGCAGCGCCCCAGCATGTCGGTGCACGGCTGCTGGAGGTGCGCATGCTGGCGGGCAGGAAGGGCGTTGCCGACGCGCTTGCAGCGCTCGAACAGGTCATCGCATCCGCGCCGCAGGATGCTGATGCACGGCAGCTCAAGGGCGAGCTGTTGCTGGTGTCTGGGCGCGAGGATGCAGCGCTCGCGGCCTTCCGCGAAGCCATTCAGCTCCGCCCAACATTTGCTGCCGCGCACACGTCTGCGCTCTGGTTGCTGCTGGGCAGGAAGGATCTGCCGGCGGCAGAGGCCCAGTTGGAGCTGCTCCGTAAAGCGGCGCCGCAGTCGCCGCAAACCAAGTTTTTCACCGCCGCCGTCGCGTTTGAGAAGGGTGACTTGCGCAGCGCTCTTGAACAGGTTCAGCGTCTGCTCCAGCAGTTGCCAGATGATGTGATGGCCTTGCAACTGGCCGGCGCCATCGAGTTGTCCAAGGGGCTTTTGCTGCAGGCGGAGGCGCATCTCGGCAAGGCCATGCAATTGGCGCCAGCGCAGCCCCGCGTGCGGCTTCTGCTGGCGCAAGTGCATTTGCGCTCGGGTGAGCCCGGCAAAGTGGCCAAGGTGTTGCAGCCGCTGCTTGAGGCCGACCCGCCGCAATGGGAGCCGCAGGTCTTGATGGCGCAGTCCTACGTGCTCGGTGGCGACACCGCCAAAGCAGAGCGCTATTTCGAGCGGGCGGCGGCGCTCAATCCGCGTGATGCCGCCAGCCGGACTGCGTTGGCGCTGGCGCAGGTTGCCAAGGGCAAGACGGAGCAGGGGATTGAGGCGCTGCGCTCGATCTCGTCAACGGATACCGGTGTGGCCGCAGACCTTGCGCTGATCAACGCGCATCTGCGTCGCAAGGAGTTCGACAACGCGATCAAGGCCATCGAACGATTGGAGGCCAAGCAGCCCAAGTCGCCGCTGGCGGCTGATTTGCGGGGGCGTGCCGAGCTGCAGCGCGGCAACCCTGATCGGGCGCGGGAGGCCTTCCTGGCGGCGCTGGCCATCAACCCGAGCTTCTTCCCCGCGGTCGCCAGCCTGGCGTCCATGGAGGTTGCTCAAGGCAAGACGGAAGCGGCGCAGCAACGCTTCGAGGCTTTCTTCAAGGCCAACCCCACGGACGTGCGTGCAGGGCTGGCGCTGGCGCGGATGCGGTCGCAAACCGGGGCAGCACCGGAGTCGGTCATCGACGTGCTGGCGCGGACGGTGAAGGCCAATCCCGCCGAAGTGGCGCCCCGGCATGCTTTGGTCGCGGCCTATGGTGAGCGCAAGGACTTCAAGGCGGGGCTCACGGTCGCCCAGGAGGGGCTGGCGCTTCTTCCCGACAACCCCGAGCTGCTCGACGCCCTGGGACAGACGCAATACCTTGCTGGCGACGTCAACCAAGCCGTCGCCACGTACAACCGCATCGTGTCGCTACAACCCACGTCGCCTTTGCCGCTGATGCGACTTTCCGACATTTATCGCGCCCAGAAAGACCTGCCCGGTGCGACTGCCGCATTGCGTAAAGCCTTGGAGGTGATGCCTGATTTCGTGCCGGCTCGCCAGGCATTGATGACGCTCGAGCTGACCGCAGGGCGTCGCAAGGAAGCGCTGGCCATGGCCCGCGTCGTGCAACGTCAACCCGGCAATGAGGCGGCGGGCTTTGCACTCGAAGGCGATCTCGAACTGAGTGGCAAGAACTGGCCTGCGGCTGCGAACGCCTACCGGCAGTCGCTGGCCAAGCGGGCGTCCGTGGATGTGGCCATCAAGCTGCACCGTGTGCTGGTGATGGGCGGGCAAAGCGATGCCGCAGCCAAGCTGGCGCAGCAGTGGATGTCGTCGGCGGCTGCGGCCCCGGCATTCACGTTCTATCTGGGTGATGCCGCATTGAACAAGGGCCAATATGAGTTGGCGCAACAACGTTTCGCCGAGGTGTTGCAACTCCAGCCTGGCAACACGGCTGCGTTGAACAACCTGGCCTGGCTGCTGGGGCGCGAGAACAAGCCTGAGGCGTTGGAACTTGCCCAGAAGGCGGTCAAGCTGGCGCCGCGGGAGCCTTCGTACATGGACACGCTGGCTGAGCTTCATGCGCGAAAGCAGGACTTCGCCAAGGCCGTCCAAATCCAGTCGGCGGTGGTTGCGATGGCGCCGGAGGCGCCGGCTTTCCGGCTGCGCCTGGCGAGCTACTATCTGGGCAACAACGACAAGGCCAAGGCCAGAGTGGAGCTGGATCGCCTGGCCGCCCTCGGGGACAAGTTCTCGGGCCAGGCGGAAGTGAAGGCGCTGCAAGCCAAGCTCTGAAGGCCGCCGCGCCATGCCAAACCAGTCAATCAAGCGGTAACGGGATGTCTCAAGTCCGCCGGTCCAGCTTGCAAAAGCAGATGCGCGGCGCGCTCAGGCGCGCGTTCGGCATGCTGCCTCCGTCGGTGCGCTTCCCGTTCCTGCGCTACATGATCGATTGCGATCCCGCGCCGGACTCGCGGCTCGAGCTCAAGATCGCCGAGACCAAGGAAGAACTCGAGGCCTGCTTCCACCTGCTGCATGACGCCTACGTCGGCAGCGGCTTCATGAAGCCGCATCCGTCCGGCATGCGCATCACGCAGTACCACGCGCTGCCGACGACCACGACGCTGTGCGCCAAGTACGAGGGCCGCGTCGTCGGCACGATGTCGATGATCCGGGAAGGTGTGTTCGGCTTCCCGCTGCAGGCCATCTTCGATCTCGATCCCCTGCGGGCCGAAGGCGGCAAGATCGCCGAGATCTCGGCGCTGGCCGTGCACACCGACTTCCGCAAGACCGGTGGGTGGATCCTGTTCCCGCTGATGAAGTTCATGTATCAGTACTGCACCAAGTACTTCGATACGCGCCACCTCGTCATCGCGGTCAATCCCGACAAGATCCAGCTCTACGAAGCCCTGCTGTTCTTCCGTCGCATGCAGCAGAACACCGTCGACGAGTACGACTTCGCCAACGGCGCGCCTGCCGTCGTGGCCGCGCTCGATTTGCGCCAGGCGCCCGCCATCTTCCGCGAGGCCTACAAGGGGCGGCCACTGCGCAAGAACCTCTACAAGTACTTCGTCGAACTGAAGCTGCCCAACATCCGGCTGCCGCAGCGGCGCTACCACACCACCAACGACCCGGTCATGACGCCCGAGTTGCTGGACTATTTCTTCAACCAGAAGAGCGACCTCTTCGCGTCGCTGGACGACCGCAAGAAGTCGCTGCTGTGGTCCATCTACACGATGGCGGAGTACCGGACCGTTCTGCCGCTGCTGGCCCAGGACCCCGTTGGCCCGGTCCATGTGCGGCAGCACCAGCGCTACTCCATCTGCTGTCCCGGCGTGGTGACGTTCACCACAGCCGCCGGCCCGCGCCCCTACGTCCTGAACGTCATCGAGATCTCGCTGTCCGGTTTCCAGGCCGAGTGCAAGCTAGATCTGGAAGTCGGCCAGCACGGGGAGGCGACCATCGAGCTCGGCGAGAACGAGCAGACCACGCTGAGAGTCTCGGCGGTCCGCAAGACGGAGGCCGATGGCACGGTCTTCGTGGGCTTCAAGCTGGCTGAGCCGGATCGCATCTGGCGCGAGTGCGTCGCGGCGTTGGAAGTCGGCCACACCTCCTACGACCTGATGAACTAGATGTCGTTTCCCAAGAGGTTGTTCACCCGAGGTGGTCGGGGAAGATGGAGGTTCTC
>JAYSCT010000065.1:0-27908 GCA_041914785.1 Roseateles sp.
GGATCTCGTCAACGATGATCGCCTGGCGGTTGCCCTTGTCGATGTCCTCGAAGTGCACCTTGGCGCGCATCACCACGCGGCCGCGGCCCGTGCGGTAGCCGTCGCGCACGCCGGCCAGGCCGTAGATGATGCCGGCGGTGGGGAAGTCGGGCGCCGGGATGATCTCCATCAGCTCGTCGACCGTGCACTCCGGCTTGCGCAGCGCGAACAGGCAGGCGTCGACCACTTCATTCAGGTTGTGCGGCGGGATATTCGTCGCCATACCCACCGCAATACCGGCGGAGCCGTTCACCAGCAGATTCGGCAAACGCGTCGGCAGCACCAACGGTTCCTTATGGCTGCCGTCGTAATTGGGCCCGAAATCGACAGTTTCCTTGTCGATGTCGGCCAGCATTTCGTGGGCGATTTTGTCGAGGCGGATTTCGGTGTATCGCATCGCCGCGGCGTTATCGCCGTCGATGGAACCGAAGTTGCCCTGACCGTCGATCAGCATGTGGCGCAGGCTGAACGGCTGCGCCATGCGGACGATGGTGTCGTAAATCGCCGAGTCGCCGTGCGGGTGGTATTTACCCATCGTCTCACCCACCGCCTGTGCCGACTTGCGGTACTTGGCGTTGTAGGTGTTGCCCATCTCGTTCATCGCGTACAGCACGCGGCGATGGACCGGCTTCAGGCCGTCCCGCGCGTCCGGCAGGGCCCGCCCCACGATCACGCTCATCGCGTAATCGAGGTAGGAGCGACGCATCTCCTCCTCAAGGCTGATCGGCAGGGTTTCCTTGGCGAACTGGGTCATGCGCGGCGTGGCGCGCGCCTACATGGGCGCGACGTCCTAGAAGGTAGGTGAAAGGCGCGAATTCTAAGGGCCGCGCCACCTTGTAGCAGCAGCGCAACATCGTCACCGTGCCCATGAACGTAGGCCGCCACAATGCGTAGGTCTCGCTGCCCACATGGCACAATCGTCGAGTCCCTAGGAGAAACCCTAAAGCGTCTCCTAAGGTTAGAGGTTCGAGTACTGACTCTCGCAGGGCAACTGCGGCATTCCTTGAGAGGAGAATCATGAAGAAACTGAATCGCGTGGCGTCGCTGTTTGCGGTGGCTGCGGTCGCTGTTGCTGCATCTGGCGCATCGGCACAGACCATCGACAACTGGCGCGCAACCGACGGCACCGTCTGGAAGAACGGCACCAACGAATACTGCTGGCGCAACAATTTCTGGACCCCCGCCACGGCCGCCAAGGGCTGCGACGGTGAAATCAAGCCCGCTGAAAAGCCGGCCGCTCCGCCCGCCCCGCCTGCCCAGCCGCCGGTCGCCCCGCCCGCTCCTCCGAAGCCGGTCCCCCCGCCGCCTCCGGCTCCGGTCAGCGAGAAGGTGACCTTCGCTGCTGACGCCTTCTTCGACTTCGACAAGTCGACGCTGAAGCCCGAAGCCACCGCCAAGCTGGACGACCTGGTCAGCAAGACCAAGGGCATCAACCTGGAAGTCATCATCGCCGTGGGCCACACCGACTCGGTCGGCAGCGATGAGTACAACCAGAAGCTGTCGATCCGTCGCTCGGAAGCCGTCAAGGCCTACCTGGTGAACAAGGGCGTCGAGCCGAACCGCGTCTACACCGAAGGCAAGGGCGAGAAGCAGCCCGTGGCCGACAACAAGACCGCCGAAGGCCGCGCCAAGAACCGCCGCACCGAGATCGAAGTCGTCGGTACGCGCAACAAGTAAGCTCTGCGCCTTCGGGCGCTTTGCGCAAAGCCCCGCACGGCCCGCCCGGCGGGGCTTTTCCTTTTTTGCACCTGTCATGACGATCAACGCCGACCCTCAAGAACTCGCCAAGTTCGGCGAGCTGGCCCACCGCTGGTGGGACCCCGAGAGCGACTTCAAGCCGCTGCACCAGATCAACCCGCTGCGCCTGGGCTGGATCCAGCAGCTGTGCCCGCTGGCCGGCAAGCGCGTCGTGGACGTGGGCTGCGGCGGCGGCATCCTCAGCGACTCCATGGCACGCGCCGGCGCCCAGGTGCTGGGCATCGACCTGTCGACCAAGCCGCTGCGCGTGGCCGAACTGCACGCGATGGAGGCCGGCACCGAGGGCGTGGAGTACCGCGAGATCGCCGTCGAGGCGCTGGCCGCCGAGCAGCCCGCGAGCTTTGACGCCGTGACGTGCATGGAGATGCTGGAGCACGTGCCGGACCCGGCCTCCGTCGTGCGTGCCCTGGCGACGCTGGTCAAGCCGGGGGGCTGGGTGTTCCTGTCGACGCTCAACCGCAACGCCAAGTCCTTCCTGCTGGCCATCGTTGGCGCGGAATACGTGTTGAACATGCTGCCCAAGGGCACGCACGAGTACGCGCGCTTCCTGAAGCCGTCGGAACTGGCGCAGTTCTGCCGGGACGCCGGCCTGGAGCTGCAGTCCAGCCGGGGCCTGACGTACAACCCGCTGACCCAGCGCTACAGCCTGGGGAGCGACACCGACGTCAACTACCTGATCGCCTGCCGGCGCCCGCTGTGAAGCGGCTGGCACCGCGCTGGGCGCATCTGCGTGCGGTGCTTTTCGACCTCGACGGCACGCTGATCGACAGCGCGGAAGACCTCGCGCGCGCGGCCAACGCCATGCGCGTCGAGCGAGGGTTGGCGCCGCTGCCGCTGGCGCAGTACCGGCCCCATGGTGGCTCGGGCGCGCGCGGCATGCTGGGCCAGGCCTTCGCCGTGGCGCCCGGGCAGCCGGGCTATGACGACCTCAAGCGCGAGTTCCTCGATCGCTACGAGAGCCTGATGTACGACAGCACGCAGCCGTTTCCCGGCATCGTGGCGGAGCTGGCCGAACTTGCGGAGGCGGGCCTGGCGTGGGGCATCGTGACGAACAAGGCCGAGCGCTTCGCACTGCCGCTGACGGCCGCGCTGCGACTGGGTGCGGCGGTGGTCGTGGGCGGCGACACCACCGGCCATGCCAAGCCGCACCCGGCGCCATTGCTGGAGGCCGCGCGCCGCCTGGGTGTGGCGCCGCAGGCCTGCCTGTACGTCGGCGACGACGAGCGCGACGTGATGGCCGGCCGCGCGGCCGGCATGGCCACCGCGGTGGCGGCCTGGGGCTACCTCGGTCCGCAGGCGCGCTACGCTGACTGGGGAGCGGATCTGGCACTGAATGTGCCAGGCGACCTCTTGAAGCGGCTCGGTCTGGCCTAAACTACGCGGTTCTGGGGCCGACCTGGTTTCGACGTGGGTGCGGATCCGGAGTAGGGCATGCCGAGCACCAGTCCGCTCGTAAAACCACTGGAAACAAAGTAACTGCAAACGACTCTACGTTCGCACTCGCCGCTTAATTGCGGATGAGCTTCTCAACGGCAGGCCGATGGGCCGGGCTGAGTTCCGCAAGGGGCAAGGCTGAGAAGTCACTCACATCGGCTGGCGTCTGACCGGGTCACTCGGTGGGGCGTGAGATCAAGTGACTGGCGGAAAAGCTAGCGTGCCACTGCGCGAGTTGACCGTGAGATTCAAATCAGCCGGCTAAGCATGTAGATCTGCCCGGTGATGGCTTGCGGACGGGGGTTCAATTCCCCCCGGCTCCACCATCTCAGAGTTCGCCGATGTTCGCCACGGCGCAAAAGGCCTAAGTCAGACAACGACTTAGGCCTTTTTTCTTTCCGCTTACGTTCGCCTTAGCTCGCCACCTTCCGGCATCTGACCGGGTAACTTCCCGGGTAACTCGGCCCACCCGGGTAACATCCCTGCAGAGTTACCCGGTGAGGTGCCGGGCTAGAGGGCGAGATGGCGGCAAGCGACCTTCTGACGGACAAGGCGATTCGGGCAGCGCTCAAGGTGGCCACGGCCGAGGGCAGGCCCCGCAAGGTGAGCGACGGCGCCGGCCTGGTGCTCGATGTGCGGCCAACCGGCGCCGGCTGGTGGCGCCTGCGGTACTGGCTGGACGGCAAGGAACGCATGCTGTCGCTGGGCACCTACCCTGACACGTCGCTGGCCCAGGCGCGCGCCAAGCGGGACGAAGCGCGCCGGCAGGTGGCCAGCGGCACCGACCCCAGCAGCGTGCGCAAGGCCGATAAGGCGGCCCAGGCGGATGCCGTTAAGGCCAGAGCGCTGCACGGCGCCGGATTGCCGCCCGCTGGATCGTTTGAAGCGGTGGCGCGGGAATGGCTGGCCACGGTGCATGCCGCGAAGGTGAGCGAGGGGCATCACGAACGCACGCGCATCCGCCTGGAACAAGACGCCTTCCCGTGGATCGGCCGGCGCCCGCTGGCCGAGGTCGACGCGCCCGAGCTGCTGGCCGCGCTGCGCCGCATCGAGGCCCGGGGCGCCATCGAGACGGCACACCGGGTGAAGGACGCATGCGGCCAGGTGTTCCGGTACGGCATCGCCACGGGCGCCTGTGCACGCAACCCGGCCGCCGACCTGCGCGACGCCCTGCGGCCCGTCCAGGCCCGGCACCATGCCGCGCTGACGGAGCCGGCCGAGGTCGCCAAGCTGCTGCGAGCTGCGGCCGACTACTCCGGCCATGCTGTGACCCGTGCCGCCTTGCTGCTGTCTCCGCTGCTGCTGCTGCGCCCAGGCGAGCTGCGGCACATGGAATGGGCCTGGATCGACCTAGACGCGGCGACGCTGACCGTGCCGGCCGCCGTGATGAAGCGCACCAAGGCGGACAAGGCGGCCGGCCCGCCTCACCTGGTGCCGCTTGCCCGCCAGGCGGTGGCCCTGCTGCAGGGTCTGCATCTGCTCACGGGTGAGGGCCGCTACGTGTTCCCGGCCCTTACGACAGGGCAACGCTGCATGAGCGAGAACACCGTGCGCTCGGCGCTGCGCCGGCTTGGCTATGGCAATGACGACATGACCGCCCACGGCTTCCGGGCCATGGCGCGCACCATGCTGGCCGAGCGCCTGAACGTCGCGCCCGAGGTCATCGAGGCGCAGCTAGCCCACGCTGTGGCGGACGCCCTGGGCAGGGCCTACAACCGCACGCAGTACGTGGAACAGCGCGTGCAGATGATGCAGGCATGGGCGGACTATCTGGACCGCCTGCGGCAAGGGGCGGACGTGGTGCCCATGCCTGGCCGCGCCGCCTGACGCTTCAGCCGTCGAACCATCAACACACAAGGGGCGGACAGGCCCTTTTTGCTGCGCGCGCGGCGGGCGCGGGGCGGGATTTCCTTCGCGATGCATCGGCAGCGGACGATGCGCGCCAGGGTGATCGGTGCAATCGGCTGGGTCGTGCTGGCTGCGCGGGCGCGGATGAGGCGGGGACGCGGGGACAACCGGTGGTTGAGCGAGGCGGCATCAGCCGCGATCCCAATAGGCATCGGGGTTCCCGGGGTGCCAGGCGTCCGGGATGGCAGGCGGGGACAGAGGCGGGGACGGATCGGGGACATGGGGACAGTAGGCAAATGCTATGCACCTTCTTGGGTCCCTCCTGCCGTTCCCCGGCTCGGGTGATTTGAACCGAGCCGGTCCGCCAGGCGGCTCCTGGCAAACATAGGCAACACCCCAGTGGGCGGTCGGCTGTGGTTCGTGATGTTGCGTGGGCGCCCGCGCGGAAGCTGCGGCGAACCACTACGGCAACGACGGGGCGGCCCTGTGTTGCTTCCGGCGTCGGGCATACGGTCTATGCGTGCGCGTGCTTGGTCCGCAGTTGACCTGGGATGTTGACGAACGGGGGTGGAAGCATCGCGCGGTAGGAGACGCCCCGCCGCCCCTTGCTCCGCCGCACGGAACAACTGGCTCCCCGTTGTTCCGCTTCACCTGACACGATGCTTTTGCACCGCGCCACCGGCTGTTGATCCCAGTCGGTATGCCTACAACCCCGCCAGGCGGCGCGGTGCCCCTGTTCTCTGGTGGGTGGAGGCGGACTCGTGGAAGACCTGAAGATCACACTGCGGCTCGAAGGCGCCGAGCAGGTGCAGGCCGGCGCCAACAAGGCCGCCGACGGCCTCAAGAAGGTGGGCCAGGCCGGCCAGCAAGCCGGCCAGCAGGCCCAGCTTTCCGGCCAGCAGATGGCGCAGGTCAGCGCCCAGCTGCAGGACTTCTTCGTGCAGATTCAGGGCGGGCAGGCGCCTCTGACGGCGTTGATCCAGCAGGGCTCGCAGCTGTCGGCGGTTTTTGGCGGCGTGCGCGGTGCGCTTGGGGCCGTGGGCGGTTTCGCGGCCAGCCTCATCAATCCGCTGACGTTGGCCGGCGCCGCTGCCGCGGCCCTGGGATTCGCGTTCCTGAAGGGGCAAGAGGAAGCGTCGGCCTACAGCCGCGCGCTGGTGCTCACCGGCAACGCCGCCGGCGTCACTGTCGGCCAGCTCCAGGCCATGGCGCAGGCTCAGGCGCAGGTGGTGGGCACGCAAGGCCAGGCCGCCGAGGCGCTGGCCGCGCTGGCGGCCACGGGCAAGATCACCGGCATCAGCCTGGGCACGGCTGCCGAGGCAGCGGTCAGGCTCGCGCGAGTGGGCGTGCCGCTCGAAGAGACCGCCAAGAAGTTCGCGGCGCTGGGCAAGGAGCCGCTGAAGGCTCTCATTGACCTGAACGAAGCCGAGAACTTCCTTACTGTCTCGGTCTACAAGCAGGTTAAGGCGCTGACCGAGCGTGGGCGCACTGCAGAAGCGGCATCGCTTGCACAGGGTGAATATTCGCGGGTAGGACTTGAGCGCGCCAAGCGACTTGAAGCTCAACTCGGCTTGCTCGAAAAGTCGTGGAAGGGTGTGGGTGACAAAGCCCGCGAAGCCTGGGACTACATGGCAAACGTCGGCCGACCGACTACTGTCGAAAGCGAGCTGAAGAGGGCCGAGGCGTTTTCAGCCAAGCTCCGCGCAGCCATTAAGGGTGACGGTTTGGCCGGGCCTCGTCCAACCTTTGAAGCGTTCTTCGGGGGACGCAGCATCGAAAAGCAACTGGCGGACAACGACGCACTGATCTCCCGTCTGCGTGAATCCGTAAAGCTGGGTAACGATGTTGCGACGGTTGAGGCTCGCAACGCTGCTTTGGTGAAAGAAACCATCAAGGCCGACGACGACGCCGCAGAAGCAGCGCGCAAGCTCGCCTCCGAACGCGACAAGGACACCGCCGCCCTGGAGCGCGCCATCGGCCTGACCGGCAGCTACGGCAAGGACCTGGCCGAGCTGGTGAAGCTGCGCGAGCGCGGCGCGCTGACCGAGCAGCAGTACGTCAAGGCCGTGGAAGCGGTCATCAAGGCTCAGCCGATGGTGCGCGAGCAGCTGGAGGCTCAGGCCGCGGCGCAGAAGAAGGCCGCCGACGCGCTGGACGACCTGCTCAAGGCCGAGCAGCACCGCATCGACGGGCTGTACAAGGCCGGCGAGCAGGTGGCCGCGCATGTGCTCAAGCTGCAGGAGGAAGAGCAGGCGCTGGCGCTGAGCGTCACGGCCAATATGTCGCTGGCCGAGGCCATCGAGCGCGTCACTATCGCGCGCCTCGAAGAGGCTCAGGCCAAGGCCACCGCGGCCAACGACTACGGCACCGCGGCCGCGCTGCGTGCCGAGATCGAGGCGCGCGAAAAGCTCGCCACGCTGGTGGGCCGCAAGGAGGCACGCGAGGCCGCCAAGCGCGGCGCCGACGACGCCAAGCGCGAGTGGGAGCGCGTCACCGGCGACATCGAGCGCAGCCTCACCGATGCGCTGCTGCGCGGCTTCGAGAGCGGCAAGGGCTTCGCCATCAACCTGCGCGACACCCTCGTCAACATGTTCAAGACGCTGGTGCTGCGCCCCATCATCCAGCCCATCGCGGCGCAGACGGCGGGCGGCATCGCCAGCATGCTGGGCTACTCCGGCAACGCGCTCGCGTCCACCGTGGCGGGCAGCGCGGGCGGGCTGGGCCAGCTGGGCGGCCTGGGGTCGCTGCTGGGCCTGCAGGGGCTGGGCAGCGCGTTCAGCGGCGGGTTTGGCCTGGCCCTGAGCGGCGCCGGCGGCACGGGCCTGGCGCTGCAGGGCGCGGGCAGCCTGCTGGGCAGCGGCGCCTACGGCCAGGCCTTCGGGCAGGCCGCCGGCGCGCTGGCGCCGTGGGCGTTGGGCGCGGGTGCTGGCATCTTCGGCGGCCGCGCCATCAGCGGCGGCTACTCGGCGTTCGGCAGCAGCGGCAACGCGGCCGTCAACATCGGCACCATCGCCGGCGCCATCTTCGGCGGGCCCATCGGCGCGGCCATCGGCGGCGCGCTGGGCGGCGTGGTCAACCGCGCCTTCGGCCGCGGCCCCAAGGAGTCGCAGGGCAGCGGCCTCACCGGCACGGTGACGAGCGAGGGCTTTGCCGGCCAGGCGTTCTCCGAGTGGCTGCAAAAGGGCGGCTGGTTCCGCAGCGACAAGCGCGGCACCGACTACAGCGCCGTGTCCACCGAGCAAGACGCCATGCTCGACGCCGGCGTGAAGACGCTTTACGCCACCACGGCCGAGTACGCCAAGGCGCTGGGCCTGCCGGTGGACGCTGTGAAGGGCTACGCGGCCTCGTTCAAGGTGGCCTGGGGCCAGACCGAGGAGGAGAACCAGAAGGCCATCCAGGACGCGTTCGTCAACCTCGGCGAGCAGCTGGCCAGCCGCTACGCGGCCGCGCTGGCGCCGTTCCAGAAGGCCGGCGAAACGGCCGCCGCGGCGCTCACGCGGCTGTCCACGCTGCAGACGTTCTCCAGCAGCCTGAACAACCTGGGCGGCGTGTTCGCGCGCGTGGCCAACAGCAGCTTCGACGCGCGCGAGCAGCTCATCGCGCTGGCCGGCGGCATGGATGCCCTGGGCCAGCAGGCGCTGGGCTTTGCGCAGAACTACTACAACCGCGACGAGATCGCCGGTTTGAAGGCCAAGGAGCTGCAGGCCGCGCTCAGCTCGGCCGGCGTGACGACCGACCTGAACAGCCGCGAGCAGTTCCGCGCGCTGGTGGAGGGGCTCGACCCCAACAGCGCCACCGGCCGCCAGCAGTTGGCCGCGCTGCTGCAGCTGCAGGGCAGCTTCGCCACCGTGGCGGACTACCTCACCGAAAGCGGCCTCACGCTGGCCCAGGCCGCCGCGCAGGCGCCCGCCAGCGACGCGCTGCTCAGCCCGCTGCTCAGCACGGTGGGCCAGCAGCTGCAGCTGGCCCAGCAGAGCATGGATGCGCAGTACGAGACCAGGGATGCCACCCGCATGGTGGTCGAAGCCCTTGGCCCTGGCGGCTCTATTGCCGCAGCGGTCGAACGCCTCACCAGCGCCATCTCGGCGAGCGGTAACGCAGTAGGCGGGCGCGTTCCCAGCTACCGGCAGCCTGAAGTCGGCCTGGCCTACTGATTAACGCACCGCGCCCCCTGCTGCTGATCCCAGCAGGCGAGACCTGACATCCCCGCCAGGCGCGCGGTGCAACCACTTCGCGGGGGCGGGGATCACCATGAAACACCTGATAGGCGGCGACGCTACGCATTGGCTTGGCGATCAGCCGGTGCGAAACCTTGCTGACTGGCTGTCGGTCATCGCTCAGCGACAGCGCCTCAGCCTTCGAGCGGCGCACAAGCTGCTGACGGACGCTCTCGCGGCTGAGGCCGGCGCGTCACTGCTGGTGATGGAACCGAGCGAGGCGCCTTGCCCGGTGCCCGCGCATTGGGGCCGCCCAAAGCCCGCGCCGCCGCCCTCTATGCTCGTGACGCGCAGCTGCGGCCGCCAGCAACGCATCCCGACGACCTCACGCGGGGGCGAGCCGCTCGATTCGCCGAGCGATGAAGCGTGCGGCCCATTGGCGGCGCTGGCGGCGTTCAATGCGACATGGGACCGCAAGCGCGGCGCTGGCACCGTCGATGGACTGCGCGCGTTCTTGAGAGGCGGTGCAGGCCTGGGCGTCACCGACGAAGCAGCGCGGCGGCTGTGGCCGGCGTTGTTCGCTGAAGAGTCGAAGAAGGTGCAGGCGCCCGCCGTCGTCGCGAAGAAGGCGAGGCCTCGACCTGGCACGCCGGTTCCCGGCCTTCCTTGCGATGAAGAGCTGGCGCGGGAGCACGCCGAGGCCTTGGTTCATCACCATGACGCCACCGCTCGCTTGGCGGCGAAGTACAACTGCCACAGGTCGACGATTCAGCGCCGTGTGAACAAGGGGAACGCGGCGCGGCGCCCGTCGTTCTTCCCGCGCGTTGCTGGCGGCAAGCGCTGATGCCGCACGCGACTGCCGCACAGGCGCCGTGCGGCACTTTCGACGGTTCACCTGCGCTCGCCAAGGGTGTAGCGAACGGCGGCGTGTGCGGCACTTTTGCTGCCGCACGGGGACCGTTCGGAGACTTCGGCCCATCGCAACTACGGATGAGCCGCCATGCAACTCGTCTCCGAAACCCGCCCACAAGTCAAGCGCGACCGCCTGCTGAGGCTGTCCGACGTGGAGACGGTTACCGCCCTGAAAAAAACGACGATCTACCTCCTGATGAAGCGTGGCGAGTTCCCCCGCTGTGTGCAGGTGACACCGAAGGCCGTCGCCTGGGCAGAGTCGGCTGTATTGCAGTGGGTGCAAGATCGCATTGCCGCAGCATCGGCCGCCGTCGCGGCGCCCGGCCAGCCTCGCGGCACCGGGAAAACGCAATGAGCGCCGCCATCGCGCCCGGGCAGGCCCCGCAGCTCGACCCCGCCGACGTGCTGGCCGACGCCCGCGCCGCTGCCTTCTACGACTTGCAGCCCGAGGCCTGCCGGCTGGTCAGCGTGCTGCGGCTGTGCTTCGCCACCGAGGCGCAGGCGTTCGCAGCGTTGGAGCGCGCCTGCTTTCTGCTGGTGAAGCATTGCGAAGCCGACGAGGTGGCCTGCCTGGATGCCGAGCCTTGGCCGCTGGTGCCTCGCCAGCTGTTTGGCGGCCTTGTGGCTCGCCTGGGTGATGAACTCAAGTGCGACCGGCGCGCAGGGCCGGCGCTCGGCTGGGCCTGCTTCCGGGCGTTGCGCGACGGCGCTGCGCATCTGGCCACCGCTGCGCGACTGGAGCCGCGCGACGGGCACGTTATGCGGCGGCCCGGTGGGCTGCGCCTGGCGCCGTCCGCGTTCGGTGGCGAGCGGCTACGCGCCCAGCTGTTGCCAGTCGCCCCGTCGCCCGGCGTGCCTGGCGGCGATGTGCTGCGCATCACCTGGGAAGACAACGGGCGTCTTGTCGTGCAGAGCATGCCCGGCCGCTTCGGCGACGTCGATTGCACCGCCGAGCCCGAGTAGCTCACGCGCGCCCACAGGCGCTTTCCAGGCCCACGCCCCATCCCACCGAAGAACGACAACACCATGCCCGCCATTGCCCGATCCAGGCCCGCGCCCGTACACTGCGGCCAGGTGCTTGAAAACACCCCGAGTTCAGCGGTTGGCCGCCCCGACAGTGCGGCTTTGTCACGCCCCTATTCCGTACGGTCAAAGGGCGGGATGGGCCTATCCGCAAGGACGGCCGCGCGACTGAACTCGCGTTTTCAACATCCCGCCCACCCTCATGCGCTTGAAAACGCCTTGGGGTGGTCTTCAGACGCTCGTTCAGGAGCCTGTGACCATGACCGCAACGCAAGCCGGCCGTTCGGCCGCATCTGTGCGCACCGCCGCACGCCTCGCGCCCTCGGCGCCCCCTCACTACCTGCGCCGCGTGGCGCGTTTCATCGTGCTGCGCGCTGCGCTGGGCGGCCGGCTGAGCTGGCCCGCTGCGCTGCTGGTGCTGCAATGGCTGGAGGCGCAGCCATGAGCGCCCGCCGCACCACCAAGCTCGCCGCTCAGGTCGATGACCTGACGGCCGCGCAAGCGGTCCTGCGCCGGTTCACACAGAAGGGCGCCATTACCCGTGCCGTCGACTTCAAGCCGGTCCGTCGATTCGACTTCAATGACCGTCTCAGCGTCGCGGCGCTGGAGTTGCGCGGACAGATGGCTACCGACCCAGCTCTTTCCAGCGATGCCGGCGCTTGGCTCGCCAGACTCAAGAGCCGCGGCGCCGGGCACTGCAGCGCGTTGCATGGGGCAGGCGAAGGCCTGCATGTACTGGTGCTGGACGCTCGGGCCGTTGCTGAGTTGCAGGATGCAGCGGCCGAGCACCGTGCCGCCGTCGAAAGGTTCGATCAGTTGCAAGCGGACCTCGCTGAGCTGGCACGGCGGCGCGGCAGGGGGCAATCGTGAGCACGGGCAAGTTCCCTCGGTACATGTCCAATGAGTATCTGGCGGACCCTGCCAACGTGCTTTCCCTGATCGCGGTGCACCTGCAATTGGCGAACGAAGAACTCGCTGACGCTACCGGCCTGGAGCGCCCACGCGAGAAGTTGGCGCAGATCTCTCGCACTTTGCAGAAGCTGGCTGATTTAGCCGACAAAGCCAGTCATCAAGCACGGCTTTGGGGGGCGTTGAGCGCCTCTGAACGTGACGGCGTTCGCGAAATGCTGCGGAAGCCGCAGCAGGGGCCGGCCGCAGGTGGTAGCTCACGGGCAGAAGGCGGCTGATGGCAACGCGTCGCATCAATTCGACTCCGCGCGTCATCACGCCCGAGCTGATCCGCCTTGCCCTCGGCTACATCGCGCCCGATGTAGACCGGGAAACGTGGGTGCGCCTCGGTATGGCCGTGAAGGCCGAGCTTGGCGCCGAGGGCTTCGACCTGTGGGATGCGTGGAGTAGCGATGCCAAGGGCTACAGCGCGACCGATGCCCGTGACACCTGGCGCAGCATCAAGGCAGGCGGACGCGTGACGGTGGGGACGCTGTTTGGCATCGCCAAGGAACACGGCTTCCGCTTCCCCAATGACGACGCCCACGCCCTCTCGCCTGAAGCTGCGGCAGAGATCGAGCGCAAGCAGACCGAGCAGCGCGCGCGCCGCCAGGCCTCCATTGCAGCCGAGGCCGAGCAGTACCGTCGGCGCGCTGAGGATGCCGCCCGGTACGCTGCCGAGCTGTGGGGCGAAGCGGCGGCCGATGGTGCCAGCCCGTACCTGCTGCGCAAGGGCGTCAAGGCCCATGGGTTGCGCTTCGGCGCTGCCGGCATGCTGCTGGTGCCGATGCAGGATGCAGCCGGCGAGCTGCATAACCTGCAGCGCATCGCGCCGCAGCCGCCCACCGAGGAAGAGAAGGCGCGCGGACTCACGGAAAAACGCTTCCTGGCCGGTGGCCGCAAGCGCGGGCTTTTCCATGTCATCGGCGCGCCGGCCAGCGACGGTGCGGCGCCTGATCTGGTGCTGATCGCCGAGGGGTACGCAACCGCAGCCACGTTGCACGAAGCGAGCGGCATGCCGGCCGTGGTGGCCTTCGATGCGGGCAACCTGGCCGCCGTGGCCGAAGCCATGCCAGCCCGCTTCCCCGGCGCCCGCTTCCTGGTGTGCGCTGACCATGACGCCGAAACGGAAGCCCGCAGCGGCAAGAACCCGGGCCGGGATGGCGCAGAGAAGGCGGCCCGCAAGCTCCGCGCCCTCGGCTGCGCGGCGGCCGTGCTGCTGCCTGAAGGGTTGCCCAGCGGCGGGACCGACTTCAACGACCTTGCCGCCGCTGCGGGCCTGGATGCGGTGGCGTGGCAGGTGGGTGCTGGTGCTGCGGCGCCGACTCTCGACCCGGCGCCCCGCAAGCGCAAGCCCGCGCAGGGCCAGCAAGCGCCCGCAGGCGCTGCGAATGAGGGCGTGGCAGTGCCAGAGCATGCGGCGGACGATCCAGGCCCGCCAGAAGGCCTCCAGGCCACGGCGCCGGGCGGGCGGGACCCGTTCACGCTCGATGAACGGGGCGTGTGGTTCATCGCGCGCGACAGCCAGGGCGACGACCGACCGGCACAGTGGGTGTGCGCGCCGCTGCAGGTGACGGCTCGCACCCGTGATGACGCGGCGAACGGCTGGGGCTACCTGCTGGAGTTCAGCGACCCGGACGGCAACCCCAAGCAGTGGGCCATGCCCGTGGCCATGCTGAGCGGCGAGGGCGCCGAGTGGGCCGCGCGCCTGGCGGACATGGGCCTGGAGATCGCGCACGGCCCGGCAGCTCGCAACCGCGTCGGCCAGTACATCAAGACGCGGCCATCTGCCGAACGCGTCACCTGCACTGACCGCGTGGGCTGGCACGGGGGGGCCTATGTGCTGCCCAGTCGGTGCATCGGCGAGGCCGAGGGCCGGCGCTACGTGTTTCAGTCCGAAGCGGGCATGGAAGACACGTTCCGCCAGCGCGGCGACCTGGACACCTGGCGGGCCACTGTGGCGGCGCCGTGCGTGGGCAATAGCCGCTTTGTGTTCGCGGTGAGCTGCGCTTTCGCTGGGGCGCTGCTGCTGCCTGCCGGCGTTGAAAGCGGCGGCTTCCACTTCCGCAGCGGGTCCAGCCAGGGCAAGACGTCGGCCCTGCGGATCGCGGCCAGCGTGTGGGGCCGGGCGGACTACGTGAAGCGCTGGCGCACCACCGATAACGCATTGGAAGCCACCGCCGTGCAGCACAGCGACGGCCTGCTGATCCTGGACGAGATTGCGCAGCTTGACGCGGCAAAGGCCGGGGAGTGCGCATACATGCTCGCCAACGAGCAGGAGAAGGGTCGCAACACCCGAGGCGGATTGAATCGCAAGCAGCGGACCTGGCGCCTGCTGTTCCTGTCGTCGGGTGAAGTGAGCTTGTCCACGCACATGGCCGAGGCCGGCAAACGCGTGATGGCGGGCCAGGAAGTGCGCATGGTGGACATTCCGCTGGACGCGGGCCAGGGAATGGGCGGGGTAGAGGCGCTGCACGGGCATGCGACGCCCGGCGCCCTGGTGGAGGCTATGACGGCCGCAGCGGGGCGCTGCTATGGCGTGGCGGGCCGCGCTTGGCTGGAATGGGCCTGCAGCCATCAATCCGCGCTGGCTGAGCGCCTGGGCGAGACGGTCGACCAGCTGCGCGCAGGCATGCTGTCGAACGGTGGCGGAGAGCAGGTGCGCCGTGTGGCCCGACGCTTTGCGCTGGTGGCCGCCGCTGGTGAGCTGGCCAGCGAAGCAGGCATCACTGGATGGGCGCCCGGCATCGCAACGGCCGGCGTGCGCCGCTGCTTTGACGACTGGCTGTCGGCGCGTGGCCACCTGGACAACGGCGAAGACGCTGCGGCGCTGAGCCAGGTCCGGGCCTTCGTGGAAAAAAACGGTGATGCGCTGTTCACCTGGATGCACCGCACGCATGACGACCACCGGCCGAACACGGCACTGCGGGCAGGCTTCAAGCGCTTGGTGGACAGCCAAGGCCAGGCGCTGAATATGGACGAGGCGCAGGACTACATGGATCGCCACGCATCATCAAAGTCGTCAGAGAAGTTCAACGCGTCGACGGATTACCTCATCCTGCCTGAGGCGTGGAGGCGCGACGTGTGCAAGGGGCTAGACGCTGCCGCAGTGGCCGAGCTGATGCGCAAGCGCGGCCACCTGGTGCACGAAGCGGGCCGCCTGACGAAGAGCTACCGCGTCCCCGGCCTGGGAAAGACGAAGCTGTACTACCTCAAGGCGTCGGTGCTGTCGGACGAGCTCTGATCCGCTGACCCGGCGGGCTTCCGTCCAGGCCCGGGCGCCAGTGTGCTGACGGGGCGACTCTCTGCGAACTCCTGCAGCTCGCGCCAGAGCCAACCCGTGCGGCCCTTGCTGATGCGGCGCGGTGGTGGCAGCTCCCCGGCCCTTACCAGCGCCTCGACGGTTCCGTCGCTTACGCCGAGGGCTCGGGCCGCCTCATGCCGGCTGACGATCAACGGTGGCGCCTGAATCACGGTGCTGTGCTGCTTCATATCTACATTTCGTGGTTTTACAGTCAGCGAACCGGCGCCGTCTGTCCGCTGCGCTCTGCTAGGCCGCCGAGACGAAGACGGGATGGACACCGGGCCAAAGTGAACCGGTGTAGATGAATTTGCACTTTTGCGCCCCGCTGTCCCCGCTCGAATTCAGGCGGGGACAGGTAGCGGTGACAGAAATTCCTTTTGACGACAAGGGTTTGCAGGATTTGTCCCCGTGTCCCCGCTGTCCCCGCCACGTTTGCAGCGGGCGGGCTGTGCAGGGTGAAAATGCGGTGCGCGTCGCCTGTGGATAACTTGCACCGACAGTCTACATTGTGCGAAATGACGGCGGGGTTAGATGTGCTGCTTTCTTGAGCATCGGCCGCGATGCCAATAGGCATGGGGGTTGTGGGCCGGTGGGGGTGTGGATAACAGCTCTGCGCAAATGTCGACAACGGACGTTATGTTAAATGGATGTAGAGCAATTCGATGTTTGCTCTACTTTGCGTGATGCGCTACGCTGCTTGCAGCGTAGCGGTTTGAGCCCCAAGCGGGCGGGAAGGAAAGCGATGACACCAGAACAGTTCGACGCCGGCCTAGAAGAGCTGGGCTGGAAGGCGGTGGACTTCACCCGCCGCACGGGCCTTGTTCCCAACACGGCCTGGCGCTGGCGCAAGGGGCTGACGCCCATTCCTGACTGGGTGCCGCAGTACCTCGCGGCCCTGCTTGAGCTGAAGCTGCTGCGGGCGACGTTGGACCTGGAGCGGCTTCACGGTGTGCTCGCAGCGGTGGCGCGGCCGATGGGTGCAGAGCCGGCGCCGGCTGCGGACGCGGACGCCTGATTTCGAGTCAGGTACACGCGGCATGCGCGGGAGGCGCTTGACAGAGTTACCCGGTTTCCAGCGTGCCAAGTTACCCGGTCTGGGCCAGTTACCCGGAAAGTTACCCGGTTGACCCCACTGCAGCGGGCCGCCGCTCGATGCCCAGGGATGACGATCCTGGCACTCCTCCAGTGCCCTGCAGAGAGGCCACGCGGCGCACTGACCGGGTAACTTTCCGGGTAACTCGGGAAGGTCGTCAATCAAAAACCCAATAGCCATGCGGGTTTGCGGGCAGTGTTCAAGTGACCCCGGCACCATCCAAAATAAAAGGCCCGTGTCGGTGACACGGGCCTTTTTCACTTCCATCGAGCCGGGGTCAATTGAACCCTTGTCCACGAATCAGCCCGACGGCCAGACCCTCGATGCTGAAGTGCTCGTCCTCGCTGACGACGATGGGCTGGAAATCGGCGTTCTCGGGCAGGAGCTCGATGCCCGCAGGCCCGCGCTGGAAGCGCTTCACGGTCACTTCCTCGCCGACGCGGGCGACGACGATCTGGCCATTGCGGGCCTCCTTGGCGGACTGCACCGCGAGCAGGTCGCCGTCGAGGATGCCGATGTCTTTCATGCTCATGCCCTTGACCTTGAGCAGGTAGTCGGGCTTCTTGGCGAACAGGCCGGGCTCGACGGTATAGGTCTGCTCGACATGCTCCTGCGCCAGGATGGGCGCGCCAGCGGCGACGCGGCCGATCAGCGGCAGCGTGAGCTGCGCCAGGCTGGGAATGGGCAGGCTGAACTGGCGGGCGCGGTTGACGGCGCTGAGCGTGTCGGACTTGAGCCGGATGCCGCGGGACGTGCCGCCGACCAGTTCCAGCATGCCCTTGCGGGCCAGCGCCTGCAGATGCTCCTCGGCGGCGTTGGCGGACTTGAAGCCCAGCTCGGCGGCGATTTCTGCGCGCGTGGGCGGGGAGCCGGTGCTCTCGATCGCGTGGCGGACCAGGTCGAAGATCTGCTGCTGGCGGGCGGTAAGCTTGGGTTGGTCTTGCACGGGCGGCCTTTTTGTTGGGCTGGTTGTGTATCCAGTATCTGTATTTTTATCCAGGAATCGAAAATTGCAAACCCTTGAGCCCTTGATCGTCATTCTCGGCACGGGCGGCACCATCGCCGGCACCGCGCAGAGCGCCGCGGATGGCGTGGGCTACACGGCGGCGCAGCTGCGTGTGGAGGACTTGCTGGCCGCCGTGCCGACGCTGGCCGGGCGCCGGCTGGAGGCGCACCAGGTGGCGCAGCTGGACAGCAAGGACATGGACTTGGTGACCTGGCAGGCGATGGCCGCCGCGGTGCAGGCGCAGCTGGACCGGCCCGAGGTGGGCGGCATCGTCATCACCCACGGCACGGACACGCTGGAGGAAACCGCCTACCTGCTGCACCGCGTGCTGGCGCCCGCCAAACCCGTGGTGCTGACGGCGGCCATGCGGCCGGCGACGGCGCTGGTGCCGGACGGGCCGCAGAACCTGGCGGATGCCGTGCAGGTGGCGGCCGCGCCGGGCGCATCGGGCGTCGTCGTGGCGTTCGCGGGGCGCGTGCACGACGCGGTGCAGGTGCGCAAGACGCACAGCTACCGCGTCGATGCGTTCGAGTCGACGGACGGCGCGCTGGTGGCGCGCGTGGAGGAGGGCGCCGTGCGCGTGTTGGGCCGCTGGCCGGCGGGCGAGGCGCTGGGCCTGGCGCGCATCGCCGCGGCGGCGGCGGACTGGCCGCGCGTGGACATCGTGCTGAACCACGCCGGCGCCGACGGTCGCATCGTGCGGGCGCTGCTGGCGGCGGGCGTGGACGGCATCGTGGCCGCCGGCACTGGCAACGGCACGCTGGCCCGGCCGCTGGAGGCGGCGCTGCGCGACGCGCAGGCCGGCGGCGTGCGCGTGCTGCGCAGCACGCGCTGCGATGCCGGGCCGGTGATGGAGCTGCCCGGCCTGCTGCCGTCGGCCGGCGCGCTGAGCCCGGTCAAGGCCAGGATCGAGCTGATGCTGGCCTTGCTGGCGCGCTGATCAGGCGCGGCGCTGGCGGCGGGCCCAGGCCAGCACGCCGAGACCGGCCAGCAGCATCGCGTAGGTCTCGGGCTCGGGCACCGGCGCCGTGTAGCCGGCGATGTCGGCCGTGTAGCTGTGCAGCACGCCGGGCAGCAGCTGGTAGGCGCTGGTCAGCGTGGCGCCCAACGACGTGGCGGTGGAGAAGCAGCCGGTCGTCGTGCCCACGGGGCACTGGATGGACGAGGCGAACGGGTCCGACTTCGTCACGTCCAGGTAGACGTCGAACTGCGTGCCGCTGCCGTTCTGCGTGACGCTGTAGTCGTTGTCGGTGCCGGCCAGGATGACGTACTTGCCGTTGGCCAGCTGCGGGCCGATGGCCAGACCTTCCCACTTCTCGGGCGACTTGTTGCCCAGCGCGGCCAGCGTGTTGGCGTCCAGGTCGATGACCTTGGCGCCCTTGGCAGCGGCGATGACGCCGGCCGGCAGCGCGCCGCTGGCGGGCAGGTTGAGGCCGGACACGTCGGTGGCGGTGCTCAGGTCCACCTCGAAGACGTTCTTGTCGGGGCTCGCCACGTTGGCACCGATGCCGATGCCGCGGTTGTTGCGCTCCAGCACGAGGAAACGGTTGGCGTCGATGGCGACCAGCGCCGAGATGCCGCGGCCCTGGCCCGAGCTGGCGAGCTGGTAGGCGTACTGGCCCACGGCCTCGCCGGTGGTGGTGTCGTACTTGACGATGCGGGTGTACTGGCCGCGCGTGCCGGAAGCGGCGTCGTAGCCGTCGGTGACGGTGCCGTTTTGCAGCATCGCGAACGCGTAGCGGCCGTCGGGCGTGATGGCCAGGGCCTCCAGGCCGCGGTTGCCTTCGCGGCCGCTGGTCAGCTGCGGCGTGCTGCCGGCGGGCGCCAACGCGTTGTAGTCGACGCTGCTGCCGGCCTTGGGCACGAGGTTGGCCGGCGTGGCGTACTGGCGCACCAGCTGGCCACTGCGGTTGAACTCGTAGACCGAGGGGCCGTACTCGTCGCTGACCAGCAGGTGGCCGGTGACGGGGTTGACGACGATGCCTTCGGGGTCGAAGGACTTGCCCAGCAGGCCGGGCGTGGCGGGCGCCTGGCCGTTCAGCGCGATGCCGGCGCTGGTGAACTTGAGGGTCTGCTGGATCTGGAAGTTGGAGATCGCGCCGGTGTTGGCGTTGATGTCCAGCGTGAAGCGCTGCACGCGCGTCTCGTAGGGCAGCGTGCCGCCGCCGGGGCCGCGGTCGGACAGGCCCCACCACTCGTTGCGGGCGCGGTCGTAGTAGATGTCGGAGAAGAAGCCGACGCGGCGGTCGAAGTCGCTGCCGCTGGACAGGTCCAGCGTGTTGCCGGCGATCGTGATGCCGTTGATGAAGCTGACGTTGCTGACCGACGTGGCCGCAGCGGCCGAGGCGCTGGCGATGGCGGTCAGCGTGAGCAGAGAAGCTCGGAAGAACATGGGGCCCCCAGGACGTTGCTTTGTTGAAAGAACGCCGGAGGCTAGGCAGGGCTTGTGAAAACCCCGTGACGACGCCCCAGGCGCCCCCGCACTCGCGTGAGCGGGGGAACCCGGGGCCGCGCGATCAGACGATGGTCAGCGTGACGTCGACGTTGCCGCGCGTGGCGTTGGAGTAGGGGCAGACCTCGTGGGCCGTGGCCACCAGGGCTTCCAGCTGGGCGCGGTCCATGCCGGGCACGGAGATCTTCATGTCGACCTGGATGCCGAAGGCGCCGGGCTTGTTGGCGTGCGGGCCGATGGCGACGTCGCTGGTGATGGAGACCTCGGCGGGCAGGGCGATCTTCTGCTTGCCGGCGACGGCCTTCATCGCGCCGATGAAGCAGGCGGAGTAACCAGCCGCGAACAGCTGCTCGGGGTTGGTGCCGACGGCGCCGTTGCCGCCCAGTTCCTTGGGCGTGGTCAGCGCGAGGTCGAGCACGCCGTCAGACGACTTGGCGGTGCCGGCGCGGCCACCGGTGGCGGTGGCGGTGGCGGTGTAGAGGGCTTTTTCGATGGCCATGGTGGGCTCCTTGGGGGTGGGGGACCGGGAAGGGGCGAGGCGCGTCAGGCCGCCTCGGTGGCCGCAGTCAGCTGACTGCGCAATTCGTGCAGGCGCTGCGTCAGCAGTGCGAGTTCGTGCAGGTCGCAGGCGCTGGCGCAGGCCAGCTGGCCGGGAATGTCCAGCGCCTGGCGGCGCAGCTTGCGCCCGGCGGGCGTCAGGAAGATGTCGACGCGGCGCTCGTCATCCCGGGCGCGGCGGCGTTCGATGTGGCCCAGCGTCTCCAGGCGCTTGAGCAGCGGGGTGAGGGTGCCGGAGTCCAGCGATAGCCGCTGCCCCAGCTGGCCAACAGCCAGCCCGTCGCTCTCCCACAGCACCAGCATCACGAGGTACTGCGGGTAGGTCAGGCCCAGCGGGGCCAGCAGCGGCTTGTAGAGCTTGGTCATCGCCAGCGAGCTGCTGTAGAGCGCGAAGCACAGCTGGCGGTCCAGCTGCAGCCACTGCTCGCGCGGGTCGGCGGCCGGGGGGGCGTCGGCAGCGGAAGTGGCGGTGGGCTTGCGGCGTGGCATGGGCGAGAATGTAGGTGGCAATTAAATTGCACACAATCAAAATGGTCTTTCTGGTGACACCCGGCGCGCCGGCGGTCTGCGACCATGCGCGTCAAATCAACTTCAAGAGGAGAGGGCCATGCAGACCCTGGCTGTGGTGCTCGCAACGCTGCTCGCGCTGCTGCACGTCTACATCCTGGTGCTGGAGATGTTCTTCTGGACCAAGCCGCTGGGGCGCAAGGCCTTCGGGCTGAAGGCGGACTTCGCCGAGCAGAGCAAGGCGCTGGCGGCCAACCAGGGGCTGTACAACGGCTTCCTGGCCGCGGGCCTGGCCTGGGGCGTCATGCAGGGCGCAGTCGCCGGCCGGCCGTGGATGATCTTCTTCGCGGGCTGCGTGGTGGTGGCCGGCGTGTTCGGCGCGGCCACCGCGTCGCGCAAGATCCTGTTCGTGCAGGCGCTGCCCGGCGCGCTGACGCTGGCGGCCGCGCTGGCCGCCTGAGCGGCCTGATCCGCCGTCAGGCGGACATGGCCTCGATCTGCTCGCCCAGCTCCAGCCAGCGCATCTCGTCGGCTTCGAGCTGGTCGGCAATCGCCTTCAGGCGCTTGCCCATCTCGGCGATGGCCGACGCGGCAGCACCTTCGGCCAGCTGCGCCTCGATCTCCGCGCGCTCCGCGGCCAGCGCGTGCAGGCGCTTGTCGATGGCCTCCATCTCCTTGCGCAGCGGCCGCGTCTGCTCGGCGATCTTGGCGCGTGCCTGGCCCGAGGCCTTGCGGTCCTCGCGCGGCGCGGGCGCCGGGGCCGGCGCGGCCGCCACCTTGGCCGGTGCCGGGGCCGAGGCTCCCTTCTTCGCCGCACGGGCGGCTTCCTTGCTCTGGTCCAGCAGCCAGCGCTGGTAGTCGTCCAGGTCGCCGTCGAAGGGCTTGACCGCGCCGTCGGCCACCAGCCAGAACTCGTCGCAGACCTCGCGCAGCAGCGCGCGGTCGTGGCTGACCAGCATGACGGTGCCTTCGAACTCGTTCAGCGCCAGCGACAGCGCCTCGCGGGTGTTCAGGTCCAGGTGGTTGGTCGGCTCGTCCAGCAGCAGCAAATTTGGCCGCTGCCACACGAGCATGGCCAGCACGAGGCGCGCCTTCTCGCCGCCGGACAGGCTGCCGACCTGCTGGTTGACCATGTCGCCGGTGAAGCGGAACTGGCCGAGGAAGTCGCGCAGCTCCTGCTCGCGGCCTGGCGGGCCGACCTCGCGCGCCAGGCGCACCATGTGCTCGAGAGGCCCTTCGTCAAGGCGCAGCACGTCCAGCTCCTGCTGGGCGAAGTAGCCGATGGACAGGCCCTTGCCTTCGGTCAGCTTGCCGCCCATGGGTGCCTGCGCGCGGGCGATGGTCTTGACCAGCGTCGACTTGCCCTGGCCGTTGGCGCCCAGGATGCCGATGCGCTGGCCGGCCAGCACGGAGCGGTTGATCCCTCGGACAATGATCTTCGCTTCAGCGACGGCGGCGCCGGGCCGCCCCAAGGCGCCGTCGCCAGCCCCCTCGGGGGGCGCGTCGCCGTACTCGGCGGCGGGGGGCACCATGTAGCCGGCGCTGAGCTCATCGAACATCAGCATCGGGTTGGGCAGGTTCAGCGGCTCGCGGAACTCGAAGTTGAAGTCCGCCGACGCCAGCACCGGCGCGAGCTTCTCCATGCGCTCCAGCGCCTTGACGCGGCTCTGGGCCTGCTTGGCCTTGCTGGCCTTGGCCTTGAAGCGGTCGATGAACTTCTGCAGGTGGGCGACCTTTTCCTGCTGCTTCGCGAACGCCGCCTGCTGCAGCACCATGCGCTCGGCGCGCTGGGTCTCGAAGCTGGTGTAGTTGCCGCCGTAGCGCACCAGCTTGCCCTCGTCCAGATGCAGCGTGACCTTGGTGATTGCGTCGAGGAACTCGCGGTCGTGGCTGATGATGATCAGCGTGCCGTCGTAGCGCTGCAGCCAGGCTTCCAGCCAGACGAGCGCGTCCAGGTCCAGGTGGTTGGTGGGCTCGTCCAGCAGCATCAGCTCGGCCGGGCACATCAGCGCGCGGGCCAGCTGCAGGCGCATGCGCCAGCCGCCGGAGAAGCTGTTGACGGGCGCGTCGAGCTGCTCGGTCTTGAAGCCCAGGCCCATCAGCAGCGCCTGGGCGCGCGAGCGGGCGTCGAAGGCGCCGGCATCGGCCAGCGCGGCGTGCGCGTCGGCCATCGCGTGGCCGTCCTCGGCGGCCTCGGCCTCGGCCAGCGCCACGCGGGCGGCCACCAGCGTGAGGTCGCCCTGCAGCACGTAGTCGGTCGCGCCGTCGTCGGTCTCGGGCATGTTCTGGGCGACTTCGGACCGGCGCCAGTGCCGGGGCACCTCCACCTCGCCGCGGTCGTTGGAGAGGCGGCCGGTCAGCAGCGCGAACAGGCTGGACTTGCCGGCGCCGTTGCGGCCCACGAGGCCGATCTTCTCGCCGGGCTGCAGCGTCGCGGACGCGCCGTCCAGCACCACCTTGACGCCGCGGCGCAGCGTGATGTCGCGCAGCGTGATCACAGCAGCTTCTCCTTGGTCACCAGCAGCACCTGATCGGCGCCGGCCGAGGTTTCCATCCAGACGACTTCGAGGTCGGGGAAGGCCGCTTCGAAGAAGGGGCGTTCGTTGCCGATCTCCAGCACCAGCACACCGTCGTCGTTCAACGCGGCAGGCGCGGCGCGCAGCAGCTCGCGGATGAAGTCCATGCCGTCTGCGCCGCCGGCCAGCGCCAGCTCGGGCTCGGCGCGGTACTCGGGGGGCAGGGCGGCCATGCTGTTGCTGTTCACGTAGGGCGGGTTGCAGAGAATCAGGTCGTACTTGCCGTCGGCGCCGGCCAGGCCGTCGCCTTGCAGCAGGCGGATGCGCGATGACAGGTCATGGCGCTCCACGTTCAGTTTGGCCACGGCCAGCGCGTCGGCACTGAGGTCCAGCGCGTCGACGGCAACGTCCGGCCAGGCCATGGCCGCCAGCACGGCCAAGCTGCCGTTGCCGGTGCACAGGTCCAGCACGCGGCGGCTGGCCGGGTTCAGCCAGGGGTCGATGCTGGCGTCGGCGATCAGCTCGGCGATGAAGCTGCGCGGCACGATGGCGCGCTCGTCGATGGTGAATGGCACACCCTGCAGCCAGGCCTCGCCGGTCAGGTAGGCGGCGGGCTTGCGGGTCGCGATGCGCTCGTCGACGAGGGCCGCAATGGCGGCAACCTCGGCGCCGGTCAGCTCGCGGGTCTCGTGCTCGTCCAGGGCGTCCAGCGGCAGGCCCAGGCGCCACAGCGCCAGCCACGCGGCCTCGTCGAACGCGTTCGTCGTGCCATGGCCAAAAAACAAGCCCGCCTGGGTCAGGCGGGCGGCTTGGGTGTCAATGCAGTCGATCAGCTTCAAGTGCCGCGGACGTCCAGGGTGATTTCGGTGAAGCTGGCTTCATCGCCAGCCTTCTCTTCCTTGCGCGGCGCGGTCGCCAGGCGCGCGCCGGGCGCCTCGTTCTGCAGCCGCCACAAGAGGTTGGTGGGCGAGTCGGCGAAGGCCAGGCCTTCCTCGCGGGTGATGGTGCCGTCGGAGATGAGCTTGGCGAAATGCTCTTCGTAGGTCTGCGAGCCCTCGGCGATGGACTTCTCCATCGCCTCCTTCACGCCGGTGAAGTCGCCCTGCTCGATGAGCTCGGCCACCAGCTTGGAGTTCAGCAGGATCTCCAGCACCGGCACGCGGCCGCCGGCGGTCGCGCGCACGAGGCGCTGCGACACGATGGCCTTCAGGCCCGCGGCCAGGTCGTTCAGCAGCGCCGGGCGGGACTCGGGTGTGTAGAACGACAGGATGCGGTTCAGCGCGTGGTAGGTGTTGTTGCCGTGCAGCGTGGCCAGCACCAGGTGGCCGGACAGCGCGTAGCTGATGGCCGCCGTCATCGTGTCGCGATCGCGGATCTCGCCGATGAGGATGCAGTCCGGCGCCTGGCGCAGCGCGTTCTTCAGCGCGATCTGCAGCGACGCGGTGTCGCGCCCGATCTCGCGCTGGTTGACCACCGAGCGCTTGTTGCTGAACAGGTACTCGATCGGGTCCTCGATGGTGAGGATGTGCCCGGTCATCGTCTGGTTGCGCAGCTCCAGCATGCTGGCCAGCGTCGTGCTCTTGCCGGTGCCGGTCGCGCCCACCATCAGGATCAGCCCGCGCTTTTCCTTGATCATGTTGCCCAGGATGGGCGGCAGGCCCAGGCTCTCCATCGTCGGGATGTCGTGCGGGATGTGCCGGAACACGCCCGCGATGGACCCGCGCTGGCGGAAGCCCGACAGCCGGAAGCTGCCCACGCCGTTGACCGACACGGCCATGTTCAGCTCGCCCGAGCTGTCCAGCTCGGACAGGCTGGCGGGGTCGATGACCTCCGCGATGAGCTGGCGCGGCTGAGGCGGCGTCAGGAGCTGGTCGGACAGCTGCACCGTCTGACCGTTGATGCGGATCAGCACCGGCATGTTGGCCGAGAGGTAGCAGTCCGACGCACCCTTGTCGGCCATCAGCCGCAGGATGCGCTCCATGTTGCCGCTGGTGGCCATGCTCAGGCGCGCAGCAGTTCGTTGATGCTCGTCTTCGAGCGGGTTTGCGCGTCGACGCGCTTCACGATGATGGCCGCGTACAGGCTGTAGCGGCCGCCGTCCTTGGGCAGCGAGCCCGAGATGACGACGGAGCCCGCCGGGATGCGGCCGTAGCTGACGGTGTCGGTCGCGCGGTCGTAGATCGGCGTGCTCTGGCCGATGTAGACGCCCATGGAGATGACCGAGTTCTCCTCGACGATGACGCCCTCGACGACCTCGGAGCGGGCGCCGATGAAGCAGTTGTCCTCGATGATGGTCGGGTTGGCCTGCAGCGGCTCCAGCACGCCGCCGATGCCGACGCCGCCGCTCAGGTGCACGTTCTTGCCGATCTGCGCGCAGGAGCCGACGGTGGCCCAGGTGTCCACCATCGCGCCTTCGTCGACGTAGGCGCCGATGTTCACGTAGCTGGGCATCAGCACGACGTTCTTCGCCTGGAAGCTGCCGCGGCGGGCGACGGCCGGCGGCACCACGCGCACGCCGGTGGCGCGCAGCTCGGCTTCGCTCATGCCGGCGAACTTGGTGGGCACCTTGTCGAAGAAGGTCAGGTCCTTGTCGCCCATCAGGCGGTTGTCGTTCAGGCGGAACGACAGCAGCACCGCCTTCTTGATCCACTGGTGCACGGTCCACTGGCCCACGCCCTCACGGGTGGCCACGCGCAGGCGGCCGGCGTCCAACTCGGCGATGACGTGCTCGACGGCCTGGCGCACTTCGGGCGCGTTGACGGGGTCCAGCGAGGCGCGGTTGTCCCAGGCGAGGTCGATCGTGCTTTGAAGTTCGGCGGTGTTCATGCGAGAGAGGTCGTGAAGGAGACGATGCGGCGGGCGGCTTCCAGGCATTCGGCCTCGTCGGCCACGAGGGCCAGGCGGATGCGCCCGGCGCCGGGGTTGCTGCCATGGGCCGGGCGGGCCAGCAGGCTACCCGGCAAGACCGCGAGATTGTATTGAGCGAGCAACCCTTGAGCGAAGGCGATGTCGTTACCACCTGGAACCGCGGCCCACAGGTAGAAGCCCGCGTCGGGCAGCGCCACGTCCAGCACCTCGGCCAGCAGCGGCGTCACGTCGGCGAACTTCTGCCGGTAGCGCGCGCGGTTGTCGACGACATGCGCCTCGTCGTTCCACGCCGCGATGCTCGCGGCCTGCACCAGCGGGCTCATCGCGCTGCCGTGGTAGGTGCGGTAGAGCAGGAACTTCTTCAGCAGCGCGGCGTCACCGGCCACGAAGCCGGAGCGCAGCCCCGGCACGTTGGAGCGCTTGGACAGCGACGTGAACGCGATGAGGTTCTTGAAGTCGCTGCGGCCCAGCCTGGCGGCGGCTTCCAGGCCACCCAGCGGCGCCTCGTCACGGAAGTAGATCTCCGAGTAGCACTCGTCGGACGCGATGACGAAGCCGTGCCGGTCGCTCAACTCGAACAGCGTCTGCCACTCGGCGAGCGGCATCACCGCGCCGCTGGGGTTGCCGGGCGAGCAGACGTACAGCAGCTGCGTCCTGGCCCAGGTGGTGTCGTCGATCTGCGACCAATCCACCGCGAAGTTGCGCGCCGGGTCGGCGTTGGCGTAGGCCACGTCGGCACCGGCCAGCAGCGCGGCGCCTTCGTAGATTTGATAGAAGGGGTTGGGGCAGACGACCGTGGCGCCGGCGCGACTGCCGTCCACCACCGTCTGCGCGATCGCGAACAGCGCCTCGCGCGAGCCGTTGACCGGCAGCACCTGCGTGGACGCGTTCAACGCCAGCCCGTAGCGGCGCTGCAGCCAGCCGGCGATGGCCTCGCGCAGCGTGGGCGTGCCGGCCGTGGCGGGGTAGCCGGCCAGCTGCGGCATCGCGGCCTGGATGGCCTCGCCGATGAATGCGGGGGCGGGGTGGCGGGGCTCGCCGATTCCCAGCGAGATCGGTGCGAAATCCGGGTTGGGCCGGATGTCGGCCGTTAGCTGCTTCAGGCGTTCAAACGGATAAGGGTGCAGCCGGTCGAGCAGCGGGTTCATGCGCCCAGCATCCCCGACTCGAAGCCATGCGACGGCAGGTCCACGCGGGGCGCGGGCGTCCAGCCCGGCTTGCGGTGCTCGGCGACGACGTTGGTGTAGATGCCGCCGCGCACGTACCACTTGGCGGTGATGCGGATGAAGCGCGGGTCGGTGACCTTGACGATGTCGTCCAGGATCTTGTTGGTGACCTTCTCGTGGAAGGCGCCCTCGTTGCGGTAGCTCCAGAAGTACATCTTCAGGCTCTTGAGCTCCACGCAGAGCTCGTCCGCGATCATGTCGATCGTGAAGTGCGCGAAGTCGGGCTGGCCGGTCAGCGGGCAGTGGCAGGTGAACTCGG
>JAYSCT010000066.1:0-26870 GCA_041914785.1 Roseateles sp.
TGGACGAACTTGCTGCGCTTGTCGAAGAAGGCGGTGTCGTACTCGTCGGCCTCGATGACAAAGGGCGCGCCCTCGCCGCACGGTCGCGCGGCGTCTACAACCCCGAGCCGCGCCGACACGCCGAAGTTCTGCGGCACGCCGCCGACCAGGAAGCCGGGCTTCAGGCCGGCGTGCTCCAGGATCCACGCCAGCATGGACGTCGTCGTCGTCTTGCCATGCGTGCCGGCCACGGCCAGCGTGTGCCGCCCCTGCAGCACGTTCTCCGCCAGCCATTGCGGGCCCGACACATAGGGCAGGCTGCCGTCCAGGATGGCTTCCATCAGCGGGAAGCGTTCGCCGCGCGTGACGACGTTGCCGATGACGAACACGTCGGGTCGCAGCTCCAGCTGCTCGGCGCCGAAACCTTCGATGAGCTCGATGCCCAGGGCCTCGAGCTGCGTGCTCATCGGCGGGTAGACGTTGGCGTCGCAACCGGTCACGCGGTGGCCGGCCTCGCGGGCCAGCGCTGCGAGGCCACCCATGAAGGTGCCGCAGATGCCGAGGATGTGGAGATGCATGTCGGGATCGCTCCCGCAGGAGCGCCTGAGGTTCAGCGCAGGGCGGTGCGCGCGGCCGCGAGGGTGGCGTCGATGTCGGCCTGGCTGTGGGCCGCCGACACGAAGCCCGCCTCGTACAAGGCCGGAGCAAGATAGATGCCGGCATCCAGCATCGCGTGGAAGAAGCGGTTGAAGCGCTCCTTGTCCGTCGTCATGACGGTGGTGTAGTTCTGCGGCAGGTCGGGCAGCAGGAAGAAGCCGAACATGCCGCCCTCGCTGTCCGCGCTGAACGGCACGCCGTTTTCCGCGGCGACCGCCTTCAGGCCGTCGACCAGCTGGCGCGTGCGCGCCGACAGCGCGTCGAAGAAGCCCGGCTTCTGGATCTCGCGCAGCGTTGCGAGGCCGCAGGCGGTGGCCACCGGGTTGCCCGACAGCGTGCCGGCCTGGTAGACGCCACCCAGCGGCGCCAGGTGCTGCATGACCGCGCGCTTCGCACCGAAGGCTGCCAGCGGCATGCCGCCGCCGATGACCTTGCCGAACACCGAGATGTCGGGCGCGAAGCCGGGGATGAGCTTGGCGTAGTGCGACTGTGCCGAGCCCAGCGCGACGCGGAATCCCGTCATGACCTCATCCAGCACCAGCAGCGCGCCGTGCTTCGTGCACAGCTCGCGCATGGCCGTCATGAACGGCACGGACGCGCGCACGAAGTTCATGTTGCCGGCGATGGGCTCGACGATGACGCAGGCCAGCTCGTGGCCATGCTCGGCGAAGGCCGCTTCCAGCTGCTCGACGTTGTTGTATTCCAGGACGACGGTGTCGGCGGCCGCGCCGGGCGTGACGCCGGCGCTGGTCGGGTGGCCGAAGGTGGCCAGGCCGGAGCCGGCCTTCACGAGCAGCGCATCGGTGTGGCCGTGGTAGCAGCCCTCGAACTTGATGAACTTCGGCCGCCCCGTGGCGCCGCGCGCCAGGCGGATGGCGCTCATCGTCGCCTCGGTGCCGGAGCTGACCAGGCGCACCTGCTCCATGCTGGGCACCAGTTTCAGGATCTCCTCGGCCAGCTCGATCTCGCGCTCGGTCGGCGCGCCGAACGAGAAGCCCTCGGCGGCGGCCTTCGTGACCGCTTCCAGCACGGCCGGATGGCCGTGGCCCAGGATCATCGGGCCCCAGGAGCCGATGTAGTCCACGTAGCGCTTGCCTTCGGCGTCGACGATGTAGGCACCTTCGCCGCGGGCGATGAAGCGCGGCGTGCCGCCGACGGCACGAAAGGCGCGCACGGGGGAGTTCACGCCGCCGGGGATCACGCGCGCGGCGCGTTCAAACAACTGGGAATTGGTAACCATCGGAAAGGAGGGTGAAATTCAGTGCATGCGCCGCGGCGTCTTCGGCGGCTGTTCGGGCTCGACTTCTTCGAACTCCGACTCCGCGCCTTCCTCGTCTGCCGGCGGCAGGGCCCAGAAGAATCGGTCGGGAACGACATTGCCCATGCCGGGCCGGAAGCCCGCATCCAGCGACTGGTCCAGGAAGGACAGCGCCTCGCTGACGGCCGAGTGCAGTTCCGCGCCCACCGACAGCAGCGCGGCCAGTGCCGCGGACAGCGTGTCACCGGCACCGACGAAGGCGGTCTCGAAGCGCTCGAACTTCTCGCCAGTGATGGGGCCGGAGGCGTTGGCCAGCACGTTGTCCACGAACTGGTTGGGCAACTGGACGCCGGTCACCAGCACATGCTGGGTGCCGGACTGGGCGGCCGCCACGGCCAGCTCGCGGGCCGACGGCGCGCGTTCGTTGTCCCAGTCGGGCAGCAGGAAGTCGGTCAGCGTCTTGTGGTTGCCCACCAGCACGGCCGTCTGCGGCAGCACCAGCTCCCGCAGTGCATCCAGGTACTGCTGCTGCTCGTCCTCGTCGATCCACGCGATGGAGGGCAGGTAAGTCACCAGCGGCACATCGGGATAGTCGCTCAGCACCTCGGCGACGGCGCTGACGCCCTCGGCATTGCCGAGGAAACCCACCTTCCAGGCGGTGATGGGCACGTCTTCCAGGATGTTGCGGGCCTGCTCGGCGACGGTGTCGGCATCGAGGTTCACGTGCTCGAACACCTCGGCGGTGTCGCGCAGCACGACGGCCGAGACCACTGGCAGGCAGTGGGCGCCCATCGCGGCGATGGTGGCGATGTCGCCGGCCAGGCCGCCGGCGCCGGAGGCGTCGCTCGCATTGAAGCTCAGCACGCAGGCCGGCGGCGGGCTTTCCTCTTCTTGAGGCTGGTCAACCTCGGGGGCGGTGGGGCGGGAAGTTGGGCTCATCTGGAGTTCTTGGCGGTCGCGGCCAAAGAGCTGCCGCAAAGCGTGGAGTCTGCCGCTAATTGGGCCGTTGCGAGGCGCTGCGCACAGGCGTTTGCCCTCAGCATTGCGCTCTCGGGCCCTGGCTAGAATGATTTGATTGTAGTGAGCAAACTCTGAGCAACGTGAGCGAACCCAGTACCTGGATGTGCCTGATCTGCGGATGGATCTACGACGAGGAAGCGGGAGATCCCGAGCATGGCATTGCGCCAGGCACCAAGTGGGCAGACGTCGATATGAACTGGGTCTGCCCCGACTGCGGTGCCCGTAAGGAAGATTTCGAGATGGTGCGCATCTGACGCGCCACCGCAGAAGTCCGTCGGGCCCGGGCCCGTGCTGAAGTTCCCAGGAGACAAGGTTTGAACGAGCAAGTTTCCGCTGCAGGACCCACCCGGGTCCTGGTCATCGACGACAGCAACACCATCCGCCGCAGTGCTGAGATCTTCCTCAAGCAAGGCGGCCATGAGGTGGTCCTGGCCGAAGACGGCTTCGACGCGTTGTCCAAGCTGGGCGACTTCCATCCCGATCTGGTCTTCTGCGACATCCTGATGCCGCGGCTGGACGGTTACCAGACCTGCGCCATCATCAAACGCAACCCGGAGTTCTCGGGCGTGCCGGTGATCATGCTGTCCTCCAAGGACGGCCTGTTCGACAAGGCGCGCGGGCGCATGGTGGGGTCGCAGGACTACCTGACCAAACCGTTCACCAAGGACCAGCTGCTTCAGGCGGTGCTGCAGCACCGGCCGTGACAAGCACCCATTGAGAGAAAACGCCATGAGCATCCACAACATCCTGCTGGTTGACGACTCCAAGACCGAGCTGCATGCGCTCTCGGAGATGCTGACCAAGCGCGGCTACAACGTCCGCACCGCCGAGAACGGCGAAGAGGCCATGAAGCGCCTGGCCGAGGCCAAGCCCGACCTGATCCTGATGGACGTCGTGATGCCCGGCCAGAACGGCTTCCAGCTGACCCGCGCGATCACGCGCGACGAGCGCTATGCCGGCGTGCCGGTCATCATGTGCACCAGCAAGAGCCAGGAGACTGACAAGGTCTGGGGCATGCGCCAGGGCGCCAGCGACTACGTCGTCAAACCCGTCAAGGCCGAAGAGCTGCTGGCCAAGATCAAAGCCCTGGACTGAACATGGCAAACAAGACGGCCCTGCGTGAACTGCAGCAGCGCTTGGCCGAGCGCATGCAGGCCGCGCGCGAGACCACGCTCATCGCGAACTGGCTGGCGGTGGAATGCGCCGGCGTGGGCCTGCTGTTCTCGCTGAAGCAGGCCAGTGAAATCTTCGCGCCCGTGCCCATCAAGCCCGTGCCCTATGCCAAGCCCTGGCTGGCCGGCGTCGCCAACCTGCGCGGCGGCCTGTTCACGGTCGTGGACCTGGCGGTCTACCTGGGGCTGCGCGAGCCGTACCCGGGCCGCCCGGCGTCCGCCCAGACCCGGCTGGTGTCGCTGAGCACCGACCTGAACCTCAACTGCGCACTGCTGGTCGACCGCCTGGCCGGCCTGCGCAGTGATGAACAACTGCCGCTCGCCGCCGAACAGCCCGCCGGCCCGCGCCCCCGTTTCGCCGGGGCGCTGCGCCGCGACGAGGCCGGCCGGCAATGGCAGGAAATCAATCTGGAAGCGCTGTCGAGGCAGGAGAACTTCCTGCACATCGTTGCGTGATGCGCGTTTCCTAGTCTTTTTAAGTCCGCGCGAGAAAGCGGACGTCACAAACACTGAAGGACGAGGGTGAGATGAGCCTGTTGGACAAGATCAGGGGAAAGTCCGAAGCCGACGAATCGCCGCTGGCGGCGACCGTCGAAGCGGCCGATACGACCATCGACACGCGCGGCATCGGGTTTGACGGCACGCGCCCCGCCGACTCCACGCTCGCCGGCACCGACCTGCCGCGCCCCGAGTCGCCGTCCATCATCTCGCCTGCCGTGCCCACCGAGCCGGGGCCCAACAGCGAGTTCCCGGCCAGCACGATGAACTTCGCGCCGACCACGCAGGCGGCCGACCCGACGTCGCTGCCGTCGCTGGAGACGCCGCCCTCCGGGCCGGCGAAGCTGGCGGACCTGTTTGGCCGCCACCGCCAGCGCGTGCTGACGGGTCTGGTGGCGCTGGGCTTGGTGGGCACGGCGCTGTCCGTGACGATGGTGCTGGTGTCGTCCAACCGCAGCGCCGCGCAGGTGCGCGCCGCCGGTCAGGCGCTGATGCACTCGCAGCGGATGGCCAAGTCCGTGTCCGCCGCACTGGTGGGCAACCAGGCCGCCTTCGGCGAACTGCGCGAGTCGGTCAGCACGCTGAGCAGCGTCGTGGGCAACCTGCGCACCGGCCAGGGCGACCTGGCGGTCGCGCCGGCTGCCGTGCAGCCGGTGCTCGAGACGCTCAAGCCGCTGGTCGAGCGCGCCGAGAAGAACGGCAAGATCGTGCAGGGCCAGGAAAAGATCCTGACGCAGGTGGGTTCGGCGCTGCGCGCCATCAACCGCCAGTCCAGCGACCTGCTCGAAAGCGCCGAGGCCGTGTCATCTCAAGCGCTGCAGATCGGCTCGTCGGCCGGCGAGGTGTCTGCGGTGGGCCAGCTGGTCATGCTGACGCAGCGTATCGGCAAGAGCGCCAACGAGTTCCTGACGCAGGAAGGCGTGAGCCCCGAGGCCGTGTTCCTGCTGGGCAAGGACTTGAACTCCTTCAAGCTCATCACCGAGGCGCTGATCAACGGCAGCCCCGAACTGCGCCTGAACGCCGCCCGTGACCCGCAGCTGAAGGAACGCCTGCAGACGCTGCTCAAGCAGTACGAGCAGACCCGCACCCAGGCATCCGCCATTCTGAGCAACCTGCAGGGCCTGGTGTCCGCGCGTGAAGCGCAGACCGCCATCCTGGCCGACTCCGAGCCGCTGCGCAAAGGCCTGGAGCAGACCGCAGCCGACCTGGAAAAGTCCGGCGGTGCCGGCTGGGGCCTGATCCTGCTGCTGATCGCGTCGCTGGTTGCGCTGGTGGTCGGTGCCGTCGGTTTCCTGCGGCTGTACCTGGCCGACCAGGCCGGCCGCGCCGAGCTGGCCGAAGCCCAGCGCCGCGAAGCCGAGGCGCAGGAGCAGGAAGCCAAGCGCGTCAACGACGCGAACCAGGCGGCCATTCTGCGGCTGATGAACGAACTGTCCACAGTCGCTGAAGGTGACCTGACGCAACAGGCCACGGTGACGGAAGACATCACCGGCGCCATCGCCGACTCCGTGAACTACACGGTGGAAGAGCTGCGCAACCTGGTGGGCCAGGTGCAGGCCACGGCAGCCCGCGTGACAGACACCACCGGCGCGGTGGACCAGACGTCCACCGACCTGCTGGCCGCTTCCAAGGAACAGCTGCACGAGATCCGCGCGACCGGTGAGGCCGTGCTGGGCATGGCGAGCCGGATTACCGAGGTGTCCGCGCAGGCGCAGACGACCGCCGAGGTGGCGCGCAAGAGCCGGGAAGCCGCCGAGCAGGGTCTGGCCGCGATGCAGAACAACATCGCCGGTATGAATGCCATCCGCGACTCCATCCAGGAGACGTCCAAGCGCATCAAGCGGCTGGGCGAGTCGTCGCAGGAAATCGGCGAGATCACGGAGCTGATCTCGGACATTACGGAACAGACGAACGTGCTGGCGCTGAACGCGGCCATCCAGGCCGCGTCCGCTGGCGAAGCCGGTCGCGGCTTCTCCGTGGTTGCGGAAGAAGTGCAGCGGCTGGCCGAACGCTCCGGCGACGCGACGCGCCGGATTGCCGCGCTGGTCAAGACCATTCAGACCGACACCCACGACGCCGTGGCCGCCATGGAGCGCTCCACGCGCGGTGTGGTGGAAGGTACCCAGCTGTCCGACGCGGCCGGCCGCGCGCTGGAAGACATCGACAACGTGTCCCGCCAGCTGGACGAGCTGATCGTGCGCATCTCCTCGCAGGCCCAGCAGGAAGCCGAGCACGCCAACGAGGTGGCGTCCAACATCCAGCACATCTTCGCGGTGACCGAGCAGACGTCCGAGGGCACGCGCTCCACGGCGCAGATGGTTCACGAACTGTCGCGTTCCGCCGAGGCGCTGCGCGCGTCCGTGTCGCGATTCAAGGTCGCCTGACGAACCGACATGGACAGCTCCTTGCGAGACACCGAACTCCCGGCCGACCTCAGCCCGCTCGCGTGGGTGCAGGAGGAACTGCGCCGCTCGTTGGAGTCGGTGCACAAGACCCTGCGCCGCCATGTGCGCGATGGCAACGACAACCGGGCCACCGCGTTCGGCGCCGACGCCCACACCAGCGCCCCGCTGCAGCAGGCAGCCGCCCAGTTGCACCAGGTCAGCGGTGTGCTGTCGCTGGTGGGCCTGCCCGCGGGCGCGGCCGTGCTGCGTGCCGCCGAGGCGGCCGTCGCGCGTCTGGCCGAGCGCCCGCTGGACGTCGATGCCGCCACGGTGGACGTCATCGAGCGTGCCGACTTCGCGCTGCTGGCCTTCGTCGCCCGCCTGCTGGCCGGCAACAAGACCTCCGCGCTCGCGCTGTACCCCAGCTACCGCGCGCTGCAGCAGCTCAACGGCGTGGATCGCATCCACCCGGCCGACCTCTGGGCCTACGACTGGTCCTGGCGCAGCATCCCGCTGGACGCGAGCGTGCTGCCGCGCTCGCCGGACGCCGTGCGTGCGCCCTTCGAGGCGGCGCTGCTGCGCCACATGCGCGAGCCCAGCTCCAGCCATGCGGCCAACCTGTCGGGCCTGTGTGCCGGCTTGGCCGCGGCATTGCCCCCCGGCACGGGGCGCACGCTGTGGCAACTGGCCGCCGCCGTCTTCGAGGGGCAGGCGCTGAAGCTGCTGGGCAGTGATGCCTACACCAAGCGCCTGGGCTCCAAGCTGTTGCACGAGCTGCGCGTGGCGGGTCGCGGTGACGTGTCCGAGCGTCTCGCGCAGGACCTGCTGTTTTTCTGTGCCCAGTGCCGCGTGGCGCAGGGCGCCGGCCCGCGCCTGAAGGCCGTGCACGAGGCCTACCGCCTCACCGACGAGCATGCCGGCGACTACGAGGATGCCAGCCTGGGTCGCATCGACCCCGCCTGGGTGGCCCAGGCCAAGCGCCGCGTGCTGGCCGCCAAAGAAAGCTGGTCCAGCGCCGCCGAGGGCGACCAGCACCGCCTGTCCAGCCTGGACGAGCAGTTCGCCGGCCTGGCCGAATCGCTGACCCGGCTGTTCCCCAGCGGCGAGGTGCTCGCGCAGACGCTGCAGCGCGCCGTCGTGGCGACGCTGCGCTCGCGTGCCACGCCGCCGCCGGCGCTGGCGATGGAAATCGCCACCAGCCTGCTGTACGTGGAAGCCGCGCTGGAAGACGCCGCCTTCGACCAGCCTGAACAGGCCGAGCGCGTGCGCCGCCTCGCGCGCCGTGTCGAGGCCGTGGGCCACGGCCAGCCGGCCGAGCCGCTGGAAGACTGGATGGAGGACCTGTACCGCCGCGTCTCCGACCGCCAGACGCTGGGCAGCGTGGTGCACGAGCTGCGCGCCAGCCTGTCCGAGGTCGAGAAGCAGTGCGACGAGTACTTCCGCGACCCGACCCACCGCGAGCTCCTCATCCCCGTGCCTGGCCAGCTGCAGGCCATGCGTGGCGTGCTCAGCGTGCTCGGCCTGGACCAGGCGGCGCTCGCGACCGTGCGCATGCGCGACGAGATCGACGGCCTGGCCAACACCGAGATCGACTTCAACCGCCCCGGCGCGCGTGACGTCTTCGAGCGCCTGGCCACCAACCTGGGCGCGCTGGGCTTCCTCATCGACATGCTGAGCGTGCAGCCGGCCCTGGCCAAGCGCATGTTCCAGTTCGACGACCGCACCGGCCGCCTGGACGCTGTCATGGGCCGCCGCGAAGGCGCCGTCGAGCTGCCCGACTTCGAGGCCAGCGGCTTCCATGTCGACCTTGAGCCCGAAGTCGAGGGCACGCTGGATGTCGAGGCCACGCAGCCGCTGCGCGTGGACCTGGCGTCGCTGGACCTGCCCGACCTCAGCCTGCCCGACCTGGACCTGTCCCAGCCCGCACTGGCGCCCGCGCCGGCACCGGCACCTGTGGTCGCGCCGCCGCCTCCCGCACCGGCGCCCGCGCCGTCGTTCGAGCCCAGCGTGGCCGACGACCCGGAGATGCGCGAGATCTTCCTGGAGGAGGCCGACGAGGTCATCGGCAACGCGCGCGCCGCGCTCGAAGCCCTGCGCGACGCGCCGGCCGACCATGGCCAGCTCACCGTCGTGCGCCGCGCCTTCCACACGCTCAAGGGCAGCGCCCGCATGGTGGGCCTGACCGATTTCGGCGAAGGCGCCTGGGCTTGCGAGCAGCTCTACAACGCCCGCCTCGCCGAGCACACGCCGCAGGCCGACACGGCGCTGCAGTCGTTCACGACCGAGGCGCTGGACTACTTTGCCCACTGGCGCGAGCAGATCGCCGGCAACGAGCCGGGCCGCAGCCTGCCCGACCCGCTGCGCCGCAGCGCGGACGCGCTGCGCCTGAACGGCGAGTACCTGCCGCTGGCCGCTGCTGCGCAGCCGGTGGAGGTGCCCGCTGAGGTCTCCGCTGAAGCGCCCGCCAACGCATCGGTCGAGATGGCCGCGGTGGACCTGCCGCTGGAAGACGTGGCCGCTGTGGAGGTGGTCGAGTTCGACGCCGCGACGCTGCCGTCGCCGGAGCTGCTGGACCTCACCGCGGCGCCGCTCGAGGAAGCCCCGCTGCAGCCCGACTTCGTGCTGGACCTGGCCGATGCCGCGCCGGTCGAAGCCGTCGAGCCCGCCCCGGCGCTGCCCGACGAGGAGCCCACGCTGGACCTCGGCGCGCCGCTGGCAGATGCCGAGTTCCACCACGAGCCCACCCAGCCCATGCCGCTGGCGGAGCCCCTGTCGGTGCCGCCCTCGGAAGAGCCGACGCTCGCGAACTTCCGGCTGGAGCTGGCCCAGGACGAGCCGCAGGTCATCGAGCCCGAGCCGCTGCCGGAAGGCGACGTGCCGCAGCGGCCCGAGGAGCAGACGCTGTCGCTGCCGTCGCTGGCGCTGGACGAGCCCGATTTCGAGCCGACGCTGCCGCCGGACCACGACCACGACCACGACACGGTGGCCCAGCCGCTGCTGACCGTCGTGCCCGCGCCGGAGCCCGAGCCGGAGCCCCTCGACCTGGACGAGGGCTACAAGGTCATCGGCCCGCTGCGCATCAGCATCGCGCTGTTCAACATCTTCCTCAACGAGGCCGACGAGCTGTCCCGCAAGCTGGCCGTGGGCCTGGCCGAGTGGGCCGTTGAGCGCACGCCGCCGGTGCCGCAGAGTTGCGAGGTGCAGGCCCACGCGCTGGCGGGCAATGCCGGCACGGTGGGCTATGAAGACCTGTCCAGCCTCGCCCGCGAGCTGGAGCATGCGCTGGGCCGCGCCCAGCGGGCCACCGCCTACGAGGCGGAGGACGCCGAGCTCTTCCTGCGCGCCGCGGACGACATCCGCGTGCTGCTGCACCAGTTCGCTGCCGGCTTCCTGAAGCCGCACGATCCGGACGTGCTCGCCCGCCTGCATGCCTACCAGCCGCAGGAGGAGCCGATCACCGGCGCCGCCCAGCTGGACGAGCCGCCCCTGGCCCCTGCCTACGACACGGACACCGTGGCCGCCGACCTCGGCGAGCCGCTGCACGACGTGCCGACCATCGAGGCGGCGTCGCCGTCCGAACCCGACGTCGAAGTCGAGGCCCCGGCGCTCGTGGACGAGCTGCCGCCGGTCGCCGAGCCGGCGCTGGCGGAGCCGGTCGTGGCGGCAGAACTGCCGCCGGAGCCCGCATCTCAGCCCGAGCCGCAGCCCGAACTCCAGCCCGAGCCGGAGGCCACCGTGGCCGCCGAGCTGGCCGACGTGCTGCCGGAGCCGGTGACGTTGGCGCCGGCCTCGCCGGCCGCGGAACCCGAGCCCGAGCCCGGCCTGCCCGACGCCATCGAGCCCGAACTCTTCCCGATCTTCGAGGAAGAGGGCCGCGACCTGCTGCAGCAACTGCACGCCGCGCTGCGTGACTGGCTGGCCGAGCCGGCCGACCTGTCGCGCTCCGACGCCTGCATGCGCGCGCTGCACACCTTCAAGGGCGGTGCCCGACTCGCCGGCGCGATGCGCCTGGGCGAGCAGGCCCACCACCTGGAGTCCGCCATCGAGGCGCTGCTGCGCGCCGGCACGGCCGAGTACGGCCAGGTCGAGGCGCTGCAGCACGAGGGCGATGCGCTGGAGCATGCCTTCGAGGCGCTGGGCCGCAGCCTGAATGCGCCGGCTGCCGCCGCGCCGGCCGTGGTGCCGACGCCGGTGCCGGTCGCCGCGCCGGCGCCGCTGCCCGAACCCGAGCCGCGCCCCGAGCCGCTGGCGCGGTTCGCGCAGCCGGCCCCGGTGGCCGAGGAAGCGTCGACGGAGCCGTCGCGCGAGATCGACTGGAGCCGCTTCGCTGGCGAGGCCGAGGTGGAGCCGGGCAGCGACAACCTGGCCATCGGCCAGGCCCTGGTGCGCGTGCGCGGCAGCCTGCTGGAGCGCATGGCCACGCAGGCCGGCGAGGTCAGCATCCGCCGTGCGCGGATGGAGTCCGAGCTGGCCCAGATGAAGGGCGCGCTGCTGGACCTGGACGACAACCTGGAGCGCCTGCGCACGCAACTGCGTGAGCTGGAGCTGCAGGCCGAAGCCCAGATGCACATCCAGCAGGAGATGGCTCAGCAGGGCGGCCGCGAGTTCGACCCGCTGGAGTTCGACCGCTACACCCGCTTCCAGGAACTGACCCGCATGCTGGCCGAGTCGGTCGGTGACGTGGCCACGCTGCAGCGCTCGCTGACGCGCAACGTGCAGACCGGCGAAGACGAGCTGGCCGCCCAGTCGCGACTGACACGCGAACTGCAGGACGACCTGCTGCGCACGCGCCTGGTGGACTTCGACAGCATCGGCGAGCGCATGCACCGCGTCGTGCGGCAGGCCGCACGCGATGCCGGCAAGCAGGTCAAGCTGGAGATCAGCGGCGGCCAGACCGAGCTGGACCGCTCGGTGCTGGAGCGCACGGCGGGCGCCTTCGAGCACCTGCTGCGCAACAGCGTGGCCCACGGCATCGAGACGCCGGATGTGCGCACCTCGGTGGGCAAGGACCCGACCGGCACGCTGCGCATCGAGGTCAGCCAGCACGGCAACGAAGTGCTGCTGAACTTCGCCGACGACGGCGCCGGCCTGAACCTCGCCCGCATCCGCGAACGCGGGCTGCAACTGGGCCTGATCTCCGCCGACGCCGAGCCCGACGAGGCCCAGCTCAAGCGGCTGATCTTCGCGCCGGGCTTCTCCACGGCCAGCCAGATCACCGAGCTCAGCGGGCGCGGCATCGGCATGGACGTCGTGCGCGCCGAGGTCGGCACGCTGGGCGGCAGCATCGAGACGGCGTCCACGGTGGGGCAGGGCACCAGCTTCCTGCTGCGCCTGCCGCTGACCACCGCGCTCACGCAGATCGTGCTGCTCAAGAGCGGCGAGCAGACGGTGGCCGTCCCCGCGGCGCTGATGCAGTCCGTGCAGCGCGTGCCGGTCGAGGCCGTCGAGGCGGCCTATGCCACCGGCAAGCTGCAGCATGGCGGCGTCGAGCTGCCGTTCTACTGGCTGGGTGGCCTCCTGGGTCACGCGGGCCGCGGCCACACGCATGGCAAGCATGCGCCCGTGGTGCTGGTGCGCAGCGCCCAGGCATCGCTCGCCCTGCACGTGGACGAAGTGGTGGGCAACCAGGAAGTCGTCGTCAAGAACCTCGGCGCGCAGCTCAACCGCGTGCCGGGCCTGGCGGGCATCAGCCTGCTGGCCTCCGGCGATGTCGCGCTGATCTACAACGTCGTCGCGCTGGCCGACTGGTACGGTGCCGATGCGCGGGCCCGCCTGGCCGCGATCAGTGCCCAGGTGGACACGCCGGTGCCGGTCGCGCCGGTGGCCGACGAAGTGCAGCAGGCGCCGCTGGTCATGGTCGTGGACGACTCGCTGACGGTGCGCCGCGTGACCCAGCGCATGCTGGATCGCGTCGGCTTCCGCGTGCTGCTGGCCAAGGACGGCCTGGATGCGATGGAGAAGCTGTCGGCGGACGAACTGCCGGCGGTGGTGCTGTCGGACATCGAGATGCCGCGCATGGACGGCTTCGACCTGGTGCGCAACATGCGCGCGGATACGCGCCTGGCCGGCCTGCCGGTCATCATGATCACGTCCCGCATCGCGCAGAAGCACCGCGACTACGCCGCGCAGCTGGGCGTGGACCATTACCTCGGCAAGCCCTACGACGAAGAGCAGCTGTTGGGCCTGATCCGCCAGTACACGCAGACGTCGGTGGTAGCCTGACGACATGTCCCAGGTTGTCGACCATCTTGCTGAACTGACGGGCTTCCGTGACCGTGACGTCATGGACGTCACGCTGGTCATGGCGCTGCGTGACCTGCTCGAACCCGAGTCGGCGGCCATCTACCGCCTCGTGGGCGAGCCGGGCAACGAACGCTGGCTGACCCGTGCGCACCTGCGTGCGGGCGATGCCGTCGCGTCCGCCGACCCGCTGTGGGCCAAGCCCGAGGCGCTGCCGCTGTCGGCGGAGCATCCGCTGCGGCTGGAGGCCATGCGCAGCCGCAGCGTCACGCAGGTGGCACAGGGCAGCCAGTGGCTGTACCTGTTCCCCATCGCGACGGACCGCGACGTCATCGGCGTCATCGAGATCCTGTCCACGCGCCGGCTCGGCACGGCCGCGCAGCGCATGGTCAGCAGCGTGCTGCGGATCTATCACAACTTCCAGGGGCTGCTGGACTACTCCGAGCGCGACACGCTGACGGGGCTGCTGAACCGCAAGACCTTCGACGAGAGCTTCCTGAAGGTGCTCTCCGAGATCCCTCACCGGCACGACGTGCAGCATGATGCCGAGGACCGCCGGCATGAGGCGGCCACGACGCACTACGTGCTGGGCGTCATCGACATCGATCACTTCAAGTCGGTCAACGATCGCTTCGGCCACCTGATCGGCGACGAGGTGCTGCTGCTGCTGTCGCGGCTGATGCGCGGCTCGTTCCGCTTCCACGACCTGCTGTACCGCTTCGGCGGCGAGGAGTTCGTCGTGCTGATGCGCTGCGACGAGGAGGCTCATGCCGGCGAGGCGTTCGAGCGCCTGCGGCTGAACACGGAGCGCTATGCCTTCCCGCAGGTGGGCCGCATCACGGTCAGCATCGGCTTCACCGAGGTGCGCGCCGGCGACGCGCCGGCGGCCGCCTTCGAGCGCGCCGACAAGGCCGTCTATCACGCCAAGGCGCATGGCCGTAACCAGGTCCACAACTACGCGACGCTGGTGGCCACCGGCGCCATCCAGGAATCCACGCAGCTCAGCGACGTCGAGCTGTTCTGACGCGCTGGCGGCGCCTGCCGGCGCCCTAACCGGCCCGTCAAGCGTGGCAAGCCCGGTTCTTGCATTTTCCCGGCCCGGGCCATAGCCTAGGCGCGACTTCCCGTGCCGGCGCGGCTCGCCCGGTGGGGGACTCGGTCTCCGGACCCTGCGCCGCCGGTCGAAAGATGCGTTATTCCTGGCTTCCGCTGAGCCTGTTGCTCGCCGCTGTGCTGGCCTTCGTGGGCACCGCCGTGGGCACGTCGCAAAGCCTGGCGGAGTTGCTTGTGCGCGACACCGAGCGCAGCGAGGCGCTGCGCACGCAGGCCGACCTGCAGCGGCTCAAGACGCTGCTGCTGGACATCGAGACCGGCCAGCGCGGCTTCATCATCACGGGCCAGCAGCCCTATCTGCGCCCCTACGAGGAGGCGCTGCTGGAGCTGGGCCAGCTGAAGGCCGGCCTGCGCCAGCGGCTGGCCGAAGCCGGGGCGCCGGCGCTCTCCCTGCAGCGTCTGGACCAGCTGATCCAGCAGCGGCTGGAGCAGGCCCGGGTGATCATCGCGCGGCGAATGTCCAGCGGCGACGCCGTCATGCGCGACCTGGGCGCGTACGCCGAGGGCAAGCGCGTCATGGACGACCTGCGCTTCGAGATCGACCAGCTCGCCCAGGGGCAGCAGCAGCGCGTCGAGGCCGCCGACCGGGCCAGCCTGGACGTGCAGCGGCGCACGACCCGGCTGGGCCGCCTGCTGTTGGGCGCGGGTGTCGTCGCCCTGGCCTCGGCGCTGGCGCTGATGTTCCGCGAGCGCCGGCTGCGCGACACCGCCGAGGCCAGCCTGCGCGAGGCCAATGCGAACCTGGAGGCCCAGGTGGCCCAGCGTACGGAGGCGCTGCAGCGCGCGCTGGCCCGCATCCGCAGCTTCGCGGTGGAACTGGAGCGCGGTGTGGAGGCAGAGCGGCGGCGGCTGGCCCGCGAGGTGCACGACCAGTTCGGGCAGGTCGGCACCGCCATCAAGATGCTCACGCTGTCCCTGCGCAGCAAATTGGCGCCAAGGGCGGAGCCGTTGGTGGACGAACTGCAGGAGATGGCCGAGGAAGCCATCCGTTCCGCACGCCAGATCTCCGCGGCGCTGCGCCCGCCACTGCTGGACGAGCTGGGGCTGGAGGCCGCGCTGGAGCACTACCTGCAGACGCTGCAGCGTCAGTCGGGCCTGTCCACCACGCTGTCACTCGACGCCAGCGATGCGCTGGCACCCGAGCAGGCCAACCCGCTTTTTCGCATCGTGCAAGAAGCCTGTACCAACGTGCTGCGCCACGCGCGCGCCAGCGCGCTTCGCGTGACCGGCCTGCCCTGGCAGCAGGACGGCGAGGACGGCTACCGGCTGGAGATCTGCGACAACGGGCAAGGGCCCGGTGACGTGCGGGCCGATGCGTCCGGACTGCGCGGCATGCGCGAACGGGCCACGCTGGCCGGTGGGAGTTTCGAGTTCGGGCCGTCGCCAGAGGGCGGCACCCGCGTGGGGGTGTGGCTGCCCCTGCAGATGAGAGAGACCGCGAACGGCGGCGAACAGGAGGAGGCCTGGTTATGAGAGTGCTCATCGTCGACGACCACCCGCTGATGCGCATGGGCATCGTGCAGCTGGTGCGCCAGGAGTGGCCGGACGCGCAGCTGGACGAGGCGCCCACCATCGCCGAGGCGCTGCAGTGCATCGCCGCGGCCCGGCCCGATCTCGTCACGCTGGACCTCTCCCTGCCCGACGCCCAGGGCACCGAGGGCGCCAGCCGGCTGCTGCGCGTGCTGCCGGGCGTGCCGCTGCTGGTGCTGAGCCTCAATGCCGAGGCGGCCTACGCGGCGCGGCTGATGCAGATGGGAGCCAGCGGCTATCTGCCCAAGGACCGGGCGCCGGACGAGCTGCGCGTTGCGCTGCGCCGGCTCGCCGAAGGCGGACGCTACGTCACCTCGTCCATGGCCGACCACCTGCTGGGGCTGCTCAGCGGCAAGGCGCCCCAGGCGCTGCCGCATGAGCTGCTGTCCACGCAGGAGCACCGCGTGATGCTGCTCATCGCGGCGGGCCAGGCGCCGTCACAGATCGCCGAGACCATGCACCTGTCGGTCAAGACGGTCGGCAGCTACCGCGCCCGCATCCTGGAGAAGACCGGCTGGGCCAACAACACCGAGCTGACGAAGTACTGCGTGCACCACGGGCTGACCGACGTCTGACGGGTGATGCCGGCGTGTAGGCAACTCCCCTACACGAGATCGCGGCAACGCCGCTGGCGCCCCGCCAGCATCGACCGCTGCCGCCCGACCCGCCCCGGCGAGACGATGGCGGCCATGAACATATTCCTCGTCGAAGACTCCGTGTCCATCCGCCGCCTGCTGGTGCGCCGCCTGGAAACCCTGCCGGGCATGCGCGTCGTCGGCGAGGCGGCGGGCGAGCGCCAGGCGCTGGCGCTCATCAAGTGGACCCAGCCCGATGTCGTGCTGCTGGACCTGTCCCTGGCCAACGGCTCCGGCCTGGGCCTGGTGGGTCAGTTGCGCAGCGCCGGCTTTGCCGGCCGCATCGCGGTGCTGACCGCCCAGGACCTGGACGCCTACCGCCGCGCCTGCCTGGCGGCCGGCGCCGACGCCTTCTACGACAAGGCCAGCGGCCTGGAGACGCTGTTCGGCGACCTGGTGGCCCTGGCCGCCGGCAGCGCCGGGACGCCGGAAGAGCGGCCCGCCGCCCAGCTGCGCGACGGCCTCACCGGCCTGTTCAACGAAGCGGCGTTGCACGAGCGGCTGGAGCAGGCCGCGCAGGCCGCCACCCGCGACGGCGTGGACCTGGCGGTCTACGTGCTGCGCCTGGCCGGCCTGGCCCAGCTGCCGCAGGACGTGGCGGACGCGCTGGCCCGGCAGGTGGCGCTGCGGCTGCGCGAGGCCAGCGGCGACGCCGACATCGTCGCCAGGAGCGCGGCCGACCAGTTCGCCGTCGTGCTCACCCACATCGACCATGCCGAACAGGCCGCCGCGCATGCGCGCAGCCTCGCGGCGCTGCTGGCCGAGCCCTTCAGCCATGCCGGCACGGACTACGTGCTCGGCATGGAGATCGGCATGGCCCTGTTCCCCGCCGACGCCATCGCGCCGCGCGCGCTGCTCACGCTGGCCGAGGCGACCGCCTTCGGCGCCCTCTGACGCTGGGCGGCGGTCACCGGCGACCCTGCGGTCACGCCCTCAACGAGGCGCTCACCGACGGTCGGCGTCTTCCACGCGGCGGCTCTTCACGACCGCATAGCGCGCCAGCGTGCGCTCGCGGGCGACGGCGTGGTCGACGACGGGGTGCGGGTAGTCCACGCCCTGCATCGCCAGCGGCGCGCGCTCCCACGGCGCGTGGATGGCCTTGTTGTCCAGTCCTTCCAGCTCGGGGCAATAGCGGCGGATGAAGCGGCCTTCGGCGTCGAACTTCTCGCTCTGGCTGGTGGGATTGAAGATGCGGAAATAGGGCTGGGCGTCGCAGCCGCTGCTGCTGGCCCACTGCCAGCCGCCGTTGTTGGCGGCCAGGTCGAAGTCCAGCAGCTGCTGCGCGAAGTAGGCCTCGCCGCGCCGCCAGTCCAGCCCCAGGTCCTTGGTCAGGAAGCTGGCCGTCACCATGCGCAGCCGGTTGTGCATGTAGCCGGTCTGGTTGAGCTGGCGCATCGCGGCGTCCACCAGCGGGAAGCCCGTGCGGCCTTCGCACCAGGCCTGGAAGAGGGCGTCGGCGTGCGGTCCTGTTTCCCACTCGATGGCGTCGTACTCGGGCCGGAAGGCCGCGGTCATCGCGTGCGGATGGTGGTGCATGACCTGGTGATAGAAGTCGCGCCAGATCAGCTCCGACAGCCACACCTCGGCGCCGTGATCGCCACCCAGCATGCGCTGGTGCGCCAGGCGCGCCAGCCGCCGGATCGACACCGTGCCGAAACGCAGATGCACGCTGAGGTAGCTGGGCCCCTTGATCGCCGGGAAGTCGCGCTTCTTGTCGTAGTCGTCGATGCGGTCCAGGAAGTCGTCCAGCAGCGCCTGCGCGCCGCGGCTGCCGCGGCCCACATGCGCGGTCAGCCCGGCGGGCTGGAAGCCGATGTCGGCCAGCGCCGGCACGCCGGTGGCCAGCGGCGTCGTCGCCAGCGCCTGTGCATGCCGCTCGACCGGGTAGCCGCTCAGGTAGAACTCGTCGACCTTCTTCAGCCACGCGTTCTTGTAGGGCGTGAACACGCCGTAGGCGCCGCCCGCGCCCGTCATCACCTCGCGGCGCTCGAAGACGACGTGGTCCTTGAACGTGCGCAGCGTGGCGTTGAAGGACGCCAGCCGCTCGGCCACGCGGGCATCCCGGCTCAGCGCCTGCGGCTCGTCGTCGTGGCTCGCGAACACCGCCTGCGCGCCCAGCTCGGCGGCCAGCCGCGGGATCTCCTCGGCCGCCGCGCCGTGGCGCACGATGAGCGCGCCGCCCAGCTGGCGCAGGTCCTCGTCCAGCACCTGCAGCGCACCCAGGATGAACTCCACGCGCCGGTCGGCGCGGGGCAGGGCGTCGAGGATGTCGCGGTCCAGCACGAAGGCGCAGAAGACCTGGCGGGCACTGGTGAGGGCGCGGTACAGCGCGGCGTTGTCGTCGGCCCGCAGGTCGCGGCGAAACCAGACGAGGGCACGGTCGAGGCGGGTGGTCATACCCACAGAATAAAATGCTTGCCATGCCCGCCGACCGGATCGTCCTGACCAACCAGTTCCTCATCGCCATGCCCGGCATGGCCGACGAGGCTTTCGCAGGCACGGTGGTCTACCTCTGCGAGCACAACGACAACGGCGCGCTGGGCCTGGTCATCAACAAGCCCATCCCGCTGACGCTGGGCAACCTGTTCGAGAAGGTGGAGCTCAGCCCGCCCGCCGACGCGCTCGCGGAAAGCCCGGTCTTCTACGGCGGGCCGGTGCAGACCGACCGCGGGTTCGTGCTGCACGAGCCGCTGGACGAGCAGGGCGGCCACTACAACGCCACGCTTGCCGTGCCCGGGGGGCTCGAGATGACCACCAGCCGCGACGTGCTGGAGGCGCTGGCCAACGGCGCCGGTCCCAAGAAGCTGCTCGTCACGCTGGGCTACAGCGGCTGGGCCGCCGGCCAGCTGGAGGAAGAGATCGGCCGCAACGGCTGGCTCACCGTGGACGCCGCGCCCGAGATCATCTTCGACACGCCCGTGGAGCAGCGCTACGAGAAGGCGCTGGGCCTGCTGGGCATCGACCCGCGCATGCTCAGCGCGGATGCAGGCCACGCCTGATGATGGCTCCCGCCCTCACGCCGGCCCATCAATCCTTTCTTGCTTTTGATTTCGGCCTGCGCCGCATCGGCGTGGCCTCCGGCACGCGGCTGCTGGGCGCGGCCGAACCGCGCGGCACGATCAAGGGCGTCGACTTCTGGGCCATCGCCGACCTCATCAAGACCTGGCAGCCCGACGCACTCGTCATCGGCGTGCCGCGCCACCCGGACGGCGCACCGCATGAGATGACGGCCAAGGCACAGAACTTCGGCCGCCGCTTGTCCGGCCGCTACCACCTGCCGGTCTTCGAGGTGGACGAGCGCTACACCAGCGTCGAGGCCGAGGCCCAGGGCGCCCGCGACGTGGACGCCGCCGCCGCCGCACTGATCCTGGAACAGTTTTTTAGAGAACACCCATGAGTGAATTGCTGCTCGATGCCGAGGCGCTGTACCTCGAACTGAAGAAAGGCGTGCAGCGGCTGCTGACGCCCGATACCGCCCTCGTGGGCATCTGGAGCGGCGGCGCGTGGCTGGCCGAGCGTCTGGCGGCCGACCAGGGCCTGGCCTGCGGCACCATCTCCAGCGCCATGCACCGCGATGACTTCGGGTCACGCGGCCTGGCCAAGGCCGACCACACCAAGCTGCCCTTCGACGTGAACGGCCGCGACATCCTGCTCATCGACGACGTGCTCTACACCGGCCGCACGACGCGGGCGGTCATCAACGAGCTGTTCGACTACGGCCGCCCGGCGCGTGTGCAGCTGGCGGTGCTGGTGGACCGCGGCGGCCGCGAGCTGCCCATCGAGCCCGCCTTCTCGGCGGCGCGCGTGACGCTCAACGCCGACCAGAGCCTGCGCCTGGCGCGCAGCGACGATGGCCGATTTGCCTTTGAGGTGAAGTGATGCTCAGCAAGCGAAATCCCCAGCTGAACAAGCACGGCGAGCTGATCCACCTGCTGTCCATCGAAGGCCTGCCGCGCGCGGTCGTCGAGCAGATTCTGGACACCGCCGGCAGCTTTCTGTCCGTCAACGACCGCGAGGTCAAGAAGGTGCCGCTGCTGCGCGGCAAGTCGGTGTTCAACCTGTTCTTCGAGAACAGCACGCGCACCCGCACCACTTTCGAGATCGCCGCCAAGCGCCTGTCCGCCGACGTCATCAACCTGGACATCGCGCGCAGCTCCACCGCCAAGGGCGAGACGCTGCTGGACACGGTCGCCAACTTGAGCGCGATGCACGCCGACATGTTCGTCGTGCGTCACAGCGAGAGCGGCGCGCCGCACCTGATCGCCCAGCACTGCGCGCCGCATGTGCACGTCGTGAACGCCGGTGACGGCCGCCATGCGCACCCGACGCAGGGCCTGCTGGACATGTACACGATCCGGCACTTCAAGAAGGACTTCCGCAACCTGACGGTGGCCATCGTCGGCGACATCGTGCACTCGCGCGTGGCCCGCAGCGACATCCATGCGCTGAACATCCTGGGCGTGCCCGAGATCCGCGCGGTGGGCCCCAAGACGCTGGTGCCCGGCGACCTGCGCGACATGGGCGTGCGCGTCTGCCACGACATGGCCGAAGGCGTGAAGGACGCCGACGTCATCATCATGCTGCGCCTGCAGAACGAGCGCATGAACGGCGGCATGCTGCCCAGCAGCGGCGAGTTCTTCAAGCACTTCGGCCTGACGCCCGACAAGCTGGCCCTGGCCAAGCCCGACGCCATCGTCATGCACCCGGGGCCCATCAACCGCGGCGTGGAGATCGCGTCCGAGGTGGCGGACGGCAAGAGCAGCGTCATCCTTCCTCAAGTGACATTCGGCATCGCGGTGCGCATGGCCGTCATGGCCATCCTGGCTGGCAACGAGGCATGAGCATGAAGATCCTGATCAAGAACGGCCGCCTCATCGACCCGGCCAGCAACCTCGACCGCACCGGCGACCTGGCCATCGCCAACGGCCGCATCGTCAAGCTGGGCGACGCGGCCGACTTCACCGCCGACCGCACGATCGACGCCACGGGCCTCGTCGTCGCGCCCGGCCTGGTGGACCTGTGCGCCCGCCTGCGCGAGCCCGGCCACGAGCACGAAGGCCTGCTGGAGAGCGAGCTCGCCGCGGCCGCGGCCGGCGGCGTGACCAGCCTGGTCTGCCCGCCCGACACCGACCCCGTGCTCGACGAGCCCGGGCTGGTGGAGATGCTGAAGTTCCGCGCGCGCAAGCTCAGCCGCTGCCGGCTGTTCCCGCTGGGCGCGCTGACGCGCCAGCTGGGTGGCACTGCGCTGACCGAGATGGCCGAGCTGACCGAGGCCGGCTGCATCGGCTTTTCGCAGGCCGAGGTGCCGATCAAGGACACCGTCGTGCTCAGCCGCGCGCTGCAGTACGCCGCGACCTACGGCTACTCGGTCTGGCTGCGCCCGCAGGACGCGTACTTAAGCGGCGGCGTGGCCGCCAGCGGTTCGGTCGCGACGCGGCTGGGCCTGTCCGGCGTGCCGGTCAGCGCCGAGACGATCGCGCTGCACACGATCTTCGAGCTGGTGCGTGCCACCGGTGCCCGCGTGCACCTGTGCCGGCTTTCCAGCGCAGCCGGCGTCGAGCTCGTGCGTGCCGCCAAGAAGGAAGGCCTGCCCGTCACCGCCGACGTGTCCATCAACTCGCTGCACCTCAGCGACGTGGACATCGGCTACTTCGACTCCGCCATGCGCCTGACGCCGCCGCTGCGCCAGGGCCGCGACCGCGACGCGCTGCGCGCCGGCCTCGCCGACGGCACCATCGATGCGCTGGTGTCCGACCACATGCCCGTGACGACCGACGAGAAGGCCGTGCCGTTCGCCGAGGCCACGCCGGGCGCCACCGGGCTGGAGCTGCTGCTGAGCCTGGCGCTGCGCTGGGCGCGCGACACCGACCTGCCGCTGCAGCGCGCGCTGGCCGTCGTCACCGCCGAGCCGGTGCGCGTGATGGGCGGCGCTCTGGGCTCGCTGGCCGCGAGCGCCGGCCGCCTCGTGGAGGGCGGCGTCGCCGACGTCTGCGTGTTCGACGCCGGCGCCAGCTGGGCCGTCACGCCGGAGCAGCTCGCCAGCCAGGGCAAGCACACGCCGTTCGCGTTCGAGCGCACGGGTTTCGAGCTGCCGGCGCGCGTGCGCAGCACGCTGGTGGCCGGCCACGTCGCCTTCGAGAAGGAATGACGGCGCCCATGCAAGCGTCGCTCGCTGCCCTCCCGAGTGGCGCAGCCGCCCTCGGGGCTGCCCGGCGGGAGGCCTGATGCGTGCCGTCTGGCGCCTCGCGCGCCTCGTGCCGCATGTGCTGCACGGGTTGTGGCTCGTCAAGCGCCGCTTCGAGCGGCTGACCTCGGCCGAGCGGCACCAGCTCATCCAGTGGTGGTCGCGCAAGACGCTGCGCATCCTGGGCATCACGCTGAAGGTGCAAGGCCAGGCACTGCCCGCCGGGCACCTGCTGGTGGCCAACCATGTGTCGTGGCTGGACATCGCCGCCGTGCACGCGGTGCTGCCGCAGGCGCGTTTCGTGTCCAAGGCCGACGTGAAGCACTGGCCGCTGGTGGGCGCGCTTGTCGAGGGCGTGGGCACGCTGTTCATCGAGCGCACCAGCAAGCGCGATGCGCTGCGGGTGGTGCACCAGACCGCTGCCGCGCTGCAGGCCGGCGACTGCGTGGCGGTGTTTCCCGAGGGCACGACCGGCGCCGGCCCCGAGCTGCTGCCGTTCCATGCCAACCTGCTGCAGGCGGCCGTGGCCACCGACGCCGCGGTGCTGCCCGTCGTGCTGCGCTGGCATGAGCCCGGCGAGCGCTTCAGCACCGCGGCCCGCTTCATCGGCGACACGACGCTGGTGCAGAGCCTGTGGGCCATCGCGTCGGCGCGCGGTCTGGGCGTCGACGTGCAGCTGCTGCCCGCGGTGGCCACGGCCGATCAGGACCGCCGCGCCCTCGGCGAGACGCTGCGCAGCCTCATCGCCCAGCGCCTGGCCTGACAGGCCCGGCGCCCGCATGGGCGGATCAGCGCTGCAGCGCGTCCGTGTCCGCAGGCGTCGAGAGCGCCGAGCCCTGCGGCGCGGCTGCGCGAGCCTTGGGCGAGGCCGCCGCGTGCAGGTCCACGGCCGTGGCCATGACCGCGGAGAACACGACGGGCGCTGCGGCCCACAAGGGCCAGCGGGGAAGCTTGCGCAAGACGGCGAACAGGGATGCGTTCATGACGGCAACCTCTCTTTACTGCATGTGGCGGACTGTGCCCAACGGTGTGCGGCGTCCCTGACGGCCAGGAGCCGGCCCATGCGTAGGACAACGGGTCGACCGGCCCTGCGGCATCACCGCTGACGCCCCGCTCGGCCAGCGTCCGACAACCGCAGCGAAGCGGCCCTACAGCGGTGCGCCGGGGCTGTTCCTATCGTCATGCAAGGAGGTATGACATGCGTAACAGCCAGCCCACCGAGCCCGAACCCATCGACGGCTTCGACAGCCACCTGGACAAGGCGGCCACCTTTGCCGAGAAGGCGTCATTGCCCGCGGAAGACCTGCCACGGCCGGCTTCCCAGCCGCCGGGCGAGCCCGGCCGCATCAGCCGCTTGCAGGCCTGTGGGGTGCGCTGACGCCGGTCAACCAGCCCAGTCCGTCGCGCGTACCCGCACGCGGGCGGTACTCCAGCCCGACGGCGCCCGGCCAGGCCCGCTCGTCCAGCAGCGCCAGCTCGGCCTGGAACTCACCCGGGGCCGGCTCGTGGCGGCCGGGCACGCCCGCCAGCTGCACATGGCCCAGCCGGCCCTTGTCCAGCGCGTGGCCCAGGTGGATCAGGGCCTCGCCCTCGGTCACGCGGCAGTGGTAGAGGTCCAGCTGCAGTTGCACCTGCGGTGAGTTCAACGCCCCCAGCAGCGCCAGCGCCTGGGCCTGGCGGTGCAGGAAGTACCCCGGCATGTCGTGTCGGTTGATGGGCTCCACCGTCAGCGGCAGCGTCGACTGCTCAGCGGCCCAGGCCAGGTTGTCCAGCCAGGTGGCGCGCGTCGATTCGCCGTCCTTCGCCAGCCCCGACAGCAGGTGCACGCGGGCGGCGCCCAGCCGGGTGGCGAGGTCCAGCCCGCGCAGCGTCGTGTCGCGGAACTCGGCCTCGCGGCCGGGCAGGGCGGCGAAGCCGCGCTCCCCCGCGCCCCAGTCGCCCGCGGGCGCGTTGATGAGCACGACGCGCAGGTCGCCCAGCGCCGCCTTCAGTGCCGCCGCGTCGTGCAGCTGCGGCTGCTGCAGCTCCACGGCCGTGAAGCCGTCGGCCCGTGCGGCGCCGGGCCGGTCCAGGTAAGCATGCTCCGCGTACAGCCAGTCGAGGTTGGCCGCGAAGCGCGGCGCTATCACTTGCGCTCCGCCACCAGCGCCGGGTTCAGCCGCGGGTCGTTGTACATCTTGAACTGGCGGTAGACCTTGAAGTAGGCCCGGCCGGCGTGGGCGTCGGCCAACAGCTCGTCGAAGCAAGTGCCCAGGTCGGCGCGCTGCTGAATGAGGCGCTGCAGCCGTTCCGTGCAGGCCTGGCGATGGGCGTCATCCACGTCGGTGCGCAGCGTCTGCTCGCGCATCGCGGCGATCTTCAGGCCCAGGATGGAGATGCGGTCCAGCATGGAGCCGGCCGTCTCGCTGTTCAACCGCGCGCCGGGCGCGACGGTGGAGACCGGCAGCGCGCTGCCGATGGTGGCCGGGTCCACGAGGCCCAGCGCCGACAGCAGGAACTCGTCGATGCGCTCGATGGCGTCGTTGCGGGCCTGGTTGTGGCGGTCGATGGCGCGCTTGTTGGCGACGATCTCGGCGTCCGGTGCCTGCGTGCGGCGGGCCAGGTCTTCCTGGGCCCACAGGCTGCGGTTGTGGAAATGGTTGACGGCGATCCAGCCCGTGAGGTCGTGCGCGTCGACGGGCGTGGGCGGGGCGGCAAGCGCCGCGTCGTGCGCGGCGATGACGGCGGCGGAGGAGGGCAGTGAGCTCATGAATTGCGGGGGAGAATCCCGCGCCACTTTGAAGATCTGCCGATGATAGAAGCCCGCCCCGACGCCAAGCCCCTCATCGTGCGCCTGCGCAACTTCGTCGGCGACACGGTGCTGAGCCTGCCGGCACTGCGCCTGCTGCAGAGCCACGGCTACCGGCTGGAGCTGGTGGGCAAGGGCTGGGCTCGCGGGCTGCTGGAGGCCGAGGGCTGGGCGGTGCATGTGCGCCCGGCCAAGCTGGCCGACCGCATCGCGCAGCTGCGCGAGCTGCGCCAGCGCTTCAGCGCCGAGGACCCCGGCTTCGACCGGCGCTCCAACACCTTGCTGTTCCCGTACGCGTTCTCGGCCGCGCTGGACGCCCGGCTGGCCGGCCTGAAGGCCGAGGGCCATGCGGGCGACGGCCGCACCTGGCTGCTGCGGCGCGGCCATCGGCGCCGCGAGGGCCGGCACACGCTGCAGGAGTATTGGGAGCTGGCGACCGACTTCCTGGGCGTCGAGGCCCAGCCGCCGGCCGACATCCGCATGACGGTGACCGACGCGCAGCGCGAGCAGGCGCGGGCGCTGCTGGCCCAGCATGGCATCGAGCCGGGCCGCTACGTGCTGATCTGCCCGTTCGCCAACGGCAAGGTGGAATTCCTGGACCGCAGCTGGCCGGCCTTCCCGGAGTTCGTGCGCCGCCTGCAGGCCGCGGGCCGCCCGATCGTCATCGTGCCGGGGCCGGCGGAGGTGGACGGCGCGAAGCAGCTCTACCCGGATGCGACGCGGCTGGATGGCGTGGCGCTGGGCGTCTACAACGCGCTGCTGCAGCTGGCGGGCGTCGTCGTTGCCAATGACACGGGCCCCGCGCACATGGCCGCGGGCGTCGGCGCGCGGCTGTTGAGCATCTGGGGCCCGGTGGACGCGGCGCGCTGGGCGCCGTGGGGATCGACCGTCACGCTCATGCGACGCGGACCGGGTGAGTGGTCCAGCGTCGACGAGGTGATGTCAGCCGTGGATCAGGCCTTGCCCTGATTCGCGACGGCCGCCGCTGCCTTGGCGGCGGCTTCGGCGTCGCCCAGGTAGTAGCTCTTGATGGGCTTCAGGTTCTCGTCCAGTTCGTAGACGAGCGGGATGCCGTTGGGGATGTTGACGCCCACGATGGCGTCGTCGGCGATGCCGTCCAGGTACTTCACCAGCGCGCGGATGCTGTTGCCGTGCGCGGCGATCAGCACGCGCTGGCCGTCCTTGATGGCCGGCGCCACGGTGTCGTTCCAGAACGGCAGCACGCGGGCGACCGTGTCCTTCAGGCACTCGGTCAGCGGGATGTCGTTCGGATCCAGCTTCGCGTAGCGCACGTCGCTGCGCTCGCTGCGCGGGTCCGTCGGCTCCAGCGCCGGCGGCGGCGTGTCGTAACTGCGGCGCCAGATCAGCACCTGCTCGTCGCCGTACTGCTTGGCCATGTCGGCCTTGTTCAG
>JAYSCT010000067.1:0-26492 GCA_041914785.1 Roseateles sp.
CAAGGGCGCTCTGCGCCAGCGGCTCAATTGAGAAGATACAAGGGGACGGCGATGCATGCGGCATCGAGCCGCATGCATCGCCAAAGCGGGCCGGCTTGGGAGCGGCCCTGCGCTCGGCCCGTAACCCCCTCAAGCGCCCAGATAGAGCGCCACGCGGTAGGTGATGAACGACGCCAGGTAGGCGAGGCCGAACAGGTAGCCGGTGATGATCAGCGGCAGCTTGTAGCCGCCGGTCTCGCGCTTGACGGCCGCCAGCGTCGCGATGCACTGCGGCGCGAACACGTACCAGGCCAGCAGCGACAGCGCCGTGGCCAGGCTCCAGCTCTGCGCGATCAGCGGCGTCAGCGCCTGGGCGGCGTCGTCGCCGGTGGCCGACAGCGCGTACACCGTGCCCAGCGCGCTCACCGCCACCTCGCGCGCCGCCAGGCCCGGCACCAGCGCCAGGCTGATCTGCCAGTTGAAGCCGATGGGCTCGAAGATCTTCGCCAGGCCCGCGCCGAGGTAGCCGGCAACGCTGTACTGGATGGGCGCGCCCGTGGCGCCCTCCGGCGGCGACGGGAAGCTGGACAGCAGCCACAGCGCCAGCGTCAGCAGCAGGATGATGCCGCCCACGCGCTTGACGAACACGACGGCGCGCTGCCACAGCCCGATGGCGATGGAGCGCGGATGCGGCCAGTGGTAGGCCGGCAGCTCCATCATCAGCGGCCGCACCAGCCGGCCGGCGCTCGTGAAACGCTTGAGCACCCAGGCCACCGCCATCGCACCCAGGATGCCGGCCAGGTACAGCCCGAACAGCACCAGCCCCTGCAGCTCGAAGCCCCAGACCTCGCGGGCGGGGATGAAGGCGCCGATGAGCAGCGCATACACCGGCAGCCGCGCGGAGCACGTCATCAGCGGCGCGATCATGATGGTGACGATGCGGTCGCGCGGGTTGGCGATGGAGCGCGTGGCCATGATGCCGGGGATGGCGCAGGCAAAGCTGGACAGCAGCGGGATGAAGCTGCGCCCCGACAGGCCCACGCTGCCCATCAGCCGGTCCAGCAGCAGCGCAGCGCGCGGCAGGTACCCCGACTCCTCCAGCACGAGGATGAAGAAGAACAGGATCAGGATCAGCGGCAGGAAGCCCAGCACGCTGCCCGCGCCGGCGATGACGCCGTCGACGATGAGGCTGTGGAACCAACCGTCGGGGATGAAATGGCCGACCTGCTGGCCCAGCCAGGCCATGCCGGCCTCGATGGCGTCCTTGGGCGGTTCGGCCCACGAGAACACCGCCTGGAACAGCAGGAACAGCAGCGCGGCCAGGATGACCGAGCCGGCCACCGGATGCAGCAGCACGCGGTCGACGCGGTCGCTGGGCAGCGTCGGCAGTTCGTGGTCCAGGTCCAGCGCCTGCAGCCAGGTCTTGACGGCGACATGGTCGTCCACCGCCGGCGCGGCGGCCGGTGCCGGGTGGGCAGCCTCCCACACCTCGGGCCGGTCCAGCAGCGCGCGCAGCTCGTCCAGGCCTTCCTTGTGGATGGCGACGGTGCGCACCACCGGCAGGCCCAGCTGCGCCGACAGCGCCGCCGCGTCCACCTTCAGGCCGCGGCGGGCCGCGAGGTCGGCCATGTTCAGCGCGACCACCACCGGCAGCCCCAGCCGGCGCACGGCCAGCAGCAGGCGCAGGTTGCGGCGCAGGTTGGTGGCGTCCAGCACCATGACGACGAGGTCGGGCCGCTTCTCGCCCTTGGCGCGGCCGGCCAACACGTCGCAGGTGACGCGCTCGTCGGGCGAGCGCGGGTGCAGGCTGTAGGTGCCGGGCAGGTCCAGCAGGCGCAGCGCCTTGCCGGCGGCCGAGATGACGCGGCCTTCCTTGCGCTCGACGGTGACGCCCGCGTAGTTGGCCACCTTCTGGTGGCTGCCCGTCAGCCCGTTGAACAGCGCGGTCTTGCCGCAGTTCGGGTTGCCCACCAGCGCGACGAGCTTGCCCCCTTTGTGGACGTGGATGACCGACTCAGTCATTGCGCGCGGTCACGGCAATGCATTGGGCCTCGGCATGCCGCAGCGCGAACGTCGACTGCCCGACGCGCACCACCAGGTTGCCATCCCCCAGGCTGCCGCGGCGCAGCACGCGCACCGCCTCACCGGGCAGGAAGCCCAGGTCGGACAGCCAGGACGCCCATTCCGGCGAGTGCACCGGCGCACTGACCTGCTGGACGGTCAGCGCCAGCCCGGCGGGGGCGGCGGCGAGGCTGGAAGGCAGCGTCTCGGACATGGATGCGGGCTCGTCGGCACAAGCCAATGATGAGAATGATTCTCATTGTAAGGGCCGCGAGAGCGCCCTGGGGGACTCAACGGGGATTCAGAGGGTGAGAGGGAGTCCGGCGTGCCCGAAAGGGCGCCCCGAACGGCCCCAATCGAGGCGCAAAGCACAGCCGTAGTGCGGGCTACGGCGAGCATTTGCAACGACGAGTGGGGCCGCTCGGGGCGTCAAGGCGGGCACGCTGGATTTCCTCTCAGCCTCTCAGGCTTTCCAGCAGCAGGTCGCAGGCCTTGAGCGCCTTGGCGAAGTCCAGCCGGGCGACGGCCGCCGACAGCGTCGCGAACGCCGGCCCCAGCGTGTCGGCTTGGGGCCCCAGCTGCTCGCAGGCCGTCACCGAGCGCATGTTGCGCTCCACCAGCAGCTGGCGCAGGCGGCGCAGCGCCTCCGGCAGATCCACCGGCTCCGCCGCGGCCGGTGGGGGCGACGGCGCGGCGGGCGCCAGCGACGGGAGCGTCTCGTCCAGCAGCCGCTGCAGCGCGCCGACGTCGGCGGCCTGCACCCCGGAGCGGGTGCGCACCGCCCGTTCCTGCGCGCCCGCCAGCTCGGCCAGCGCGCTGGCGCCAACGGCACCGGCCAGCCCGCGCAGCGTGTGCAGCGCGCGCATCACATCGGCCACGCTGCCCTCGCGCAGCTGGCGGCGCAGGCCCTCCAGCTCCGCGGGTGCATCCTGCAGGAACGACGCGACCAGCCGGTCGTACAGCGCCTGCCGCCCGCCCAGGCGCTGCAGTGCGGCGGCCCGGTCCAGCAACGGCGGCGCTGGCACTGGCACCGGCTCGGCCGGGGGAGAGGCGACGCCCGCGCGGCGCACATGCCGGTGCAGGCAGGCCACCAGCTGCTCCAGGTCCACCGGCTTGGCGACGTGATCGCGCATGCCGGCGGCCAGGCAGGCCTGGCGGTCGGCGTCCATCGCATTGGCCGTCATCGCGATGATCAGGCTGTCCGGGCGCTTGTTCAGGATGCGCTGCGTGGCCTCGAAGCCGTCGATGTCGGGCATCTGCAGGTCCATCAGGATGGCGTTGAACGGCGGCTCGGTGACCAGCGCCAGGTGCGCGCCCTCGACGCCGCCGAAGGCCAGCGTGACGACGGCACCCTCGTCCTCCAGCAGCTCCTGCGCCACCTGGCGGTTGAAGCCGTTGTCCTCCACCACCAGCAGCCGCATGCCCGTCAGCCGCTGCTCGCCGGCCTCGGCGCGGCGCGGCCGCGGCCCGCCGCGCGTGGCCTCGGCAACGGCGTCCTGCAGCATCGACGCCGTGACCGGCTTCACGAGGTAGCCGCCCAGGCTCTGGATCTCCTGCTCGCTGCGCTCGGCCAGCAGCTCGCGGCCATGCGCGGTGACCATGATGATGACCGGCGCGTCAGACTCGTGGCTGTCGCGGATGCGGCGCGACGTCTCCCAGCCGTCCAGCCCCGGCATGCGCCAGTCCATCAGGATCAGGTCGTAATGCGGCTCGCCGCGCTCGGCCGCCAGGTGCGCGAGCGCCAGCGCCTGCTCGCCGCTGGATGCCAGGTCGCAGTCCCAGCCCAGGCTCTCGCCGATGCCCTGCAGCACCTCGCGGGCCATCGGGTTGTCGTCGACGATGAGCACTTTCAGCCCCGGCCGCAGCGGCACCAGCTCGTGCGGCTCGGCCGGTGCCTCGGCCAGCGTCAGCTCGAAGTGGAAGCGGCTGCCCTCGCCCACGCGGCTGTCCACGCGCAGCTCGCCGCCCATCAGCGCGACGAGGCGGCGGCTGATGGCCAGGCCCAGCCCGGTGCCGCCGTAGCGCCGCGACGTGGCCTGCTCGGCCTGGCTGAAGCCGGTGAAGATGTGTTCCAGCTTGTCCGGCGCGATGCCGATGCCGGTGTCGCGCACCTCGAAGCGGATGCGGGCCTTGCCGCCCGTCTCGTCGAGCAGCGTCAGCGCCAGCACCACCTCGCCCTGCTCGGTGAACTTCAGCGCATTGCCGGCCAGGTTCAGCAGCACCTGGCGCAGCCGCGTCGTGTCGCCCACCAGCGCCGCGGGCAGTCGCGGGTCGAGGCGGAACAGCACCTCGATGTCCTTGGCTCCGACGTTGGCCGACAGGATGACGGCCAGCTCGCGCATGAAATCGCTGAGCTCGAAACGGTGCGGGTCCAGCTCCATCTTGCCGGCCTCGACCTTGGAGAAGTCCAGCACGTCGTTGATGACGGCCAGCAGCGCCTGCGCGGCGGTGCGCGCCTTGGACGCGTAGTCGTGCTGGCGCGGCGACAGCTCGGTGCGCAGCAGCAGGTTCAGCATGCCTAAAGCGCCGCTCATCGGCGTGCGGATCTCGTGGCTCATGTTGGCCAGGAAATCGCTCTTGGCCTGGCCGGCCGCCTCGGCCGCCACGCGGGCGCGCACCAGCTCGATCTCGGCGCGGTGGCGCTCGGTCACGTCGATGAGCATCTGCACGACGTTGACGAGGCGGCCACGCCGGTCGCGGATGGCGCTGGCATTGCCGTCCACGAACAGCTCGCCGCCGCCCGGCAGCGCAAAGCCGCGCTCGAAGCGCACATGCTCCATGCGCCCGGCGCCCAGCCGGTTCAGCTCGCCGCCGGGCACGCGGCCGGGCCGGAAGTCCGGCAGGTCGGCCAGCTTGCCGCCGCGCAACTCGTCGCCGGTGCGGCACAGCATGGCCGTCAGCGCCTGGTTCACGTCGAGGATGACGCCCTGCGCATCGCACAGCGCGATGCCCACCTGCGCGCGCTCGAACACGCCGCGAAAGCGCTGCTCGCTGTCGTTCAGCGCGCGCGTGCGCTGCTCCACGCGCGCCTCCAGCAACTGCTTCTCGACGACCAGCTGCTCGGCCATGTGGTTGAAGTTGCGCGCCAGCTCGCGGAACTCGGTGAAGCCGCAGATGGGCGCGCGTTCGTCCAGGCTGCCGCCGGCGATGCGCGCCACCGCGCGGTTCAGCAGCTGAACCGGCTCCACCAGCCGGCGGCCCACCAGCAGCGCCAGGCCCAGCGCCAGCGTCAGCGCCAGGCCGAGCGCCACCAGCAGCCGGTTGCGCAGCGAGCGCACGGGCGCGAAGGCCTCGTCGGCATCGAGGTTGACGGCGATGCCCCAGTCCAGCGCCGGCAGCGGTCGCCAGGACGACAGCACCTCCACGTCCGCATCGTTGTGCGCCAGCCCGCTGCCGCTCTCGCCGCGCAGGCCGCGCACCGCCGGCAGCGCGTCGCGGGCGCTCGCATCCAGCGGCCGGCTGGACGTCTCATGCGGCCGGTGCAGCGACTCGTTGACGAACACGACCTCATCGCCCTGGCGCCGCACCAGCACCGTCTCGCCGCTCAGCCCCAGTCCGGACCGGTCGGTCGCCACGCGCAGCAGCCGCGCCAGCTCCAGCTGCAGCACGATGCTGCCCAGCACGCGGTCACCGTCGACGACCGCATGCACCGCGAACAGCGTCGGCGGCCCGTCGCCGCGCAGCCGCACCACCGGCGTCAGCTGCGCATCCAGCCGGCCGATGGCGCGCCGGTGCGCCGCCAGCAGCTCGCTGCCCTCGAAGGCGCCGCTGTCCAGCCGGGCCAGCTCCAGGCTGGTGCCGGCCGGCGGCTTCATCGCGAAGCTGATGCGCCCGTCCGGCTGCACCAGCATCAGGTTGCCGTACTTGCCGGTGTCGTACAGCCGCGCGAAGAAGGCCCGGCTGGCCTCGGGCACCCGCGTCGCCACCGCATCGCGGCGCTGCGCGAGCAGGTCGCGCGTGTCCGCAGCCTGTGCGGTGACCTGCGCGTCCACCTGCACCTCGTTGAGGTACTCGTTGATCTCCGACACCTTCTTGCGCGCGATGGCCACCAGCCCTTCGGTCACCGTGTCGCGCAGGCTGCGCTCGAAGCTGCCCAGCTGCCACAGGCCCATGGCGCCCAGCGGCAGCAGCGACAGCAGCACGCTGCCCAGCAGCAGTGCCGGCCCGACGCGCCAGGACGGCCGGCCCGATTCGACGGCGGCGCCGCCCGTCACCGCCGGCCCTCCGCGTGCGCGTCCATCAGCGCACGCCAGTGCGCCAGCGAGCGGTAGCCCGGCCACACCGCCGGGCGGATGGGCTGGGCCGTCTGCCAGACCTCGGCCAGCTGACCGTCGGGCCGCACCTGCGCGATGCGCAGCCGGCGCCACAGGCGGCGGGTCGACGCGTCCAGAGCGGCCACGCCATCGGGCGCCTCGACGCTCTGCTGCAGCACGTTGGCGTTGACGGCCTCCGGCTGCACGCTGCCCACCTCGCGCACGGCGGCGGCCCACAGCCGCACGGCCACGTAGGCGGCGACGGCAGGATCGCTGGCCTGGGTGTCGGCGCCGTTGAGCGCGCGCAGCCGGGCGAGAAAGGCCTCGTTGGCCGGGCCGGGCAGCGACTGCAGATAGCTCCAGGCCACGAAGTGGCGGTCCAGCCGGCCGCCGCCATAGGCGCGCATCTCCGGCTCGGCCGCGGCGAACGACAGCAGCGGCATGTCGGTGAGCTGCTCCGCCACCAGCGCGTCGAAGAGCGCCCGGTTGCTGTCGCCGCCGAGCGTGCTGAGCACCAGGTCGGGCCGCAGCCGGTGCAGGTCGGCGGCGACGGCGGCCATGTCCGGCGCCTGCAGCGGCACCAGGCGCTCGCCCAGCACCTGGCCGCCGCGCAGCGGGATGAAGTCGCGCAGCATCGCATGCACCCGCTGCGGGAAGGCGCCGTCGGAACCGACGAGGTAGACGCGCCGGCCGAAGCCGTCCATGGCCCAGTCGGTGGCCGGCAGCACCTGCTGGTTGGGCGTCGGGCCCGTGTAGACGATGTGGGCCGAGCGCTCCATGCCCTCGTGCGCCATCGGGTAGAACAGCAGGTGGCGCTGCGCCTCGACGACGGGCCTCACCTGCTCGCGGCAGGCCGACGTCCGGCAGCCGAACAGCGCAGCCGCATGGCCCTCGACGATGAGGCGGCGCGCCGCCTCGGCCGCCATGGCCGCGGCGTCCGAGCCCGTGTCCTCCACGCGCAGCGCCACCGGCTGCCCCAACAGCCCGCCGCCGCGGTTGATCTCGTCCACGGCCAGCCGGACGGCGGCCAGCGTCGGCGGCTCGGCGGTGGCCAGCGGCCCCGTCATCGCCTGCAGCAGGCCGATGACGATGGGCCCCTGTGTGGCTTCCTCGCCGCCCGGCCGGCGCAGGCCCAGCCACGCCGTCACGGCCAGCGCCAGCAGCAGCAACCCTCCCGACAGCACGCGACCGATCCGCATCGGCGTCGGCGTCAGTGGGTGGCGCGGCGCGCCTCGGGTGAGATCAGCGGCAGCGTCAGCCGCACCGTGGTGCCCACGCCCGGCGTGGAGTCGACCTGGATCTGGCCACCCAGCGCGAAGGTGACGAGGTTGCGCACGATGTACAGCCCCGGCTCGCTGCGGTTGGGGCCGAAGCGGGTCGAGAAGAACGGGTCGAACACGCGGCCCAGCAGGCCCGGCGGGATGCCCACGCCATGGTCCTGCACGCTGAGCGTGAGCTGGTCGGTGCCCAGCGGCCGCACGCGCAGGTGCACCTCGCCGCCGGCCTCGCGGTAGGCGTGCTTGATGGCGTTCTGGATCAGCGTGGACAGCACCTTGGCCAGCGCGCCGCGGAAGCTCAGCAGGTGCAGGTCGTCGCCGGCGTCCAGCTCGCAGCGCACCTGGTGCGCCTCCAGCGCCGGCGCGAGGCTGGCCACCACCTCGTGCACCAGCTCCAGCAGCGAGAAGCTGCGGCGCTGGTCGCCGAAGTTGTCGGCCGTGGACTGCAGGAAGGAGTCGACGATGGACAGCGTGCGCTGCAGGTTGGACAGCACCAGCCCGACGCTCTCCTCGCCGACGCGCAGGTGCTTGTCCAGGTCGCTGCGCTTGATGTTGCCGGCGTTGGCCAGGCTGTTCAGGTGGGCCAGGTCGTCCTGCAGCGTGCAGGCCGAGATCAGCGCATTGCCCAGCGGCGAGCTCAGCTCCTGCGCGATGCCGGCGATGGTGCGGCCCACCGACGCCAGCTTGTCGCGCTGGAACAGCTCGATCTGCGAGCGCGCAAAGCTCTCGGACGCCAACTTCAGCGCCAGCTGGGTGCGCACGCGCGCCTTCACGACGACATCGACGAAGGGCTTGGGGATGTAGTCCACCGCGCCGTGCGCGAAGCCCTCGGCCTCGTCGGCGGCGCTGCCCTGCACGGTGACGAAGATGACCGGCACGCTGCGCGTGCGCGGGTCGGCCTTGAGCCGGTCGCAGACCTCGTAGCCGCTCATCTCGGGCATCAGCACGTCGAGCAGGATCAGGTCGGGCAGCTGCTGCGCGCAGAAGGCCAGCGCCTCGGCGCCGCTGGTGGCCATGGACACCTCGCAGTCATCCACCAGCAGCTGGTACAGCGCGTGGATGTTGCTCGGTTGGTCGTCGACGACGAGGATCAGCGGCATGGCGCTTCAGGATAACCGCTGCGTCAGGCGTCGCGCGGGCGCCCTGCCCTGGGCTTTCCCCAGGGCGCGGGTGTGCATTCCTGCCCACAGTTGCCGACGGCCGCTATCCATAATCGGCCAGTCCTCAGCGACCGTTCCATGCCCCAGCGCCACGCCACGTTCGCCCTCCTCCTGCTTGCCACGGTGGCCCTGCTGTCGCTGCTGGCCCTGCTGCTGAACCTGCGCGGCAGCCCCGGCGTCGACGCCGCCCTCGCGCTCACCCTGGTGCTGCTGCCGCTGCCGCCGCTGTGCGCGCTGGCGCTGCGCCGCCGCGAGGCCGAGGCGCGCGCGCAGGCCGCGGCCATGCAGGCCGCTGCGGAGGCCAAGACCCGCTTCCTCGCGCAGATCAGCCACGAGATCCGCACGCCCATGAACGCCATCATGGGCATGACGCAGCTGGCGCTGCAGACGCCGCTGACGCCCGAGCAGCGCGAGCTGCTGACCAAGGCCGACGCCGCGTCGCGCACGCTGCTGGGCCTCATCAACGACGTGCTGGACGTCTCCAAGATCGAGGCCGGCCAGCTGCGCATGGAGTCGAACCCGCTGCGGCTGGAGGACGTCGTCGCGCAGGCCGTGGAGCTGGTGCGGCCGCTGCACGCCACGCCCGGCGTCGCGCTGGTGTGCGACTGGGCCGACGCCGGCCTGCTCGGCGCGCGCGGCCAGCTGCGCGGCGACGCGCTGCGGCTGCAGCAGGTGCTGGTCAACCTGCTGTCCAACGCGCTCAAGTTCACGCCGGCGGGTCAGGTCGTGCTGCGGCTGGACACGCAGGCCGGCGGCGCGCCGGGCGCGGTGACGCTGCGCCTGACGGTGCAGGACAGCGGCATCGGCATGGATGCCGCGCAGATCGCCGCGCTGTTCCGCGAGTTCTACCAGGGCGACGCGTCCGTGCCGCGCCGCTTCGGCGGCACCGGCCTGGGCCTGGCCATCACGCGCCGGCTCGTCGAGCTGATGGGCGGCACGCTGGAGGTGCAGAGCACGCCGGGCCACGGCAGCCGCTTCGTCATCCAGCTCGCGCTGCCGCAGGACGACGCCGCGCCGCCGCCCGAGCCGCTGCCGCCGTGCCGGCTGCTGCTGGCCGACGCCCACGCCGGCAGCCGCGCCGCCACGCAGGCGCTGCTCGGCCACCTCGGGCTTGGCGGCGGCCTGGCGGTCAGCGCCGACGTCGACGGTACGCTGGCGGCGCTGGACGAGGCCCGCCGGGCCGGGCGCGCCTTCGACTGGCTGCTGCTGGACTGGGCGCTGCCCGGCCCGGGCGGCGCCGACCTGCTCGCCCGGCTCCGCCGCGACCACCCGGCACTGCGCATCGCCGTGCTGAGCCCGCGCGGCAGTGGCGACAACACCACGCAGCTGCGCGCCTTCGGCGCCCGCGCGCTGTGCCCGCAGCCGCTGCTGCCCGGCGAACTGCGCCGGCTGCTGCGCGATGCGCCGGCGGAGCGGCCCGCCCCGGGCACCGACGGCCAGCCGCTGGCCGGGCTGCGCGTGCTGCTCGTGGAGGACCACCCGACCAACCAGGAGATCGCGCTGCGGCTGCTGGGCAGCCATGGCGCGCGCGTCGACGTCGCCGGCGACGGCCAGGCGGGGCTGGACAAGCTGCAGGCCGGCGGCCCGGGTGCCTACGACCTCGTGCTGATGGACCTGCAGATGCCCGTGCTGGACGGCCTCAGCGCCACGCGCCGCCTGCGCGAGATGCCCGGCTTCGAGTCGCTGCCGGTGCTGGCCATGACGGCCCATGCGCTGGGCGAGGAGCGCGCGCAATGCCTGGCCGCCGGCATGCAGGGCCACATCGCCAAGCCACTGGACGTCGCGCGGCTGGTGCGCGAGCTGCAGCGCTACCGCCCCGCCCCGGCGCCCGCGCCCACGCTGCCGGTGCTGGACGTGGCGACCGGCCTGCGCCAGTTCGACGGCCAGACCGCGCTGTACCGGCGCACGCTGCAGGGCTTTGCGACGCAGTACGCCGACGGCCTGGCGGCGTGGAGCACCTGGCTGGACGACGGCGACTGGCCCGAGCTGCGCCGCGCCGCGCACACGCTGCAGGGCCTGGCGGCGACGCTGGGCGCGCAGCCACTGCACCGGCTGGCGCTGACGCTGGAGCGCAGCGCGGCGCTCGCGGATGCCACGGCCGCCCGCTCCCAGCTGGCCCGCGTGGACACGGGGCTGGCCGCGCTGCTGTCGGCGGTGCGCGCCACGCTCGGCGAGGCCGCCGCCGCGCCAAGCGCGCAGGCGGCCGGCGACCTCGACACGCTGCAGGACCTGCTGGGCCACAGCGACAGCCGAGCGCTGGACTGGTGGCAGGCCCACGGCGCGCACAGCGGGCTGGACGCGGCCGTCGTGGCGCGGCTGGAGCGCGCGCTGGGCGCGCTGGATTTCGACGCCGCGCTGCTGGCGCTGAAGGAGGCCCGCTGATGGCCGGCGCCACGCTGGTGGTGCTGGGGGCCGTCGGCACGCGCTGGCTGTTCGGCCTCATCGTCGCGTCGGCGCTGGGCGCCTGGGGCAGCGAGACGCTGCTGGGCGTCATCGACCCCAACGACCGCGTCGCCTATCCGCTGCTCGCCGTCGCGTTCTCGGTGCTGGCCGTGCTGGTCTGGCAGCGGCCGCAGCAGCTGCGGCTGTGGCAGCGCTGGGGCGTCACGCTGCTGGCGCTGTACTTCAGCGTCAACATGCTGGCGTTCACGCTGCGCCCCGACCCCGGGCCCACGCTGTACACGCTGGGCAGCCTGGCGCCGTGGACGCTGGGCGGCTGCCTGCTGCTGTTCACGACCTGGCGCGCCCGCCAGGCGCTGGCGATCTCGCTGGCGCTGCTGGCGCTGATGCTGGCGCCGCCCACGCTGCTGCGCTTTGCCGGCCAGCCGCCGCAGTGGCTGGTGCAGGCCTGGCCGCTGCTGGCCAACCTGGCGCTGTGCCAGGTGATGTTCTGCCTGGCGCTGTGGGGCCTGTCACGCCAGCTGGGGCTGCTGACGCTGCTCGCACCAGCCGGCGCCGGGCCGGCCACGGCGGATGACCTCGTGAAGGCGCGGCTGGCCGAGCTGGAACGCTCGCGGGCCGCGGCCGAGGCGGCGTCGCGCGCCAAGTCCGACTTCCTCGCCAACATCGGCCACGAGATCCGCACGCCCATGAACACCGTGCTGGGCCAGACGCGGCTGCTGCTGGCCGGCCGCCTCAGCCCCGGCCAGCGCAGCCAGCTGGAGGACGTGGCGCAGGCCGGCGAGGCACTTGTCAAGCTCATCGACGGCCTGCTGGACTACGCCGACCTGGACGCCGGCCGCCTGCCGCTGGCCGACGAACCGCTGCGGCTGGAGCCGCTGCTGGCCAGCGCCTTCGACGCCGTGCGCCCCGCGGCACAGGCCAAGCAGCTGGAGCTGCTGTGCGAGATCGTGTCGCCCGAGCTGCTGGGCGCGGCCGGCGCCCGCCGCGGCGACGCGGCGCGGCTGACGCAGCTCATCACCGAGCTGCTCGTCAACGCCGTCAAGTTCACGCCGGCCGGCCAGGTCAAGCTGACCGCGCAGCTGGACGAGGGTGGCGCCTGGCGGCTGCGCGTGCGCGACAGCGGCGTGGGCCTGACGGCGGAGCAGCTGGGCCGGCTGTTCACGCCGTTCGCGCAGGCCGAGGCCGGCGCCGCGCGGCGCTTCGGCGGCACCGGGCTGGGCCTGGCCATCTGCCGTGCGCTGGCCGAACGCATGGGCGGCACGCTGACCGCACGCAGCACGCCCGGCCGCGGCAGCGCCTTCGAGCTGGTGCTGCCGCTGCCGCCCTGCCCAGGCCTGGCACCGCCGCCGATGAGCGAACCCGGCAGCATCCTGCTGGTGCAGGCACCGCACAGCGCCGGCCACGACGCGCTGCTGGGCCTGCTGAAGGCGCTGGCGCCCACGGCCCGCATCGAGGTGCTGCCCCAGGGGGCCCAGGCGCTGGCCCGGCTCACCCGTGCGCCGGCCGAACCGCCCTGCGACCTGCTGCTGGTGGACTGGGTGCTGCCCGACATGGAGGGCGGGGAGCTGCTGCGCCGCCTGGCCGACGCCGGCCCGCCGCGCGCGCGGCGCGCGGTGCTGCTGAGCGCCGTCGACACGCCGGCGCTGCGCGAGCGCGCGCTGCGCCAGGGCGCGCAGGCGCTCGCGCCCAAGCCGGTGCTGCCACACACGCTGCGCCGGCTGCTGGACCTGCAGCGTCCGCCGCCCTTCGTCGCCACCGATGCCGCCACCGAGCCGCCCGGCGAGGCGGCGCCGGATGCCCGCGCCACGGCCGCCGACGCGGCCACGCTGATCAGCGAGCTGGACACGCTGCTGGGCGAGGCCGACAGCCATGCGCTGACGCTGTGGGAGCAGCATGGCTCCGCCTTCCTGGACCTGCTGCCAGCGTCGCGCGCCAAGGCGCTGGCCGGCGCCATGCAGCGCGTCGACTTCGACGAAGCACAGGCCGCGCTGCGCGGCGACAAGGACCCGCTGCCATGACACCGCACGCCCCCTTCCTGCCGCAGCAGGCCACGGTGCTGGTCGTCGACGACACGCCCGCGAACCTGACGCTGCTGGCCCAGGTGCTCAAGCCCGACTACCGCGTGCAGCTGGCCGTCAGCGGCCCGAAGGCGCTGGAGATCTGCCGCCGCCAGCCGCCCGACCTGATCGTGCTGGACGTCATGATGCCGGGCATGGACGGCTACGAGGTCTGTCGCCGCCTGAAGGCCGGCCCGGCCACGAGCCGCGTGCCGGTGATCTTCCTGACCGCGCTGACGCGGCCCGAGGACGAGAGCAGCGGCTTCGAGGCCGGCGGCGCCGACTTCATCCACAAGCCCTTCAACCCGTCCACGGTGCTGGCGCGCGTGCGCACGCACCTGCAGCTCAAGCTGGCCGAAGACCATCTGCTGCGCCACAACGCCCAGCTCAGTGGCGAGCTGGACGCGCGCCGCCGCGAGGTGGAGCGGCTGCGCGACACGACGCTGTTCGTCATGGTGGGCCTGGCCGAGTTCCGCGACGCCGACACCGGCAACCACATCCAGCGCACGCAGGAATACGTGCGCACGCTGGCGCGCTGGATCGCCGCCCAGCCCGGCGGCCCGGCCGACCTGACCGAGGCCGCCATCGACGAGCTGGCCAAGGCCGCGCCGCTGCACGACATCGGCAAGGTGGCCATCCCGGACGGCATCCTGCTCAAGCCGGGCCGGCTGTCGGCGGACGAATGGCGCGTCATGAAGACGCACGCCGAGCAGGGCGCCGACCTGCTGCAGCGCGCCATCGACCGGCTCGGCGACGACGCCGGGCTGATGCTGACCTTCGGCAAGCAGATCGCCCGCCACCACCACGAGAAGTGGGACGGCAGCGGCTACCCGGACGGCCTGGCCGGCGAGGCCATCCCGCTGTCGGCCCGGCTGATGGCCGTGGCCGACGTCTACGACGCGCTGATCAGCGAGCGGCCCTACAAGCAGGCCATGACGCACGACGAGGCGCTGGACTTCATCCGCGCCGGCAGCGGCAGCCATTTCGACCCGCATGTGGTGCATGCGCTGGAAGCCTGCGTGGAGGAAGTCCAGCGCATCGCGTCGCGCTGGGCGGACTGACGGACGCCCCTCGCCCGACCTCGCATCGCCAGAGCGGGCCGGCGCTCTGGCCCGCCTTCCGGCGTCAGCGCTGGCCGAGCAGGAACAGCAGCGGAACCTCCAGCCGCTCGGCCCAGGCTGTCTCGTTGTGGCCGGTGCCCTCGAAGACGCGGGTCTCGAAGTTGACGCCGTCCGCATAGCCGCGCTCGCGGGCCAGGTCGTTGACGATCAGCTGGTAGGGCGCGTAGATCGCATCCAGCTCGGTGGTGCCGTGGTCCTGGTAGAGGCGGTGTGTCGCCGGGTCGGCCAGGTGGGCGCGCAGGTAGTTGAACCCGGCCAGCGGGATGGCCGCATTGGGCTTGAACGCGCCCACCCAGTGCGTGGACAGCCCTGCCGCGCCGCCGAACACGGCCGGGTACTCGTTCATCGCGTAGACCGAGATCAGCCCGCCCATGCTGGAGCCCATCAGCAGCGTGCCGGCCGCGTCGCGCCGCGTCGCGTAGCGCGCATCGATGGCGGGCTTGAGCTCCTCGACGAGGAACCGCAGATAGGCGTCGCTGCGCGGCTGGCCCTGCAGCGCCTCCTGCACGAAGCGATCGCGCTGGGCCGGCGGCATGCCGGCAAGGAACTTCTGCGGGAAATACTCGCTGTGCCGGTACTTGCCGTTGTTCCACACGCCGACCACCAGCGTCGGCGGGATGCGCCCGGCGTCGATGAGGCGCTGCGCGGCGTCCTGCACGCGCCAGGCCTGGCGGTTCCAGGTGGTACCCGCGTCATACAGCATCTGGCCGTCATGCAGGTACAGCACCGCATGCGGCACGGCCGCGCTGTAGCCGCGCGGCAGCCAGACGTCGACATGGCGGGCGTCGACGAAGCGGGACGGGAAGGCCGCCAGCCGCTTGATGCGGCCCGCGGCCACCGGGGGCAGCGGCTCGGCGGCCGGCGCGGCGGCGGACGCGGACAGCGCGCCGCCCAGGGCCAGGCAGCAGGACAGCAGGCGGGACAGCCATCGTTTCACGGCGGGCTCCAGGAGATTCAAGGCGGGGACATGATGCCGCAGCCGCGCGCCGGGGCCAGCCGATAATGCGCGGCCTCATGCCAGCCGGTCCCATCCTCAACATCTCCTGCTACCTCTTCGTGTCGCTGGCCGACACGGCCACGCTGCGCGAGCGCCTGCAGGCCCGCGCGCAGGCGCTGGGCCTGAAGGGCACCGTGCTCATCGCCGAAGAGGGCATCAACCTGTTCCTCGCCGGCCCCGCCGACGCGGTGGACGCCTGGGTCGCCGACCTGCGCGCGGACCCGCGCTTCGCCGCGCTGTGCCCCAAGCGCAGCTGGAGCGACACGCAGCCCTTCCAGCGCCTGAAGGTCAAGGTCAAGCCCGAGATCATCCGCATGAACCGGCCCGCCGTGCGCCCCGACCAGGCGCCGCGCGCGCCCGCGCTGCCGCCGGCCACGCTGGCCCGCTGGCTGGACCAGGGGCATGACGACGACGGCCGCGAGGTCGTCATGCTGGACACGCGCAACGGCTTCGAGGTGGACTTCGGCGCGTTCGATGGCGCCATCGACTGGCGGCTGCACAAGTTCAGCGATTTCCCCGCCGCGCTGGAGGCCCACCGCGACGAGCTGGTGGGCAAGACCGTGGTGAGCTACTGCACCGGCGGCATCCGCTGCGAGAAGGCCGCAATGGTGCTGGAGGAACAGGGCCTGACGGCCTGGCAGCTGGACGGCGGCATCCTGAAGTATTTCGAGGACACCGGCGGCAAGCACTACCACGGCAGCTGCTTCGTCTTCGACGAGCGCGAGTCGCTGCAGGCGGACCTCAGCCCGGTGCGATGAACCGCCTCGCCGAGGTTGCGCTGAAGGCCGTCGGCATCCTGCTGATGCTGGCCGCGCTGGGCTTTGCCGCCAGCAAGGCGCCCGACCGGTCGCTGGAAAGCCTGGTGCCCCGCTGGGCGCCGCCGCCGTCGGACTTCGTCGAGATGGACGGCCTGCTGGTGCACGTGCGTGACCAGGGGCCCAGCAGCGACCCGCTGCCGCTGGTGCTCATCCACGGCACCAGCGCCAGCCTGCACACCTGGGAAGGCTGGGCGGCCGAGCTGTCGCGCACCCGCCGCGTCATCAGCTTCGACCTGCCCGGCTTCGGCCTCACCGGCCCCAACGCCGACGGCGACTACCGCGAGGCCCGCTACGTGGCGTTCACGCGCGCGCTGCTGTCCCGGCTGGGCGTGGGCCGGGCCATCGTCGTCGGCAACTCGCTGGGCGGCGGCATCGCCTGGGAGCTGGCGCTGGCCGACCCGGCACGCGTGGCCGGCCTGGTGCTGATCGACTCGACGGGCTTCGACTTCGTGCCCGAGTCGCTGCCGCTGGGCTTTCGCGTCGCGCGGCTGCCGGTGCTGCGCGAGGGCATGCGCTGGGTGCTGCCGCGCCGCGCCATCGAGGACAGCGTGCTGGACGTCTACGGCGACCCGTCGCGCGTGACGGCCGCCCTGGTGGACCGCTACTACGAGCTGGCGTTGCGCGAAGGCAACCGCGTGGCGCTGATGCAGCGCATGGACCAGATGGCGCCGGGGCCCGTGCAACGGCTGGGCGAGATCCGCGTGCCCACGCTCATCCTCTGGGGCGGCAAGGACCGCCTGATCCCGCCGCGCTGGGGCCAGGCCTTCCACACCGCCATCCCGGGCAGCAAGCTCGTGACATTCCCCACACTCGGCCACGTGCCTCAGGAAGAAGACCCGGCTGCTACGCTTGCGGCCTTGCGCGACTGGCTGTCCACGGTCCCCTCGTCCAAGGAGTACCTTGGCCGGTCCCCCGAGGGGACGGCGATGCTTGCCGGATCGACCGGCAAGCACATCGCCATGACGGGCCGGCTTGGGAGCGGCCCGGCGCCCGGCCCGAAACTCGCTGAATAACCTGAAGGTCAGACATGAAGAAAACCGCCCTGTTCGTCCTCGCCCTGGCCGCCTCGGTCGCCCACGCCCAGGCCCCCGAGTGGAAGAAGCTGCGCATCGGCGTCGAAGGCGCCTACCCGCCCTTCTCCGAGATCGGCACCGACGGCAAGTTGAAGGGCTTCGAGATCGAGCTGGTGCAGGCCTACTGCGCGGAGATGAAGGCCCAGTGCACGCTGGTGCAGCAGGAGTTCGATGGCCTGATCCCGGCGCTGCAGTCGCGCAAGGTGGACGCCATCTTCGCCAGCGTCTCCATCACCGCCGAGCGCGAGAAGGTCATCGCGTTCTCCAAGCCCTACTACTCGACGCCGGCGCGTCTCGTCGCCAAGGCAGGCGTGAAGCTGGAGCCCACGGCCGCCGGCCTGAAGGGCAAGAAGATCGGCGTGCAGCGCGGCACGACGCACGAGACCTACGCCGCCGCCAACTTCAAGCAGAGCGAGGTGGTGCGCTACGGCAGCCAGGACCAGGTCTTCCTGGACCTGAAGAGCGGCCGCATCGACGCCACGCTGATGGACTCCCCCGCCGCCGACTTCGGCTTCCTGAAGAAGCCCGAGGGCAAGGGCTTCGCCTTCGTCGGCGGCCCGGTGCTGGACGACAAGATCTTCGGCCAGGGCACCGGCGTCGGGCTGCGCAAGGCCGACGAGGCGACGCTGGGCAAGAAGTTCAATGCCGCCATCGACGCGGTGCAGGCCAACGGCACGTTCAAGAAGCTGGCCGACAAGTACTTCGACTACGACATCGCGCCCGCCAAGAAGTGATGCGACGCCGCGCCGCGCTGCTCGCCCCGCTCGCCCTCGCCGGCCCGGCGTGGGGTGACACGCCGTCGCTGAAGCTGCGCATCGGCCTAGCGGGCGGCTACGCGCCCTTCAGCGAAGTGGGCAGCGACGGCCAGCTCAAGGGCTTCGAAGTGGACCTGGCCCGCGCGCTGTGCGCCCGCATGGGGCTGCAGTGCGTGCCCGTCATGCTGGATTTCGACAGCCTCATCCCGGCGCTGCGCGCGCGCAAGATCGACGCCATCATGGCCTCCATGTCCATCACGCCCGAGCGGCAGCAGGCCATTGCGTTCTCGTCGGCCTACTACTTCTCGCCGGTGCGCATGGTGGTGCGCGCCGACGCGCGGCTGGACGTCAGCCCCGCCGGCCTGAAGGGCAAGCGCATCGGCGTGGAGCGCGGCACGCTGCACGAGCGGCTGCTGGCCGCGCAGTTCAAGGACAGCCAGGTGCTGCGCTACGCGACGCAGGACCAGGTCTTCCTCGACCTCAAGGCCGGCCGCCTGGACGCCACGCTGGTGGACGCCGTCATCGCGCAGTTCGGCTTCCTGAACAGCGCCGACGGCCGCGGCTTCGCGTTCGCGGGGCCGGACTTCGGCCGCGACGCGCGGTACTACGGCCAGGGCATCGGCGTCGGGCTGCGCAAGTCCGACGCGGCCACGCTGGGCGTGCGGCTGGACGAGGCGCTGGCCGGGCTGCGCGCCAGCGGCGCGCTGAAGGCGTTGAACGACCGCTATTTCAGTTTTGACCTCGTGACCCCTCGCTGACCATGCTGCTGCACGGATTCCTTCCCAGCCTCCTCGAAGGCGCCGCGGTCACGCTGGGCGTGGCGCTGTCGTCGCTGGCCGTGGCTGCCGCGCTGGGCCTGGCCGGCGCGCTGGCCAAGCTGTCGCGCTCGCGCGTGCTGCAGGCCATCGCCGCCACCTACACGACGCTGATCCGCGGCGTGCCCGACCTGGTGCTGATGCTGCTGGTCTTCTACGGCGGCCAGGTCGCGGTGAACACCGTCGCGCCCATGCTGGGCCACGAGGACTACATCGACATCGACCCCTTCGTTGCCGGCGTGCTGACCATCGGCTTCATCTTCGGCGCCTACCTGACCGAGGCCTTCCGCGGCGCCTTCCTGGCCGTGCCGCCGGGCCAGCGCGAGGCGGGCCTGGCCTACGGCATGAGCCCGCGCCAGGTGCTCGTGCGCATCACGCTGCCGCAGATGCTGCGCCACGCGCTGCCGGGGCTGTCCAACAACTGGCTGGTGCTCATCAAGAGCACGGCCATCGTGTCCATCATCGGCCTGTCGGACCTGATGACGCGCGGCCAGCAGGCGGCCGGCAACACGCGCGAGCCGTTCAGCTTCTACCTCGCCGTGGCGCTGATCTACCTCGTCTTCACCAGCGTGTCGGAGCTGGTGTTCGGCTGGGCGAACCGGCGCCTGGCCATCGGCGTGCGAAAGGGTGAGCTGTGAACTTCGACGCCATCGTCGAGAACCTGCCGATGTACTGGGAGGGCCTGGGCATCACGCTGAAGCTGCTGGTGCTGTCGCTGGGCTGCGGCCTGCTGATCGCCGTGCCGCTGGCGCTCGTGCGCACCGTGTCCCGGGGCCTGGCCTCGCGCCTGGTCTGGGCCTACACCTACGTGTTCCGCGGCACGCCCATGCTGGTGCAGCTGTTCCTCGTCTACTACGGCCTGGCGCAGTTCGACGCCGTGCGCGACAGCGCCCTGTGGCCGTGGCTGTCGTCGGCCACCTTCTGCGCCTGGCTGACGTTCACGCTGAACACGGCGGCCTACACGACCGAGATCATCGCCGGCAGCATCCGCGCGCTGCCGGCCGGCGAGATCGAGGCCGCCAAGGCGCTGGGCATGGGCCGCGGCCTCATGCTGCGCCGCATCGTGCTGCCGGCGGCGCTCCGCCGCGCGCTGCCCGCCTACGGCAACGAGGCCATCTTCATGCTGCACGGCACGTCGCTGGCCAGCGTCGTCACGCTGCTGGACGTCACCGGCGCGGCCCGCGCCGTCAACGCCAAGTACTACCTGCCCTTCGAAGCCTTCATCACCGCCGGCGCGTTCTATTTCGTGCTGACGCTGAGCCTGGTGGGCCTGTTCCGCTGGGCCGAGAACCGCTGGCTCAAACCCATGATGAGCCGCTGATCATGCAACTCCATCGCCACCCTCTCCTCTCCCCCGCCCCCGGCACGCAGCGCGAGCTGGTGTCGCTGCACTACGGCCGGCCCGGTGGCCAGAAGGCCTACATCCAGGCCTCGCTGCACGGCGACGAGCTGCCCGGCATGCTGGTGGCCCACCACCTGCGCCTGCAGCTGGACGCGCTGGAGGCCGCCGGCCAGATCACCGGCGAGGTGGTGCTGGTGCCGATGGCCAACCCGATCGGCCTGAGCCAGTTCCTGCTGCACGCGCACCTGGGCCGCTTCGAGCTGATGTCGGGCGAGAACTTCAACCGCCACTACCCCGACCAGATCGACGCCGTGGCCGCCGCCGTCGAGCCGCAGCTGGGCGCCGACCCAGCCGCCAACGTCGCACTGCTGCGCCGCGCGCTGAAGGCGGCCGTGCTGGCCTCGCCGGTGGACACCGAGCTGCAGTCGCAGCGGCGCACGCTGATGGGCCTGTCCTGCGATGCCGACATCGTGCTGGACCTGCACTGCGACGCGCAGGCCGTCATGCACCTCTACACCGAGACGCCCTGCTGGCCCGACTGCGAGCCGCTGGCGCGCTTCCTCGGCTCGCGGCTGACGCTGCTGGCGCAGGACTCGGGCGACAACCCGTTCGACGAGGCCTGCTCGCAGGTCTGGTGGAAATGGAAGGCGCGCTTCGGCGAGCGCTTCCCCATCCCGCAGGCCTGCCTGTCGGTCACCGTGGAGCTGCGCGGCGCCACCGACGTGACGCACGAGCTGGCCGCCGCCGACGCGAAGCACATCGTCGACTTCCTGCGCTGGCGCGGCCTCATCGCCGGCGACCGGCCCGCGCTGCCCGACGCGGTGGGCGACGCCCGCCCGCTGGCCGGCAGCATGCCCATCAAATCCCCCGTGGCGGGCGTGCTGACCTTTCTGAAGGCGGTCGGCGAGGACGTGAAGGCCGGCGACGTGCTGGCCCATGTCATCGACCCCGTCACCGCCCAGGTCACCGAGCTGACCAGCCCCGTCGACGGCCTGTTCTTCGCGCGCGATTTCCTGCGCTTTGCCAACGCCGGCATGCGCGTCGCCAAGGTCGCCGGCAGGCAGGCGCTGCGCACCGGCAAACTTCTCGGCGCAAGATGAGCATCCAACTCCAAGCCACCAACATCCACAAGCGCTTTGGCGACCGCGAGGTGCTGAAAGGCATCTCGCTGAGCGCCGCCCGCGGCGACGTCGTCACGCTGATCGGCTCGTCCGGCTCGGGCAAGAGCACCTTCCTGCGCTGCCTGAACCTGCTGGAGCAGCCGCATGAAGGCGAGCTGGCGCTGGGCGGCGAGGCGCTGAAGCTCGTGCGCGACCGCGACGGCAGCCTCAGGGCCGCCGAGGCAGCACAGCTGCAGTGCTGGCGCGCCCGGCTGGCCATGGTCTTCCAGAACTTCAACCTGTGGGCGCACATGACGGTGCTGGAGAACGTCATCGAGGCGCCCATCCACGTGCTGGGCAAGCCGCGGGCCGAGGCCATCGAGCGCGCCCAGGCGCTGCTGGCGCGCGTGGGCGTGTCGCACCGCGCGAGCGTCTACCCGGCGCAGCTGTCCGGCGGCGAGCAGCAGCGCGTCGCCATCGCGCGCGCGCTGGCCGTGGACCCGGAGGTGATGCTGTTCGACGAGCCCACGTCGGCGCTGGACCCGGAGCTGGTGGGCGAGGTGCTGAAGGTGATGCGCGACCTCGCCGCCGAGGGCCGCACGATGATCGTCGTGACGCACGAGATGGGCTTTGCACGCGAGGTGTCCAACCACTGCCTGTTCCTGCACCAGGGCAAGGTCGAGGAGGAAGGCAACCCCAAGGAGATGCTGATCCGCCCGCAGTGCGAGCGGCTGCAGCAGTTCCTCAGCGGCGGGCTGAAGTGACCGCATGAGGCAGGCCGCGGCCCGGCTGTTGTGGCGGGCGCTGGCCGTGGCGGCGCTGGCACTGGCCATGGCCGGCGCCGTGCTGCCGTTGCTGCCCACCGTGCCCTTCCTGATCCTGGCGGCCTGGGCCGGCGGCAAGGGCTGGCCGGCGCTGGAAACCTGGCTGCTGAACCACAGCCGCTACGGCCCCACGCTGCGCCGCTGGCGCGAATGCGGGGTGCTGCCCCGGCGCGCCAAGTGGCTCGCCACCGGCATGATGACGCTGAGCGCGGTGCTGCTGGCGTTCTCGCCTGCGCCGCTGGCCGTGAAGGTCGGCGTCCCGGGGGTCATGGGTCTCGTCGCCGCCTGGTTGTGGCGCCGACCCGAAGCCTGACAGCGCGCCCGGGCTACCGCGCAGGCTGCAGCAGCCCGCGGTCCTTGAGCATGGGCTCCACCACCGGGTCACGCCCGCGGAAGGCGCGGAACGCCGCGCCCGGCTCCACGCTGTTGCCGACCGCGTAGATGCACTCGCGCAGCCGCGCGGCGACGGCCGGGTCGAACACGTCGCCGGCCTCGACGAAGGCGTCGAACGCGTCGCAGTCCAGCACCTCGGCCCACAGGTAGACGTAGTAGCCGGCCGCGTAGCCGGCGCTGCTGAACAGGTGCTGGAAGTGCGTCAAGCGGTGGTTCATGCCCACCTCGGCCGGCAGCCCCCAGCGCGCCAGCGTGTCGCGCTCGAAGGCCACGACGTCGGCCGGCGCCTCGGGCAGCGCATGGGCCGCCATGTCGACGATGGCGCTGGCCGTGTAGCGCAGCGTCTCGTAGCCCTGGCCAAACTGGCGCGCCGCCTGCAGCCTGGCCAGCAACGCATCGGGCAGCGGCTCGTCGGTCTGCCAGTGGCGCGCAAAGGTCTTGAGCACGTGCGGCTCGGCCATCCAGTGCTCGTACAGCTGCGACGGCAGCTCGACGAAGTCGCGCAGCACCTGCGTGCCGGCCAGCCGCTCGTGCTCGACGCTGCTCAGCAGCCCGTGCAGGCCGTGGCCGAACTCGTGGAACAGCGTGCGGACATCGTCGAAGCTCAGCAGCGTCGGTTCACCGGCCGCGCCCCTCGCAAAGTTGTTGTTGTTCAGGATGACGGGCGTGGCGCCAAGCGCGCGGCTCTGGTTGCGCAGCGCGTTCATCCACGCGCCGCTGCGCTTGGTGGGCCGCGCGAAGTTGTCCTGCAGGAACAGGCCGCGCAGCGTGCCGTCGGCATTCAGCACCTCGTAGGCGCGCACGTCGGGGTGGTAGGCGACGATGTCCGGCCGCGGCTTGAACTGCAGGCCGAACAGGCGGCTGGCGCAGTCGAACATCGCGGCCACCATGCGGTCCAGCGCGAAGTACGGCTTGACCTCGGCCTCGTCCAGTTCGAAGCGGGCGCGCTTCGCCTGCTCGGCATAGAAGCGCCAGTCCCAGGCCTCCAGCGCGTGCGTGGCGCCGGCAGCGGCCATCGCGCCCAGCACGGCCTCGCGCTCCCGCGCCTGCGCGGCCAGCGCCGGCTGCCAGACGCGCTGCAGCAGGTCCATCACCGCACCCTGGTGGCGGGCCATGGTGTCTTCGAGTGCAAAGTCGGCATAGCAGGCGTGGCCGTGCAGCGCGGCCTGCTCGGCGCGCAGCGCCAGGATCTGCGCACACAGGGCGCGGTTGTCGGTGCTCCCCGTGTCGTCGCCGCGGCCCACCCACGCGCGCCAGGCCTGCTCGCGCAGGTCGCGCCTGGCGCTGAAGCTGAGGAACGGCACGATCAGCGAGCGCGACAGCGTGATGACGTGCACGCCGTCGCCCAGCCCGCGGTCCAGCGCCGCCTGGCGCGCCGCGACACGCACGAAGCCGGGCAGGCCGGCCAGCTCCGCCTCGGTCGTCAGCCGCAGCTGGTAGCCGCTCTCGGCCGCCAGTACGTTCTGCGCGAAGCGCGTGGTCAGCTCGGCCAGCTGCCCCATCACGGCGGCGTAGCGCTCGCGAGCAGCCGGCGCCAGGCGGGCACCGGCGCGCACGAAGTCCAGGTGCACGCGCTCCAGCAAACGGCGCTGCTCGGCGTCCAGCCCCAGCGCGTCGCGCTGATCGAACAGCGTGTCCACGCGCCGGAACAGGCCCTGGTGCATGTAGATCGCGCTGTCGTGCGCGGCCAGCGGGCCGGCGAGTGCGCGCTGCTGCGCCTGCAGCTCGGGTGACGTGGCCGATGCGCCCAGCGTGTAGAACAGGTGCGACAGCCGCGTCAGCGCGCGGCCGCTGGCATCGAAGGCCGCCAGCGTGTTGGCGAAGCTGGGCGGCTCGGGCTGGGCGGCGATGGCCTCGATCTCGGCGCGGTGCGCGGCCAGCGCCGCCTCGAAGGCGGGCTGGAACTGCGCCGGCGAGATGTCGGCAAACGGCGGCAGGCCGTGCGGGCCCGGCCAGGGTTGCATCAGCGGGTTGGGGGTGGTCATGCAAAGGCCTCTCGGGCGTAACCATGAAAAAGGGCCGCTCCCGGGTGGGGCGGCCCTGTCGTGCGGCGCGTCAGCGGCGGGGGCGCGTCACTTGCCCGCGGCAGCCGCCTTTTCCTTGCGGATGGCCTTCTCGTCGTTCTCGTCGTAGGCCTTGTTCTGGCACTCGGCCTTCCACTTGTCGAGCGCGTCGAAATGCTTCTCGGTGCGCTCTTCCAGCGCCTTGAACTGCGCGTCCAGCGCGTCAACCTTCTCGGCAAAGGCCTTGCGGCGGGCGCTCTGCTCGGTGTCGGCGGCCTTCACGCTCTCGAACATCGTGTTGAAGCCGTTGGCACGTGCCTGGTAGGCCTCGTTGCGGGTCTTCAGGTCTTCCTTCGACAGCTTGGGCGCCTCGGCGGTCAGCGCGGCGTGCTGGTCCAGGATGGCCTGCTTCTCGGCCTTCATGTCGGCGATCTGCTTGCTCAGCGCGGCCTCGCCGGCCTCGACGGTGACCTTCTCGGCCTTGAGCTTCTCGGCGTTGGACTTGTAGGACGCCTGCTCGACCTTGATGGCCTCGGCTTCCTTGGAGTTCACTTCCTGCTGGTCGATGCACAGCCGCAGCTCGTCGCGCGTCATCAGCTTGGGCTTGGGTTTCTCGACAACCGGGTTGGTGACCTTGTTGTTCTTCGGGTCGACCTTGGCCTTGGGGTTGTTGATGATCTGCGCCTGCGCGGAGACGGCGAAGACCAGGGCCAGCGGGAGAAGAATGCGTTTCATGAAGAGGGCGCAACCGGGTTGCGAAGGTTCCAGACGGGAAGCCGGAATGATGCCATGAGGCTTCGCCGCGATAATGCCCGGCTGCCCTTTCGTTACCACCTTGTACACGGCGCCTGCCGCCGCCGCCCCGCATGGCGCTCAAAGCCACCATCTACAAAGCCCAGGTGCAGATCGCCGACATGGACCGCCATGTCTACGGCGACCACCAACTCACCCTCGCCTGCCACCCCAGCGAGACCGAGGAGCGGCTGATGATCCGCGTGCTGGCCTTCGCGCTGAACGTGCCGGCCGACGACCTGCGTGGCCGGCTGGAGTTCACGAAGGGCCTGTCCGACGTGGACGAGCCCGACCTCTGGCAGCTGGACCTGACCGGCGACGTGGTGCACTGGATCGACCTGGGCCAGCCCGACGACCGCCGGCTGATGAAGGCCCACGGCCGCAGCGAGCGCGTGTCGGTCTACAGCTTCGCGTCCAGCACCGAGGTCTGGTGGCGCAACCTGGAGAACAAGCTGACGCGCGCGCCCAAGCTGGCCGTCTGGCAGATCCCGGCGGAGCAGTCGCAGGCACTGGCACGGCTGGCGGAGCGCAGCATGCAGCTGCAGATCAGCATCCAGGACGGCAGCGTCTACGTGTCCACCACCGCGGCGTCGGTGGAGATCCATCCCGTCGCACTGAAGGCCCCCACCGCATGACACCGCGCCACGAGCCCGAGCACCAGCGGTTCACGCTGCCCACGACGCCCACCAGCGTGCTGGACTACGAGCTGGCGCCCGCCGCACAGCCCAACCGCGTCGTCTTCACGCACACCGGCGTTCCCTCGGCCTACCGCGGGCAGGGCCTGGCGGCCCAGTTGGTGGAGGCCGGCCTGAGCTGGGCCCGGGACCAGGGCCTGAAGGTCGTTCCGGCGTGCAGCTACGTCGCCGTCTACATCGAGCGCCACCCGCAGTGGCGCAGTCTCTTGGTTTCTTTGTGAGCGTTCTATGAGCACGATCCTGCAATCCGTTCCCGTCGGCCAGAAGGTCGGCATCGCCTTCTCCGGCGGCCTCGACACCTCCGCGGCCCTGCACTGGATGAAGCTCAAGGGCGCCCTGCCCTATGCCTACACGGCCAACCTGGGCCAGCCCGACGAGCCCGACTACGACGAGATCCCGCGCAAAGCCATGCTCTACGGCGCCGAGAAGGCCGTGCTGGTGGACTGCCGCGCGCAGCTCGTTCATGAGGGCATCGCCGCACTGCAGGCCGGCGCCTTCCACATCAGCACCGCAGGCGTCACCTACTTCAACACCACGCCCATCGGCCGCGCCGTGACCGGCACCATGCTGGTGG
>JAYSCT010000068.1:0-26421 GCA_041914785.1 Roseateles sp.
GCGCGCAGGTGCTGTTCTTCGAGAGCGACGAGGTCTGCGAGACCAGCTACAAGGACCGCGGCGGCAAGTACCAGGGCCAGGTGGGCGTCACGCTGCCCAAGACCTGAGCGACGGGCGGCGCTCTCAGCGCGCCATCTCCAGGATGGCCTGCGCGACGGCGGCGGGCTGGTCCTTCTGCAGGTAGTGGCCCGTGTCGGGCAGCAGTTCCACGCGGGCGGCGCCGGTGCGGCGCAGCCAGTCCTGCTGCAGCTCGCGGAACACGGCCTCAAACGCGCCCTGCTCCAGCCCGCGGAAGTCGCGCCGCGCCAGCACGCGGGTCGGCACCGCCAGCGGCGGGGCGGCGTCCCACGCGTCGGTGCAGCGGGCCTGGGCGTCGAACTCGGCGGCGGTGGCGCCGGTCATCGCCAGCCGGGCGATGCGGATCATCGTGGCGCTGGCCGGCGCCTTCTCCTTCACGCGCGCCAGGTGCTGCGGGTTCGTGCCTTCCAGCAGCAGCAGGCCCTTGACCTCGTCGGGGTACAGCCGCGCGAACGCGTACTGGTACAGCCCGCCCAGGCTGTGGCCCACCAGCAGATAGGGCGGCTTCAGGCCGCTGCGGGCCAGCAGTTCATGCTGCTCGGCGGCGATGGTGCAGGGGTCGCGCGGCGCGGCGGTGGCCGGCGTGCGGCCGTAGCCGGGGCGGTCGGGGGCGACGACGGTCAGCGCGCCGGCCGGCAGCGCCGCCCGCACGCGCTGCCAGGCGCCCGAGTCGTCGCCCAGCCCGGCCTGCAGCACGACGACGGGGCCGGTGGCCGCCTCGCTGGCGCAGGCGGGCAGCAGCAGGCAGGCGAGCAGCAGGGGCAGGGTCTTGTTCAGCAACATGCGCGTTCGGTGTGGGATGTGCGGACATTGGAAACGCAGCCAGCCCAACGCCAGCCAAACCCTTCGGTTGGCCTGCATACTGCCCGCATGGGATGGACAGGATCACAACGCCCGCCGACGCCGTTGCCCGCGGCCACGCGGCGCCGCTGTCTCGCCTGGCTGGCGGGCCTGGCCGGCCTCGGCCCGCTGCCGGCCGCCGCCGCCGATCCGCAGCTGCGTGTGATGGTCAACGAGGTGGCGCCGTACAGCTGGCGCGACGGTGCCGAGCTGGCCGGGCTGCACCCCAGCCTGCTGCGCGCGCTGGCCGCGGAAGCCGGCCTGCGGTTCGACTTCAGCGCCGGTTTGTACGCACGCGCCTCGCGGGCGCTGGCCGATGGCGTGGCGGACCTGGTCGTCACGCTGGCCACGCCCGACCAGGACGCCCAGGGCCAGCGCGTGGCCGTGCTGCACCCGGTGCGCTACCTCGTCATCAGCCGGGCCGACGCGCCGCTGACCGACGTCGCCCAGCTGCGCGGCAAGCTGCTGGGCATCGCCCGCAACGCCTACTACAACGCGCTGATCAACGACGACGAGAGCATCCGCAAGTTCACCATCGTCGATCCCAACCAGCGCCTGCGCATGCTGGCGCTGGGGCGGCTGGACGCCGTCATCTCCACCGACCTGCTGCTGTTGCACGCGCTGCGACAGCCGGGCCTGGACCGTGCCGCGTTCGCGGCGCCCCTGAGCGTCGGTGGCAGCGGCTATGCGCTGTTCGCACGGCGCGACCTGCCCGAGCCGCTGGTGCAGCGGCTGCGCGCCGGCTGGGCCGCGCTGCAGCGGCGCGGCGTGCCTGCAGCGCTGCTGCGCGAGCACGGCGGCGCGGACGTGGCACCCTGAGCGCCGCTCAAGCCGGCGCGCCCTGCGCCAGGTGGCGCTGCAGCCCCAGCCGCCCCGCGCGCATGACGCGCCGGTGGTTCCAGCGGAACAGTGGCGCCAGCACCGGCGCCAGCCAGCGCAGCAGCCCCGGCGGCAGCGTCACGCGCCAGACGAAGGTCACGTCCGTGTGGCCGCCGGCCTCGGGCGCGGCCTGCTTCATCAGCCAGATGCCTTCGCCGGCCAGCGTGCCGCCCGCGCGCGCGCGCAGCCGCTCCTCGCGCACCACCTCGGTCACCTCCAGCGCCAGGTGCAGCCGGTAGCCCAGCCCGGTGCGGAAGTGGATTTCCTGCACGCGGCCGACGCCGGCCGCGTCGCCGTCGCGCAGCCGTCGCACGTCCACGACGCCGGGCCACCAGCGCGGCCAGTGCTCGGCCTGCGTGATGGCGCGCCAGACGGCTGCCACGGGGGCGTCCAGCCGCCAGTGGCTGACGAGGTCGAAGTAAGCGGTCTGGGACATGCAGCAGGAATACGCCCGGGATGGTCAGCATGGATGCCGCAGGCTACGCTGCATCCACAATTCTTCACGCTGCGTAGAGCTTCTCATGCCGTCGACCCCCGCCACCCCCGCCCAGGCCCGCGCCATCCGCCGGCGCCTGCTGGAGCGCGTGGCCGACACCGACGACAGCCACCTGACCGTGCCGCCCGGCGCGGCCGGCTGGCAGCCGTTCGGGGACGGCGTGCAGATCAAGGTGCTGCGCGAGCACGGCGGCCTGCTCAGCTACCTGCTGCGGCTCGCGCCCGGCGCCCGCCTGGAGGCGCACCGCCACCCGGCGGACGAGGAGTGCGTGGTGCTGGACGGCGTGCTCAAGGTCGGTAGCCGCACCGAGGTGGGGCCGGGCGGCTACCACCTGGCACGCGCCGGCAGCCTGCATGCCGCGATCAGCACCGACACCGGGGCGACCCTATTCCTGCGCGGCGCCGAGCCGCATGCAGACCAACTGCTGGTGTGAGGTTTGACATGGCCCATCCGCAACCGACCGAGCCCGACGAGCCGCTGCCCGAGGCCGCACTGCTGTTCGACGCCGACCCCGACGACGCCGGGCTGCCGGATGCCGATGCGCAGGCGTGCGATGCCGGCCCGGCGGCGCGCCTGGCCGGCGGCCCGACGCCCGAGGACGGCCAGCTGGAGGCCTGGATCGCCGCCATCGTCGACCACGACGAGCGCGCGCTGCTGGCGCTGTACGAGGCCACGCTGTCGCGCGTGTACGGCCTGGTGCTACGGCTGGTGCGGCGCACGCAGCTGGCCGAGGAGGTGGCCGAGGAGGTGTACTTCCAGGTCTGGCGCCAGGCGCCGCGTTTCGACGCCGCGCGCGGCCGGCCGCTGACCTGGCTGCTGGGCATGGCCCGCTCGCGCGCCATCGACGCCATCCGCCGCGAGGCGCGCTTCCAGCACGAAGAGCTGGACGACGAGACCGCGCCCGCGTCGGCCCCGACGGCCGAGTCGGGCGACGAACTGCTGGCCGTGGCGCAGGGCCATGCCGAGCTGCACCGCGCGCTGCTGCTGCTCAAGCCCCAGCCGCGCCAGCTCGTCGCGCTGGCCTTCTTCAACGGCCTGTCGCACGAGGAGATCGCGAGCCAGACGCAGCTGCCGCTGGGCACCGTCAAGTCGCAGATCCGCCGCGCGCTGATCACGCTTCGCGAGGCGCTGGGCGACACTGGCGCCCACGCGCTGCCAGCCTGAGGGGCCGCCATGACGACGAAGCCCACCACCCCCGAACCCCAGGACGACGACCTGAGCCCGCTGCTCAGCGAACCCTTCGCCCGCGCCTGGGCCACGCCGGCGCCGGGCCTGCCCGGCCGTATCCGCGAGCGGCTGGGCGGGCGCCTGGCCCGGTCGCTGCAGGCCGAGCAGGACATGTGCACCGTGCGGCGGCGCCAGTCCGAGCCGCAGCCGCTGGCCGACGGCGTGCAGCAGCGCTGGCTGTACCGCGCGCCGGGCGACCGCACGCTGCGCCCCGGCGAGCCGCGGGCCGCCAGCGTCGTCGAGCTGGCCGTCGGCGCGCAGTTCACGCTGACGGCGGGCGGGCCGCGCGAGTTCCTGGTGCTGCGCGGCAGCGCCGACGTGGACGGCGAACGCCTGAGCCTGCGCGACTTCCTGCTGCTGCCGGCCGGCAGCACGCCGCGGCTGCACAGCGCCGATGGCGCCCATGTGTTCGTGCGCGAGGCCGGCGGCGCCGGGGCCGGGCGCACGCTGGTGCGCGACCGCGAGGCCGGCTGGCCCGAATTCGCGCCCGGCATCCGCCGCCGCGTGCTGTGGACGGCCGGCGGCGAGGCGGCGCTGCTGTACCGCGCCGACCCCGGCGCCGCCGTGCCCGGCCACAGCCATGGCCATGACGAGGAATGCCTGATGGTGCAGGGCGAGCTGTTCCTGGACGACCTGCTGCTGCAGCAGGGCGACTACCAGCTCGCGCCGGCGGGCACGGGCCACCGCATCACGCAGACGGACACCGGCGTCATCATCTACGCGCACGGCGACCTGGACCTGCAGTTCAACGGGACTTGAGCGGCATCAACGGCGGTTAGGCCGGCCATTTCGGCCTTTATCCGGCCTTTGATCGGCCGAGCCCCCGGCACCATGGCGGCACACCAGAAGTCCGCCGAGGTCATCATGAATCAGCCCCCACGCTCACTCCGTTCGCTGCCCCCCGCGGGGGTGTCTCAGCACCTTCGGACGGCCGGGCGGTGCTGACATGCTCATCCCCCTGCACCTGATTCCCGTTCCCGCCGACGAACCCCGCGGCCTGGGCGACCCGGGCCATGCGTGGCAGGGCGATGGCGGCCTGAAGATCGCGCCGGGCGTGCATCTGGGCGACATCCGCGCGCTGGGCCTCACCGTGCATGGCGCCACCAACGGGCCGGTCAGCACCGCCAGCCTGCTGCGCTTCGGCCAGCTGATGAACGACGCCGGCCTGGCCATCAATCCGACGCGCATGCTGTACGACCGCCACTACGCTTACGAGCGTCTGGCGGACGGGCACAGCAGCGATCACTCCGGCCTGCGGGAACTGGCGCTCGACTTGTTCGAGGCCTACCAGTCGGCCGGTGAGTGGATCGGTCTCGCGCATTGATGCCCCTCGTCCAGCCGCGCGGCTGGCCGGTCCCCCGAGGGGACGGCTTGGGGCGGCCCGGCGCTCGGCCCGCACATGCGGGGAGGGGGGCTGAGGCCACCTCAGGGGTTTCCCGAGGCCGAAGCCTGTCTTTCCGCACTCGGGGGCGCGGGTCGTCCCGCAGTACGCTCGCGGTTTCGTCTTTTTGCCGAACCGCTCCATGAACCGTCACTCCTTCTCGCTGCTGGCCATTGCCGCGGCGCTGGCCACCTCCGCCGCCCATGCCGACGAAGGCATGTGGATGCCCAAGCAACTGCCGCAGATCTCGAAGGCGCTCAAGGCCGGCGGCCTCGCGCTGGACCCGGCCAAGCTCAAGGACCTCACCGCCTTCCCGATGGGTGCCGTCGTGTCGCTGGGCGGCTGCACGGCCAGCTTCGTGTCGCCACAGGGCCTGGTGGTCACCAACCACCACTGCGCCTACGGCAGCATCCAGTACAACTCCAAGCCCGACCGCGACCTGCTGAAGAACGGCTTCTACGCGACGACGCTGGCCGACGAGCTGCCCGCCGCGCCCGGCAGCCGCATCCTCGTCACCGTCGACATGAAGGACGTGACGGCCGACATCCTGAACCCGCAGACGCTGGCGCTGGCCGGCAAGGCCCGCACCGACGCCATCGAGGCCACCGAGAAGAAGCTCGTCGCCGCCTGCGAGGCCGACGCCGGCCACCGCTGCAATGTCTACCCGTTCTTTGGCGGCCTGCAGTACCAGCTCATCAAGCAGCTGGAGATCCGCGACGTGCGCCTGGTGCACGCGCCCGCCACCGGCGTGGGCCTGTTCGGCGGCGATGCCGACAACTGGATGTGGCCGCGCCACACCGGCGACTACAGCTTCTACCGCGCCTACGTGGGCCCGGACGGCAAGCCGGCGGACTTCAGCAAGGACAACAAGCCCTACGTGCCCAAGCTGCACCTGCAGGTCGCGTCGCCCAAGGCCAGCCCGCTGAACGAGGGCGACTTCGTCATGGTGACCGGCTACCCCGGCCGCACCAACCGCCACCGCCTGCCGACCGAGGTGGACTTCGCGTTCGGCTGGCAGCAGCCCGCGATGGTGAAGGCCATGGGCGAGTCCATCGCCATCATCAAGGCCGAGACCGCGGGCCGCCGCGACGGCGAGATCAAGATGGCCGCGCGCATGCAGGGCCTGCAGAACTACTTCAAGAACCTGGAAGGCCAGCAGCGCAGCTATGACGGCAGCGACATCCTGGCGCGCAAGCAGGCCGAGTTCGGCAAGCTGAAGGCCTGGGTCAACGCCGACGCGAAGCGCCAGGCGAAGTACGGCGCCGACGTGGCCGCCACCGAGAGCCTGCTGGCCGAGCGCCAGGGCATCGTGCGCGGCGAGCTGCTGATGAATTTCATGGCCCCGTCCATGCTCAACGCGGCCCGCCAGCTCTATGAAGTCGCGCTGCAGCGGGCCAAGCCCGACGCCGAGCGCAAGAGCGGCTACCAGGACCGCGACCTGCCGCGCCTGAAGGCCAGCCAGCAGTCGCTGGACCGCCGCTACGACGAGCTCACCGACAAGCGCCTGGTCGCGCACTTCCTGGCGCAGTACCTGGCCCAGCCGGCCAACACGTTGAACACCGCCTGGCTGAACGCGCTGGGCCTGAAGGCCGGCCAGGACGAGGCCAGCCTCCGTGCGCAGCTCGACACGCTCTACGCCGGCAGCAAGCTGTCCGACACCGCCACCCGCATGAGCTGGCTGGACAAGGACGTGGCCGCGTTCAAGGCCAGCGACGACGCCTTCATCAAGGCCGCCGTCGCGCTGTACGAGGACGACGAGCGCCGCGAGACCCGGGACAAGGAACTGGCCGGCAAGCTGCAGAAGGCCTATGCCGGCGTGCAGCAGGCCATGATCGACTACCACGCCAGCCGCGGCGAGGCCGTCTACCCCGACGCCAACAGCACGCTGCGCATCAGCTTCGGCAAGGTGCAGGGTCGCGACGTGGGCCGGGATGGCGAGACGTGGAAGGCCTTCACGACCGTGGACGGCATCGTCGCCAAGCACAAGGGCCCGGACGAAGCCGGCGGCGAGTTCAACGCGCCGGCCGAACAGCTGGCCGCCATCAAGGCGCGCAACTTCGGCGACTACCTGGTCAAGTCGCTGAACTCGGTGCCGGTGAACTTCCTGGCCACGCTGGACACCACCGGCGGCAATTCCGGCAGCCCCGTGCTGAACAAGAAGGGCGAACTGGTCGGCCTGCTGTTCGACGGCACGCTGGACGCGGTGATCTCGGACTGGGACTTCAACCCCAAGATGGTCCGCAGCATCTGCCTGGATTCGCGCTACATGCTGTGGCAGATGAGCACCGTCGACAAGACGACGCGATTGCTCGATGAGATGGGAGTCAGGTAAGCCGCAGCGGCCCAAGAAGAACGCCTCCCCGGAGGCGTTTTTCTTTCATGCGGGCCGAGCGCCGGGCCGCTCCCAAGCCGGCCCGCCTTGGGCGATGCAAGCGGCTCGATGCCGCTTGCATCGCCGTCCCCTTGGGGGACCGACCAGGCTCGCCCGCGTCCAGCGTGGCGAGACTGGGCGAGGGGCTACTCTTTCGCGATGGCTTCGACCTGGATGCGAAGGTTGACATCCATCTTGAAGCCCCAGTCCTTGCCGGCGCCGAGGCCAAAGTCGTCGCGGTTGAACGTGCCGGACGCGTCGGCGCCGCAGAAGTCGCGCTTGAGCATGGGGTGCGGGATGCACTTGAGCTGGTGGATGGTCAGCGTCAACGGCCGGGTGTGGCCGTTCAGCGTCAGCTCGCCCACCAGCCTGGCGGGCAGGGCGCCTTCGAAGCGGCCCTTGAACGTGGCGGTAGGGTTCTTCTCGACGTTGAAGAACTTGTCGCCGCGAGCCCAGGCGTTCATCGCGTCCAGGCCGAAGTCGATGCTGGCCAGGTCCATCTGCACGTCCACGCTGCCGCTGCCGGCGGCCTTGTCGTAGACGATGGTGCCGGCGCTCCTGTTGAGCTTGCCGCGCCAGGTCGACAGGCCCATGTGGTCGGCCTCGAAGCTGGGGTAGGTGTGCGTGGGCTCGATGTCGTAGGTGACGGGCGCGGCCTGCGCGAGCGAGGTGGCCAGCAGGGCGGCGGTGAGGGCGGGATGCTTCATCAGGGTCCTTGTGTGGGTGGGATGCCTGACACTATGACGAAGCCGCCCCCCCGATTTCGACAGCAGTCCTCATGAATGTTCGTTCCCTGATCGCCCTGTTGGCACTTGCGGTGGCGGGCTGCGCGCCGCTGGCGTCCCAAAAGACCGCCGAGACGCCCGCCGAAAAGCGCTACACCGCGGCCGAGCTGCTGGCGCTGCAACCCGCGGACCTGGCCTGGCCGGCCGCGTCCGCCGACGGCGAGCGCGCGTTGCGCGAGGCGGCGCTGGCCGACATCCGTGCCCGCATCGCGCTGCCAGCGGGGGCGGAGCGCGACGCAGCGCTGCCGAAGCTGTTCGACCTCGTCGCGCAATACAACGCCGAGATCGAAGCCGCACGACCGCTGCTGATGCAGGCGCTGCCCACGCTGGGCCCGCGCGAGCCCGAGTTCCAGCGCGCGTTGCTGACCGCCGCCCACACGCTGTACGCCGCCGACGCCGCGCCGCTCATCTGGCCGCTGCTGCCACAGCTGACGGCGAGTAAGCCCTTCGCGATTGCCGCCTACACGCTGCTGCAGGCCGACGCCGGCTACGGCGAGCGCCTGCGCGTGCTGGTGCCGCAGCAGTTCCCCGGCTGGGCCGACGACCCGCGGCTGACCGCGCTGATGCGCCGCCTGGAGCCCTCCGCGGCCGTGCCGCCGCCGCTGCCCGAGTTGCTTGCCGCGCCGCTGCGGCCGGGCTTCCCGGTCATCGTCAGCCTGCAGCGGCCGGGCCGCCAGCAGATGGGCCTGGCGCTGGTGCGCGCCGCCGACGGCCGCTTCGTGCGCGATGCCACCGGCCAGCTGTTCACGTCGCCGCAGCTCGCGCTGGCGCGCAGCGGCCTGCCGGGCACGATCACCAACGGCAACACGCCGCAAGGCCTGTTCACCATCACCGGCGCCGGGCTCGCCACCAACCCCAACATCGGCCCCACGCCCTACCTGCACAGCAAGCTGCCGGTGGAAGCCACGACGGCCGAGTTCGAGCATGCGGACGGCGCCGCGGCGGACTGGGGCCTGGCGATCTACGACAGCTTCCTGTCGGCGAGCTGGCGCGGCTGGGCGCCGTTCCAGGAAGCCTGGCTGGCCGGCCGCGCCGGGCGGGACGAACTCATCGTGCACGGCACGACGATCAACCCCGCCTACTACGCCGGCACGAGCTATTTCCCCGGCACGCCGCAGCAGGGCTGCATGATCTCCAGCGAGACGTGGGACCCGGCGACCGGCCGGCTGCATGCCAGCGGCCAGCTCGCGCTGGCCCAGGCCTATGCCGCGGCCGGCGCGCGGCAGGACCTGGCCGGCTACCTGATCGTCGTGGAACTGCCCGGCCAGGGCGCGGTGACGCCAGCCGAGGCGCTGGCGCTGGTGACGGCGGCCGGCCGCTGAGGCAGGATGCCGCGATGCGCACCACCACCGCCGCCGCCCTGTTGCTGATGCTCGCCACGCTGGCCCGCGCCGCCGACGCGCCACCGGGCCTCGTGGCCAGCGCGGACGGCACGGAGCTGCTGGACGCCGCCGGCGGCCAGGCCTGGTCACGCTGCGTGGAGGGCATGCACTGGGACGGCCGCGCCTGCCAGGGCCAACCGGCGCTGTTCACGCATGCCGAGGCGCTGGCAATGGCGCGGGCGCGCAGCGAGGCCGACGGCCGCGCCTGGCGCGTGCCGCGCGTGCCCGAGCTCAAGCATTTCGCCGACCGGCTGGCGCATGCGCCGCAGCGCGCCACGCTGGCCCCGGCCGCACCCGCGGGCTGGTACTGGAGCAGCACCGTGCGCATCGACAGCGAGTCGGTGAACCCCTATGCCTACCGCAACGTGCAGCGCGGTGCGACCGAGACGCAGACCAGCCGGCTGGTGGTGCAGGCCGGCTGGGCGGTGGACCCGCGCAGCGGCGAGGTGCGCGGCGACATGCCCAAGCGTGAACGCCTGCCGCTGAGGCTGGTGCGCAGCCTGGCACCTTGAGCCGGTGGCGCCGCGCCGACAATGCGCGGCCATGGACATGCTCAAGACCTTCGCGCTGTTCGTCGCCACCGCGGTGGCCGAGATCGTGGGCTGCTACCTGCCGTACCTGTGGCTCAGGCAGGGCGCGTCGGCCTGGCTGTTGCTGCCCGGCGCGGCCAGCCTGGCGCTGTTCGCGTGGCTGCTGTCGCTGCACCCGACGGCTGCGGGCCGGGTCTACGCGGCCTACGGCGGCGTCTACATCGGCGTGGCCATCGTGTGGCTGATGCTGGTGGACCGGGTGAAGCCCACCACGACGGACTGGGTGGGCGTGGCGATCTGCCTGGTCGGCATGGCCGTCATCATGTTCGGGCCGCGCCCGGGCTGATCAACGCACGAAGGCCATGTCGCCGTATTCCCAGCGCCAGGGCACGCCGGTCTCACCGAGGATGAACTCGACCAGCCGCGGGAACGCGCGCTCGGCGCGCACGTCGTTGGCGAGGATGACGACGCAGCGTTTGCCCGCCTTCACGCAGACCCAGGTGTTGCCGGTGGCGTCGTCGTGCCCGCCCTTGTAGAAGCCCGGCCCCTGCGGTCCGCTGAAGGTGATGACACCCAGGCCCGCGGCCAGGTCGGCGCGGCGCTCGGCGACGGGCAGTTCGGGCTGCAGCGTCGGGAATTGCGTGGCCGTCGTGATGGGCAGTTGCGGTGACGTCAGCGCCGCCGCGCTGGCCGCAGACAGGCCCACGCCGTTGATGGCGGCCGCGGCCATGCGGGCCATGTCGGTGATGGTGGTGTCCATGGAGCCCGCCACGCGCACCTTGCTGCGCTCGTCGTGGGGCCAGATCTTGCCGCTGGCGGTCCAGCCGTCGGCGAGGTTGGGGCGGAAGTCGCTGCGCCAGACCAGGCTGGTGCGGTCCATGTCCAGCGGCGTGAAGAGGCGGCGCTGCATCTCGGCGCCCACGTCCAGCTTCAGGCCGCGCTCCAGCACGAACTGCAGCAGGATCAGCCCCTCGCCCGAGTAGGCGTAGCGCGTGCCGGGGTCGAAGTGCATGCGCAGCCGGCGGTCGGACTCCAGGAACGCGAAGTTGGCGAAGCCGCCGCTGTGCGTCAGCAGCATGCGCGCGTTCAGCTGGCGCCAGCGCGGTTCGTCCGCGAGGTGCTGCCAGGGGCCGGACCTGGGGTCGGTCGGGTAGTCCGGCAGCGGCTGGTCCAGGTAGCGGGCCAGCGGGCGGTCCAGGTCCAGCCGGCCTTCATCCACCAGCTGCATGACGAAGTGGCCAAACACGGCCTTGGTCAGCGAGGCGCCGTACATGACGGTGTCGGTGTCCAGCGGCTCGCCGGCCGCGTCGCGCTTGCCGTAGGCGGCGACGTGGACGACCTGCCCCGCGTTGATGACGGCCACGGCCAGCCCCTGCGTCTGCGTGGCGGCCATCAGCCGCGCAGCCTCGGCATCGATGGCCGCGCCGGTGGGCAGGGCTGGCGGCGCGGGCTGGGCCAGGGCGGACAGCAGCGGCAGGGCGGCCAGCAGGCCGGCAAGTCGGGTCAGGTGCATGGAACCTCCGGGGCAAGCAGCCTAACGGCTGGTCAAATGCGGCGTCTATGCCCGACCTTCAGCTTGTGCCGCCCACCCTCGATGTCGCCGACGAACTGCTGCGTTTCGAGACCGACAACCGCGCGTTCTTCGAGGCCCGCATCAACTCACGGCCGCCCGGCTACTACTCGCCCGACGGCGTGCGCGCTGCCATCGCGCTGGCCGAGCGGGAGGCCGCGGAGGACAAGGGCTACCAGTTCCTCGTGCGCACCGCAGCGGGCGAGCTGGTGGGGCGCGTCAACCTCGCCGGTGTGAAGCGCAAGCATTTCCAGATGGCCGACCTGGGCTACCGCATCGCCGAGTCGGCGGGCGGCCAGGGCTATGCCAGCGAGGCGGTGCGGCTGGTGCTGCTGCGCGCCTTCGGCGAGCTGGGGCTGGTGAGGATCGAGGCCAACGCACGCGTCGGCAACGAGGGCTCGATCAAGGTGCTGCTGCGCAACGGCTTCCGCGAGTTCGGCCGCTCCACGCAGAGCTTCGAGCTGGGCGGCGTGTGGCACGACCGCCTGCATTTCGAGCGCCGGGTCGGCTGAAGACTGCGCCCGGCGCGGCGTCGTCGCTGAGCAAGACGACGCCGCGCCGTGCGGCCTTCACGCGGAACCAACGGCTGCCGGAGCCCGCAGCGGCCGGCCGGCCACGCGGGCGGCGGCAGCGGTGTTGACGCAGCGGGTGAGGTGCGGGCGCACAGGCACGCTGCCTGCTGCCCCCGCAGCCTGACACCGGGCTAAGCGACCTCGACGGTCGCCGAGAAACTGCCCTGCGGCGCAGCGCCGGTGTCCCAAGCGCGGCTCAGCACGGCGGTGACGACGTGCTGCCCCGGCGCCGCAGCGCGCAGGTGCAGCACCCGTTCACCGCCGCCGCCGGGCGCGCTGCCCGCGGCGGCGTAGTCATCCGCCACCTGGCTCAGGCCGGCCGGCAGCGAGAACGCCCAGCGATAGCCCGTGGTCGGGTTCTCCGGGAGCCGCAGCAGGACGTCGTCACCCATGGCCGCGCGCAGCGCGCTGCCGTGTTGCGCGGGGGTCAGCAGATGTTGGGCCATGGCGGTCTACCAGACGTAGGTCTCGTGGATCATGCCATCCGCCTCGTCGCGGTAGTTGTAGTTGGTCTGCGTCTGCTTGGCGTGCGCACCGAGCAGGGTCAGCGCGACGATGGCGCTGTCGGAGTTGTTGGCCAGCTTCTTCCAGCCGACGCCGGTGACATAGACCCAGGAGTTGCGGTTCTGGTTCATGGCCCACAGCGCCGAGACGCGCTTGCCGTTGTTCCAGGCCGTGAGGCCGCCGTCCGTGGCATTGGCCGTTTCGGGTGTCAGCGTTGGCGCGCCGGTCGACGCGGCGGCGTCGCCGCCGGAACTGGACGCCTGGGGCGGGAGCAGGGTGGGGGCTTGGTCGCTCATGGTGCTTCCTTCGGAGGTTTGCTGGTGGGCAGGAGGTTCGTGCGTCGGCATGTCGCCGCCGCCGGCGGCAGCCTTCTTGCCGCCGCAGCCACAGTCGTTGCTCATGGTGGCCTCCCGTTCAGAACACGTAGACCTGCTTGATGACGCCACCTTCCTGGTAGACGTTCACCGCGCTCTTGGTCAGCTTGGCGCTGGACAGCAGCGTCAGCAGGTCGATGAAGATGTTGTCGTTGTCGAACGCGATGCGCCGCCAGCCGATGCCACCGTCCAGATACGCCCAGGCGTTGCGGTCCTGGTCGATGGCCCACAGGCCCTGCACCTTGCGGCCGTTGAGCCAGCCGGTCTCCAGCACGCCGTCCACGGCCCACATCTGCGCGTCGATGCCGCACTGGCCGTAGGCGATGTTGAAGAAGCCGCTGGCGCCCCAGCCGGTGCCCCAGCTGTTTTTGCAGATCCAGTAGCCACCCGCGTCGTTGTAGCCGATGACGCTCACGCAGTGCCCGCCCGCCACGGCGCCGCTGACATGCTTGTAGACGCCGCTCTTGTACGAGAAGAAGTCGTTGTAGACCGTGAACGCGGCGGACAGCGGGCCGCGCGTGGACAGCCAGGTCTTCATGTCGGCGACGCTGTTGATCTGGTGCCAGCCGCTGATCTTCGTGAGGCGGTTCTGCCAGTCGGCGCAGCGGTTGCTGCAGTTCTGGTCGCCGGCCGTGTACGGGTAGCAGGCCTCGTCGACGACGCCGTCGGTCTTGAACGCGTCCAGACCCTTGTCGCACCACCAGCCGTTGCCGCAGTTGCGGCCCTGGGCGCGCGCGATGCAATAGAACAGGTGCGCCTCGGAGAAGTCCACGGCCAGGGCCGGGTCGTTGCGCTGCACGCGGAATGTGCCTTCCACGGTGGCCGCGCTGCCGAAGGCGACGCAGGAGCCGCAGCCACCCTGGTCCTTGACCGGCGTGATGAAGTTCTTGCCGCCCACGTTGCGCAGGTCGTAGGACGCCGGCGCGCCGGCCTCCGAGGTCGCCATCGCCGCGTCGCGGTTGGCCGCCGCCGCACGTTCGCGATTCACCAGTTCGGCTTCACCGCCCGGCGGCATGGCGCCCAGGCGCAGTCGCTTGTCCTGGTCGGGCAGTTCGGACACGCTGGTCATGCCGGCCTGCCAGTGCTCACCGGCCTGTGCCACTGCGCTCTGCAGCGCGGCGGCGTCCATCTTTTCGAGTGCCATGGGATGTCTCCCGCGGGTCGACCACGAGCGCCGCCGAGGCGAACTCCTCGCGCGGTGCCGCGCCGGAGGACCCGCTCCCGGCGCGGCCGCATCGTGGGCCTGCGGCCACCACGACACCATCCACAAGCGGTGGGAGCCGGTGTCGGTTCGATCCACACGATTGAGGTGAACGCGCGCTGCAATCGACTGCGGTTCATCACGCCGCGGGACGTGCACGGCATAGGGGGTTGAAACCCGGGCCCGTGAGGCCGTGCACGGGAATCCTTCCGTCGCGTCGCTCGCGCCAGGGACGCGACCGACACGCTGACGGCAATCGCGTGTAGGCGCGGGCAGCTCAGGCCGTGGGGTAGGTGCCCGGCTTGAGGATGTCGCGCGTGACGTTCGTCAGCTGCGTGTGGCCGCAGAAGGCCATCGTCACGTCCAGCTCCTTGTGCAGCATCTGCAGCATCTTGGTGACGCCGGCCTCGCCCATCGCGCCCAGGCCGTAGACCATCGCGCGGCCCACCATCGTGCCGCGCGCACCCAGCGCCCAGGCCTTCAGCACGTCCTGTCCGGCGCGAATGCCGCCGTCCATCCAGACCTCGATCTGGCTGCCGACCGCGGCCACGATGGCAGGCAGCGCGTGGATGCTGCTGGGCGCGCCATCCAGCTGGCGACCGCCATGGTTGCTGACGACGATGGCGTCGGCGCCGGCCTGCACGGCCAGCAGCGCGTCCTCGACTTCCATGATGCCCTTCAGGATCAGCTTGCCGCCCCACTTTTCCTTGACCCAGGCGACGTCGGCCCAGGACAGGCGCGGGTCGAACTGCTCGTTGGTCCAGGCCGACAGCGAACGCATGTCGCTGACGCCCTTCACATGGCCCACGAGGTTGCGGAAGGTGTGGCGGCGCGTGCCGGCCATGCCCAGCACCCAGCGCGGCTTGGTGGCCAGGTTGAGGAGGTTCTTCAGCGTCGGCCGCGGCGGCGCGGTGAGGCCGTTCTTCAGGTCCTTGTGGCGCTGGCCGATGACCTGCAGGTCCAGCGTCAGCACCAGTGCCGAGCACTTGGCGGCGCGGGCGCGCTCGATCATGTGGGCCATCGCATCGCGGTCGCGCATCATGTAGAGCTGGAACCAGAATGGCGCCGACGTGTTCTCGGCGATGTCCTCGATGGAGCAGATGCTCATCGTGCTCAGCGTGAACGGGATGCCGAACTTCTCGGCCGCGCGCGCCGCGTGGATCTCGCCGTCGGCGTGCTGCATGCCGGTCAGGCCCACGGGCGCGATGGCCACCGGCATGGTCGCGTCCTGGCCGATCATCTTCACCGCCGTGCTGCGGCCCTCCATGTTGACGGCCACGCGCTGGCGCAGCTTGATGGCCTGGAAGTCGCTCTCGTTGGCGCGGTAGGTGGTCTCGGTCCACGAGCCGGAGTCGGCGTAGTCGTAGAACATGCGCGGCACGCGCTTCTCGGCCAGTTGGCGCAGGTCTTCGACGCAGGTGATGACGGGCATGGCGGCAGGCTTCGTGAACGAGGCCCAGATGCTAGACCGGGCGCGCCGGCGCGGCGCCGGAAAAAACCTCAGGCGCCGGCGGAAGAGTTTTCCGCGTCCAGCGCGCGGCAGTGCTGCTGCAGCCAGGCCGCGAAGGCCTCGGCCGCCGGGCTGGGGCGGTGGATCAGCAGCCCGTAGTGCCGCTCGGCCGGCACCGTCAGCGCGAATGGCTGCACCAACCGGCCCTCGGCCAGTTCGTGGCGGGCCAGGCTCAGCCGCGCCAGCGCCACGCCCTGGCCCGCCAGCGCGGCCGCCAGCACCAGGCCCAGGTCGACCAGGCGCGGGCCGTCGTCCGGCTCGGCGGCATCGGCCAGCCCCGCGGCGCGCAGCCACGGCGCCCAGGGCTGCAACGGCGTGCGCAGCAGCGGCAACGCGAGCAGGTCGGCCGGCACCTGCAGCGGCGCATGACCGGCCAGCAGCGCGGGCGAGGCCAGCGGCGTCAGGCGGTCGTGCAGCAGCACCTGCGCGGCGGTGATGTCGCTCGGCACGGCGCCGTGGCGGATCTCGACGTCGGCGCCGGCATCGCCTTCGGCCAGCAGCGGCACCGACAGCGTCAGCTCCACCTCCACGTGCGGCTCCGCGGCCGTGAAGCCGGGCAGCGCCGGCACGATGAGCTGGCGCGCGAATGTCGGCGTGGAGCTGACACGCAGCCGCTCGCGGCGCGGCCCGGCGCGCTGGTGCAGCGGCATGGCCTGCAGCAGCGCCAGCGCCTGGCGCACCTGCGGCAGGTACTCGTGGCCGGCGGCCGTGAGGGCCAGGCCGCGGGGCGGCTGTCGCACGAACAGCGGCTGGTCCAGCCGCTCCTCCAGCCCCGCCACGCGCTTGGCGATGGCGCTGGCGCTCAGCGCGAGTTCGCTGGCGGCGGCCTCGAAGCTGCCGCAGCGGGCGACGGCGTCGAAGGCGAGCAGCGCGTCGAGCGACGGCAGGCGAAGGGGGCGCGGGTGCATGGCGCCATCGTAGCCAGCAGCCCGGGGCCGCGCGGCGTCAGAACGACAGCGTCGTGGGGCCGGCGTCGCGGGACGGCGGGCGCAGGTACTGGCCCAGCGTGCCGGCCATCGCGGCCATCACGCTGGCGGCCAGCAGCCAGGGCTGGGTCTTGCCGGCGTGGCGATCCGGCCGCGGACGGGGCTGGGCCACCGCCTGCACCAGCAGCAGTTCCTGCTGGCGCTCCTGGATCAGGAAGACCAGCCGGTTGGGGTCGGCGAAGCGCTGGGCGAGCGCGCGCACGGCCTTGAGTTCCCGCTGCTGCACGCGCACGCCGCGCGGGCGCAGTGCGCAGCCCAGCGTGCGGGCGCGCAGGTACAGCGCCTTGGCAGCCAGGCGGTCGGGCACGCAGCCCACGCCGGCATACAGGCAGTTTGCGAGATTGAACGTGGCCTCGGCATGGCCGACGGCTGCCGCCGCGACGTAGGCCGACAGGCCGCGGCTCTCATCCGCGGGGCCGCCGCGGCCGGTCATCAGCACGCGGCCGAACTGGAAGCGCCCGATCGCGCTGCCCTTGGCCGCGGCCTTCTCCAGCAGCGCGCGCGCCTGCACGGGGTCGGCCTGCATGCCCAGGCCTTCGAGCTGGCACAGGCCCAGCATGGCCAGCCCGTCCCGGTCGCCGCTCTCGGCCGCGGCGCGGAACCAGCCGACGGCGCGCTTGTAGTCAGGCGACGGCGCGTGGAACAGCGTCAGCCCCTGTTGGAGCGGGTTGATGGGCGGCGTGGTGATCGCCTCCAGGAGCAGTGTGGGGCCGAAGCCGGGATCTCGGGAATTCATCCGGTAGCAAACCAGTTGCCGCGCATATCCCTAGATTGTCAACCAAGCGGCGTGCCCGGGCGCCGTTGCCGGTGCCGGCCCTGATGCGGGGCTTACCCGGGGGAATGGGCCGGGTGTGACAAACCGCACGGTTTGCCGCCAGATACCACCCGATCGAGGGGCGGGTCATTTCGATCAATCGGCTGAGCGCGCTGTGACGTGACGTGACTGCCTGTGCGCCTACAGGCGAGCTGCCTGGGCGCTGTCAGACGGCCCCCGGGCAACTCCCTAGACTGCCGCGCAGCGCCCGCCCGGTGGGGGTGAGGCCCCAGATCCAGGGAGGACCCATGCGCTCGATCTACCCGCTTGGCGCGCTGATGGCCGCCGCCACGCTGCCCGTCGTGGGCCAGACGGCCGCGCCGGCGGCGACACCGGCCGACCTGGCCCGCTGCCTGGACATCGGGGCGCCGGCGGACCGTCTGGCCTGCTACGACCAGGCGATGGGCCGGGCGCCGGCGCCTGCCGAACCGCCCGCCTACGCCGAGAACCCGGCCGGTGGCGCGCCGACGCCGGCGTCCACATCGCTGCTGGCGCCGAAGGGCGACGCGGTGGCCGTGGCGCGCGAAACCCGGTCGGCCAGCCTGATGTCGCGTTACTGGGAGCTGGACCCGGAAGACAAGCGCGGCATCTTCAACTTCGTCGGCTACCGCGCCAACTACGTGCTGCCGCTGCACGTCACGAGTCGCATCAACCGGGCGCCGCAGTCGCCCAACCAGCCGGTCGTGGCGCTGCCCAACTACAAGCGCGAGGAGGCCAAGTTCCAGCTGTCGCTGCGCACCAAGCTCGCGCAGGACGTGCTGCTGCCGGGCGCCGACGTGTGGGCGGCATTCACGCAGCAGGCGATGTGGCAGATCTGGAACGGCAAGGACTCCAAGCCCTTCCGCAACAGCGACTACGAGCCCGAGGTGCTGTACGTCGTGCCGGTGCCGGCGGGCTGGCGGGAGCTGCCGCTGGGCTGGCAGTGGCGCTACGCGCAGTTCAGCCTGACGCACCAGTCCAACGGGCAGTCCGACCCGCTGTCGCGCAGCTGGAACCGCGTCAACGCGGCGGCCGGCTTCGAGCGGGGTGACTGGTCGGTGGTGGCCAAGTTCCTGCGCCGCCTCAAGGAAGGGGCCGACACCGACAACAACCCCGACCTCGTCGGCTTCCGCGGCCGCGGCGAGTTCCAGGTGAACTGGGCCCACGAGAAGCACACCGCCCAGCTGCTCTACCGCACGACGCTCAAGGACGCCAAGTACGGTGCGTTGCAGTTCGAGTGGACCTACCCGGTGTTCAGCGACCAGCCCAACGGCCTGCGCTGGTATGTGCAGGTGTTCCGCGGCTACGGCGAGACGCTGACCGACTACAACTTCCGCCAGACCAGCGTGGGCGCGGGCTTCAGCTTCCTTCAGTTCTGAGCGCGGGCACCCTCGCCGGGCCCTTGCACGAGGAGCGTGGCGTCATTGCCCGGCCGGGGGCTGCCACAACTCCACCTTGTTGCCCTCCGGGTCGATGACCCAGCCGAACTTGCCGAAATCGGACTCGTCCACCTTGTCCAGCACCTGGCAGCCCTCGGCCCGCAGCGCCGCCAGCAGCGCGTGCAGGTCGGCCACGCGGAAATTGACCATGAACGGCGCGGTGCTGGGCGCCAGCATGTCGGTGTCTGCGCCGAAGAGGCTCCAGATCGTCGAGCCGTGGGAGCTGTCGTCCGCCCAGCGGAACACGGCGCCGCCCCAGTCGTTGACGTCCAGCCCCAGGTGGCGGCGATACCAGTCGCCGAGCGCCTTCGGGTCCCTGGCCTTGAAGAAGATGCCGCCGATGCCGGTGACGCGTTTCATGAAAGCTCCTGCGGGTGGGTGACGCGCAAGCGTACCCGCTGGATGCGGCCGACGGCGGGCGGTCAGCGCGGGGTGCCGAAATCCTGCGTCCAGTAGGTGCGGTAGCTGGTGTTGGCGTTGCCCGCCACGCAGGCCACGCCGATGTCGCGGTAGGCGGCGTTCATCAGGTTGGCGCAGTGGCCGTCGCTCTTCATCCAGCCGTCCACCACCGTGGTGACCGTGCCCTGGCCGGCGGCGATGTTCTCGCCCACGCCACGCCAGGCGTAGCCGGCCGCCGTGACGCGGGTGCCCACGGTGCTGCCGTTGCTGCCGGTGTGGCTGAAGAAGTTGCCGGCCACCATGTCGTCGCTGTGCGCGACGGCGGCCTGCGTGAGCGCCGCGTTCCAGACCAGGTCGGGCGCGGCGGGGAAGCTGCCGTTGGCGCCGCAGGTGGCGCCCTTGCGCCGGTAGGCGTTGACGGCGGCCAGCATGTCGGCCTGGAAGCCGGGCAGGTTGCAGCCGGTGCGGGTGCCGGCGGCCACGGGTGTCGTGGGTGTCGTGGGTGCAGGCGAGGCGGTGGCCGGTGACGAGGGGGCCGGCGCGGCTGGCGCGGCCTGCGATGTGGCCGACGTGCTGCCGGTGGTGACACCGCCACCACCGCCGCCACAGGCGGTGAGCAGCAAGGCCAGCGGGAAGACGGTGAGCGGCGCGGTGCCGAAGTGACGGAGTGAACGCATGGGCGCGCAGCGTCGCACGGCGCGCCGGGGGCCCGGTTACCGGGGGCAGCGCGCGGGGACCGGCCGCAACATCCCCACACAAATGGGCGCGGCCGGCCGCGCGCCGTGAGGCATCCGTCTCAGATCTGCCACCACGCCGGCAGCAGCGCGCGCACGTCGGGCCGGCGAAAGCGCTGGTCCAGCAGCCAGACGTAGCCCTTGTCGTCCACCGATCTCAGCACGCGGCCGGCGGCTTGAACGACCTTCTGCAGGCCGGGCACGAGGTCGGCGTAGCCATGGTCGGCGCCGAACATCGCGTCCAGCCGCTCGCGGAACTGATCCTGCAGCGGCGACACCGGCGGCAGGCCCAGCGTGGCGATGAAGGCGCCGATGAGGCGGGTGCCGGGCAGGTCCACGCCCTCGGCGAACGCGCCGCCCAGCACGGCGAAGCCGACGCCGTGGCCGCCCTCAACGAAGCGGTCCAGGAAGCCGCGCCGCGCCGCCTCGCCCATCGCGCGGGCCTGGCTCCACTGCGGCACGTGCGGGTGGCGCAGCGCCAGCCGCTGCGAGGCCTGCTCCAGATAGTCGAAGCTGCTGAAGAAGGCGAGGTAGTTGCCCGGGTGTTCGGCGAACTGCGTGGCGATGACGTCCACCAGCGGGTTCAGCGACGCCTGGCGGTGCTCGTAGCGCGTGGACAGCGGCGCCACGCGCACGGTCAGGTGCTCGGGCGGGAAGGGCGCGGGCACGTCGATCCAGGCGGTGTCCTCCGGCAGGCCCAGCAGGTTGCGCGGGTAGTCGGGCGGGCCCAGCGTGGCCGAGAACAGCGTGATGCTGTGCAGCCCCTCGAAGCGCTCCTTCAGGAAGAAGCCGGGCACGACGCAGCGCACCGACAGCAGCACGTCGGTCGTGCCGTCGTCGTCGTCTTCCAGCAGCGACAGGTTGACGGGCGCGTCCAGAGCGGACGGTTGGCGCGTGGCGGCGCTGCGCTGCAGGTCGCACAGCGAATGCGTGTCCAGCCGGTCCAGCAGGCGCTGCAGCCCCAGCACGTCGAAATAGAACTCCAGCAGCGGGCCCACTTCCAGCGGGTGGTTCTGCACGTGCTCGCCCAGCGCCGTGTTGACGCGCTGCAGCGCTTCGGCCAGGTCGTCGGGAATGGTCTTCAGCGGCTGGTAGTCGGCCGGCTGCGCGCGGGCCAGCGTGGCCAGTTCGCGGGCCAGCCGGCGCAGCGGCGGCTGCAGCACCTTGGGTGCGTCGGCCACGGCGCTGCGGACGCGATCGAGGCTGAGGCCGGTGCTGTACATGTCGCGCGCCCGGTCGACGAGGTTGTGCGCCTCGTCCACCAGCAGCGCGAGCTTCCAGTCCTGCGCCTGCGCGAGGCCGTAGAGCTGGCCGTGGGGGTCGAAGGCGTGGTGCACGTCGCCGACGACGACGTCGGCCCAGCGCAGCAGCTCCTGGCCCAGGTAGTAGGGGCAGACGCCGTGCCTGAGCGCGATGCGGCGCTGCGTGGGCGCGTCCAGCCAGCCGGCCTGCACGGCTTCAGCGCGGGCGGCGGGCAGCGCGTCGTAGAAGCCGTGGGCCAGCGGGCAGGCGTCGCCGTGGCAGGCCTTGGTGGGGTGCTCGCAGGCCTGCTCCTTGGCCACCAGCGTCAGCACGCGAAGGGCCTTGGTGGGCGCCGCCTCGCGCAGCGCGTGCAGCGCCTCCAGCGCGGTGATGCGGCCGGTGCCCTTGCAGGTCATGTAGCCGATCTTGTCGAGCCGCTGGCCGGGCATGGCGCGCAGCAGCGGGTACAGCGTGCCCAGCGTCTTGCCGATGCCGGTGGGCGCCTGCGCCAGCAGGTGGCGGCCGTTGGCGGCCACGCGGTAGACGGCCTCGGCCAGCAGGCGCTGCCCCGGGCGCAGCTCGCCGAGCGGGAAGGGCAGGGCCGAGAGGCTGGCGTCGCGCGCGCTGCGGTGCGCGGCCTCCTGCGCGGCCCAGGCCTCGAACTGCGCGCAGCGCGCCTCGAACGCGGCCTGCAGCGCAGTGGCGGTGAACTTGTCGCGCAGCACGGTCTCGTGCTGCGTGTCGGCATCCACGTAGACCAGGGCCAGCTCCAGCTCGGCCAGCCCGCGGTCCGCGGCGATGAGCGCGCCGTAGGTCTCCAGCTGCGCCCAGTGCAGCGCGCGGCGGTTGTCGGGGATGAGGTCCACCGGGCCGCGGATGGTCTTGATCTCCTCCAGCCGGTTCACGTCTGCCTCGTAGCCATCGGCCCGGCCGCGCACGCGCAGGTGGCCGTGCACGGCTTCCAGCGGCAGCTCGATCTCGTAGCCGGGCGAGCGCCGCGCCAGCACGGCCAGCTGCATGGCCTGGCCCTCCAGCGCCGTGGCGGACGGCGTGAAGCGCCGGTCCAGGCTGCCGCGCTTGGCGGTGAACTCGCACAGGCTGCGGACGGAGACGGTGTAGGTCCAGTCAGCCATCAGAAGAGCGACAGGTTCTCGCGCTGCGGTTCCTTCACGCGCTCGATGGTTGCCGTGGGCGGCGGCACCTCGCTGGCATGCACGAGGTTGCCGATGCGCACGCCCATCAGCCGCAGCCGCTTGTCGAACTTGACGCGCTTGAGGCACAGGCCCACGGCGTGGCGGATGTCGGCGGCGCTGGTGACGGGGACCTTGAACGTCTGGTCGCGCGTGACGGTCACGAAGCCCTCGAAGCGCAGCTTGATGCCCACGGTCTTGCCCGCGTAGCGCTTGCGCGCGAGGTCGCCGGCCAGGCGCTCGCACAGCTCGTCCATGATGCTGCCCAGCAGCGCCTTGTCGTGCCGGGCGCTCAGGTCGCGCTCGAAGGTGGTCTCGCGGCTGACGGACACCGGCTCGCTGTGGGTGACGACGGGGCGGTGGTCGCGCCCGTGCGAGGCGTTGTGCAGCCACGTGCCGTAGCTCTCGCCGAACTGCTCGATGAGCCAGCGTGGGTCCGCCGCGGCGATGTCGCCCACCGTCTGCAAGCCGAGCTTGACGAGCTTGTCGCCGGCCTTCGGCCCGATGCCGTTGATCTTGCGCACGGCCAGCGGCCAGATGCGTGTGGGGATGTCGTCCATCGTCAGCACCGTGATGCCGTCGGGCTTGTCCAGCTCGCTGGCAATCTTGCTGAGCAGCTTGTTGGGCGTGATGCCGATGGAGCAGGTCAGCCCCGTCGCGCGGCCCACCGAGTTCTTGATCTCGCGCGCCACGGCCTTCACGCCGCCCAGCGGGTCGTGGCCCACCGCGTCGCGCACGCCGGGCACGTCGGTGAGGTCGATGTAGATCTCGTCGATGCCGCGGTCCTCGATGACCGGCGCCACCTCGGCCACGGCGGCCTTGAAGAGGCGCGAGTAGGTGCGGTAGCTGTCGAAGTCGGCCGGCAGCAGGATGGCGTCGGGCGCCCGCAGCGCGGCCTTCATCAGCCCCATGGCCGAGAACACGCCCAGGTCGCGCGCCGCGTAGGTGCTGGTCGTGACGACGCCGCGGCCGGTGTAGTCGCGCAGCCTGGCGTAACGCCAGGAGCCGTCTTCCAGCTGCTGCGGCGCGTCGGCACGGCGCCCGCCGATGACGACCGCCTGGCCTTTCAGTTGCGGATAGCGCAGCAGCTCGACGGACGCATAGAAGGCGTCCATGTCGAGGTGGGCGATCCACCGGTCGGGCAACAGCATGGCCCGGATTGTCACTGGGAATAAAGACAGTTTCTGGCAGGGTGGTCAGAATGCGCCGACGCCACGACCGAGACGCCCCGATGCGCACCGCGCTGTTGTTCCTTGTTTGCGCGCTGCTGGCCGCCTGCGCCGGCACGCCCATGAACCCGCCCCGCAACAAGCCCGCCGTGGCCCAGCCGCAGCAGCGCGTGTTCGGCGCGCTGGACTCCGACGTCTCGGTGGCGCTGAGCTTCTCCGGCGGCGGCCTGCGCGCGGCAGCATTCGCGCACGGCGTGCTGGAGGGGCTGCGGGAGCAGCCGTCCGCGCGCGGGCGCAGCCTGCTGGACGAGGTCAGCTTCATCACCAGCGTGTCGGGCGGCTCGCTGACGGCGGGTTATTTCGGCCTGCATGGCGCCGAGGGCATGCGCGAGTTCCGCGACAAGGTGCTGATGCGCGACGGCGAGGCCGGCCTGCGCTTCAGCCTGCTGAACCCCACCAACCTGATGCGACTGTTCGCTGGCGGCCTGAACGACCGCAGCAACTTCAGCGACTGGCTGGAGAAGGACGTCTTCAAGGGCGCGACCTTCGCCGACATGTACCGCCACCAGCGCCCGGTCGTCTGGATCAATGCGGGCAACACGCAGTACCGGCTGGCCTTTCCGTTCCACGAGCGGGCGTTCGACGCGATCTGCAGCGACCTGGCCAGCTTCCCGGTCTCCGAGGCGGTGGCCGCCTCCATGGCCGTGCCGCTGTTCTTCGCGCCGGTCGTGCTGGAGAAGTTCCCCGAGGCCTGCCACACGCCGCTGCAGGGCGGGCCGGTGAACCGCGGTGCGCAGCGGGACGACCAGTACCGCCTGCGCTTGGCGCTGCAGCGCGCGCTGAAGGAGTTCCGCGACCCGCAGGCCGGCCGCTATCTGAAGCTGGTGGACGGCGGCGTGACCGACAACCTGGGGCTGGTCAGCATCCTGCAGAGCCGCGTGCTGATGAACACGCCCTACGGCCCCATCACCGAGCAGGACGCCGTGACGATGCGGCGGCTGCTGTTCATCGTCGTCGACGCCGGCCAGGGCCCCAGTGGCGACTGGAGCCGCCAGGTCACCGGGCCGTCGGGCGTGGACATCGCGACCGCGGCGGTGGACACCGCCATCGAAAGCACGATGCGCATGAGCTACGCCTACTTCGTGCCCATGGTGCGCGCCTGGGAGCGCGACATCGTCACCTACCGCTGCTCGCTGCCCGCCGAGCGCAAGGCCGCGATGCTGATGCTGAACCCCGACTGGCGCTGCGAGGACATCCGCTTCGAGGTGACGCAGATCAGTTTTGCCGACCTGCCCGAGGCCGAGGAGGCCGCCCTCAACGCCATCCCGACACGGCTGAAGCTGCCGGCCGAGCAGATCGACCGGCTCATCGCCGCCGGGCGCCAGGCCGCCGCGGCTGATGGCGTCGTGAAGCGCTTCTCTGCCGCAATGCAGCGCGGCGACTGATCACCAGAGGCCGTGCACCTGCGGCGCGATGCGGCGCCGGTACAGGTCCGCCAGCGCGGCCATCAGCGGCGCGGGCAGCGCGGCGAGGTCGGCGGCGCTGACGTTCTCGTCCACCTGGGCCGGCGTGCGGCCGCCGGGGATGGCGGTGGTAACGGCATCGAACATTAGGATCCAGCGCAGCGCCAGCCGCGCCATGCTGACGCCCTCGGGCAGCAGCCGGCGCAGTTCCTCGACGGCAGCCAGACCCTGCTCGAAGTCCACGCCCGAGAAGGTCTCGCCCTTGTCGAACGCCTCGCCCTGGCGGTTGAAGCCGCGGTGGTCGTCGGCGGCAAACGTGGTGTCGCGCGTGAACTTGCCCGACAGCATGCCGCTGGACAGCGGCAGCCGCGCGAGCACACCCACCTGCGCCGCCTGCGCGGCGGGCAGGAACACCTCCGCCGGCCGCTGGCGGAACAGGTTGAAGATGATCTGCACCGACTGCACGCCAGGGAACTTGATCGCCGCCATGGCTTCGTCGATGCGTTCGACGCTGACGCCGTAGTGGCGCAGCTTGCCGGCCTTGACGAGGTCGTCCAGCGCGCCGAAGACCTCGGGCATCGTGTAGACGGCCGTGGGTGGGCAGTGCAGCTGCAGCAGCTCGATCGTGTCGGTGCCCAGGTTCTGCAGGCTGCGCTCGATGAAGGGGCGCAGGTCCCGGTAGCCGTCGGCCACGTGCGGGTTCAGGCGGCGGCCGGCCTTGGTGGCCACAACGAACGGGTCGCTCGGCCGCTCCTGGCGCAGCCGGGCCAGCAGGCGCTCGCTGTGGCCGTCGCCGTAGACGTCGGCCGTGTCGAAGAAGTTCACACCGCGGTCCAGCGCGCGGTGCAGCGCGGCCATCGCGGCCGTGTCGTCGGTGTCACCCCAGGTGCCGCCAATGGCCCAGGCGCCGAAGCCGATGGCGGAGACGTTCAGGCCGGTGCGGCCGAGGGAGCGGTAGAGCATGTCAGATGCCGGTGAGTCCAAAAGAAAACCGCGCGCCGGCAGGGCGCGCGGTTGTCAAATGGTAGCGCGAACAATAGGCCCGCGCAGGGCCTGGGTTCAGAGCACCTCGGACGCGAAATCCGCCAGCCGCGAGCGCTCGCCGCGCGCCAGCGTCACATGGCCGCTGTGGGCCCAGCCCTTGAAGCGGTCCACCGCGAAGGTGAGGCCCGAGCTGCCCTCGGTCAGGTAGGGCGTGTCGATCTGCGCCAGGTTGCCCAGGCAGACGATCTTGGTGCCGGGGCCGGCGCGCGTGATCAGCGTCTTCATCTGCTTGGGCGTCAGGTTCTGCGCCTCGTCGATGATG
>JAYSCT010000069.1:0-1204 GCA_041914785.1 Roseateles sp.
GGACGGCGACCGCTACATCGAGATCTGGAACAACGTCTTCATGCAGTTCAACCGGACTGAGGACGGCGTCATGCACAAGCTGCCCAAGCCGTCGGTTGACACCGGCATGGGCCTGGAGCGGCTGGCGGCCGTGCTGCAGCATGTGCACAGCAACTACGAGATCGATACGTTTGTTGGCTTGATCAAGAGTGCTCGGCGTGAGGTTCTGAACGCGTTTCCGGTGCAGGTCGGGCTTGCGAAGCAAGGTGAGACGGTTTTCGATTCCGCCGATCGAATCGATGGTGAGACTGAATCGCGGGTCCCTCTCGACAGCCCGTCGCTGAAGGTCATCGCCGACCACATCCGCGCCTGCTCGTTCACCATCGTCGATGGCGTCATTCCCGGCAACGCCGGCCGCGGCTATGTGCTGCGCCGCATCGCCCGCCGCGCCATCCGCCATGGCTACAAGCTGGGTGCGCGCACGCCGTTCTTCCACAAGCTCGTGGCCGCGCTGGCCGCCGAGATGGGCGATGCCTATCCCGAGCTGCGCCAGGCGCAGGCCCGCGTGACGGACGTGCTGAAGCAGGAGGAGGAGCGTTTCTTCCAGACCATCGCCACCGGCATGGAAATCCTCGAAGGTGCGCTGGCCAAGGGCAATGTCGACGGCGATACCGCCTTCAAGCTGCACGACACCTACGGCTTCCCGGTCGACCTGACCGCCGACGTCTGCCGCGAGCGCGGCGTGACGGTGGACGAGGCCCGCTTCAACGAGCTGCTGGAAGAGCAGAAGAACCGCGCCCGCGCCGCCGGCAAGTTCAAGATGGCCCAGGGGCTCGCCTACAGCGGTGCGGCCACGCAGTTCCACGGCTACGAGCACCTGGTCTGCGAGACGAGCAAGGTCACGGCCATCTACATCGACGGTGCGCAAGTGAACGAGGCCCAGGCCGGCGACGACGCCGTCATCGTGCTGGACCACACGCCGTTCTACGCCGAGAGCGGCGGCCAGGTCGGCGATGCCGGTGACCTGCGCAACGGCACGACGCGCGTCGTCGTGGCCGACACGCTGAAGATCCAGGCCGACGTGTTCGGCCACCACGGCCAGGTCGTCGAAGGCACGGTGAAGGTGGGTGACACCTTCACCGCCAAGGTCGACGCCGAGCGCCGCGCGAAGACCGTGCGCAACCACAGCGCCACCCACCTGATGCACAAGGCCCTGCGCGAGGTG
>JAYSCT010000069.1:1230-26309 GCA_041914785.1 Roseateles sp.
CGCACCCGCTTCGACTTCGCGCACAACGCGCCGATGACGGCCGAGGAAATCCGCGAGGTCGAGGCGCTGGTCAACGCCGAGATCCTGGCCAACGCCGGTGCCGAGGCCAAGGTCATGGCCCTTGACGATGCGCAGAAGTCCGGCGCGATGATGCTGTTCGGCGAGAAGTACGGCGAGACCGTGCGCGTGCTGTCCATCGGCAGCTCCAAGGAACTCTGCGGCGGCACGCACGTGAAGGCGACCGGTGACATCGGACTGTTCAAGATCGTGGCCGAGTCGGGCGTTGCGGCCGGCATCCGCCGTGTCGAGGCCGTCACCGGCGACAACGCGCTGACCTATCTGCAGTCGCTGGAGACCACCGTGCAGGGCGCTGCGATGACGCTCAAGACCACGCCGCACGAGCTGGGCCAGCGCCTGCATGCCGTGCTGGAGCAGGTGCGCCAGTTGGAGAAGGAGCTGACGGCGGCCAAGAGCAAGCTGGCCTCGGCCCAGGGCGACGAGTTGCTGGCCCAGGCGGTGGACGTGAAGGGCCTCAAGGTGCTGGCCGCCAAGCTCGAAGGCGCCGACGCCAAGACGCTGCGCGAGACCATGGACAAGCTCAAGGACAAGCTGAAGACGGCGGCCATCGTGCTGGCGGCGGTGGACGGCGACAAGGTCCAACTGGCGGCCGGTGTCACGGCCGACAGCATTGGCAAGGTGAAGGCCGGCGAGCTGGTCAACTTCGTCGCCCAGCAGGTGGGCGGCAAGGGCGGCGGCAAGCCCGACCTGGCGATGGCCGGTGGCACGCAGCCGGCCGGCGTGGCCGCGGCGTTGAACAGCGTGGCAGGCTGGGTGGCCGAGCGCGTCTGACGCTTCGCTTCGCCAAATACACAAGGCCCGCGTCGAGCGGGCCTTGTTGTTTGTACCGTCAGCGTTGGAAGCGGCGTGGAAGCCTCAGAAAGTTTCCCAGTCGCCTTCTTCCGTGACCGGGGCTGGGGCCGGGGCAGGGCGGGGCGCCACGACGGCCGGCGCCGGCTTCTTCACCGCCGCCGCTGCAGGCTTGGGTGCGGCGGCAGCCGGCTTGAAGGCCGCTGCCTTGGGTGCAGTGGCAGGCGACAGCGAGGCTGTCACGGGCGCCGGGGCCGCAGCGGGGAGGCTGGGCGCGCTGGCGCGGCGCGTGCTGGGCTCGCTGCCGCTGACGCGGAACACCGCCACCGCTTCCACCAGGCGCTGCGCCTGCTCCTTCAGGCTTTCGGCGGCGGCGGCGGACTCTTCCACCAGCGCCGCGTTCTGCTGCGTCATCTGGTCCAGCTGCACGACGGACGTGTTGACCGAGGCGATGCCCTCGCTCTGCTCGGTGGCCGCGGAGCTGATCTCGCCGATGATGTCCTGCACGCGCTGCACGCTGGAGACGATCTCGCCCATCGTCGTGCCGGCGGTCTGCACCAGGCGGGCGCCGTTCTCCACGCGCTCCACGCTGTTGCCGATCAGCGTCTTGATCTCCTTGGCAGCCTCGGCGCTGCGCTGTGCCAGCGAGCGTACTTCGCCCGCCACCACCGCGAAGCCGCGGCCTTGTTCGCCAGCCCGCGCGGCTTCCACCGCGGCGTTCAGCGCCAGGATGTTGGTCTGGAAGGCGATGCCGTCGATGGTGCCGATGATGTCGGAGATCTTCTTGCTGGCCGCGTTGATGTCATCCATGGTCGTGACAACCTGGCCCACCACCTCGCCGCCGCGCGTGGCGGCCGACACGGCGGACTGCACCAGTTGGTTGGCCGTGCGGGCCGAGTCGGCCGTCTGGCGTACCGTGCCGGTCAGCTCGCTCATCGCCGACGCGGCGTTTTGCAGGTTGCTTGCGGTTTGCTCGGTGCGCTGGCTGAGGTCGAGGTTGCCGGTGGCGATTTCGGTGCTGGCGGTGCCGATGCTGTCGACCGAATTGCGCACCGTGCCGATGGTGGTGGCCAGGCGCTGGCGCATGCCTTCGGTGTCCTGGATCAGCGAGCCGATCTCGTCGCTGCGGCTGCTGCTGACCGACTGGGTCAGGTCGCCGTCGGCGATGGCGCCCACGGCCTTCTGCAGCGAGGCCAGCGGCTGGGCCACCCAGTGCCGCATCATCCACATCAGGCCGAAGCCCAGGCCCACGGCGGTCAGCGCCAAGGCGCCCCAGAAGAAGAACAGTGTGGCGCGGCCGGCGGCCTGCGCTTCGCCGCGCGACACCTGGGCCACGACCCAGTAGCCGGTCTTGTCGCTCTTGCGGGCGATGGCGAAGTTGTCGGACAGACCGTTGCCCAGCACGTCGGGCACCTCGTCGAACACGACCGCGCTGTCCTTTTGCTCAGCCAATTGCTTCTCAAAGCCGGGCGCCACGCTGGCCAGCAGCTTGCCCTTGGCGGTGGGGTGAGCGGCCAGTTGCGCCTTGGACGGGTCCGACGGCATCGCGACGATGTAGGTGCCACCGTGTTCGAAGAATTTGGCGCTGCCCGCCATGCGATCCATGGCTTCGCCGAACGAGTCCAGGTCGAAACCGACGAACAGGATGCCCACCACCTTGCCGTTGTCGTTCTTGATCGGCTCGTAGTGCGTCATGTAGGCGCGGCCGAACAGCAGCGCACGGCCGGTGTACGGCTTGCCGGCCGACACGTTGGCGAAGGCCGGACTCTGCTTGCCCAGCATCGTGCCCATGGCCCGTTCGCCCTTCTCGTTCTTCAGCGACGTGGTGATGCGCTCGAAGTCGCCGTCCTTCAGCGCGAACACGGTCGCGATGGCGCCGGTGACGGCCGTGAACTTGTCGACCTGCGTGAAGTTGCCGTTGAGCTTGGGGCCCCAGTCGCGCAGTTCGCCCGTGGCTTCGTCGAGGTTGAAGCTGGGGCCGAACTCCTGGCGGAACGCGCCGAAGCTGCGCTGCACTTGCTTGGCGGCGACATCGTCCATCGCCTGCATCGCGTCGACCAGCGTGGCGGCCTTGTCGCCAACCCAGGTCTGCACCTGTTCGTTGGCCGAGCGTTTCAACAGCGTGCCGACGACCAGGCTGACCCCCAGCAGCACCGCCGCAACGGCGATGGCGCCGGTCATCGAGACCTGGCGGGCAATGGAGTGAACGGGTTGGCTCATGCAGTTCTCCAGAAGACCAAGCGGACGGCGCTCCGCGCGCCCCGGCACCTGGCGGGGCGTCTCACAGGACTCAGAAAATGAAGACGATCAGGCCGCGACTGCCGCGTCCATCAGGCCCATGTCGGCGCTGCTCATCAGCCCCTCGATGTCCATCAGGATCAGCATGCGCTCGCCCACGGCGCCGATGCCCGTGATGAAGCTGGTGTCGACAGACGCCGCGCTCAGCTCAGGCGCCGGGCGGATCGCGTCGCGGTTCAGCTCCAGCACGTCCGACACCGAATCGACCACGGCGCCCACCACGCGGTTCTTCACGTTCAGCACGATGACGACCGTGAAGCTGTTGTACTCGGCCGTCGGGCAGCCCAGCTTCAGGCGCAGGTCCACGATGGGGACGATGACGCCGCGCAGGTTGACGACGCCCTTGATGAAGTCCGGCGCGTTGGCGATGCGGGTGGGTTGCTCATAGGAGCGGATTTCCTGCACCTTCAGGATGTCGATGCCGTATTCCTCGGAGCCGAGGCGGAAGGTCAGGTACTCGCCGCTGGCGGGGCCAAGGGACTTGGCAGTGACGGCGCCTTGCTGGCGCAGGGCGGGGACGTTGCTGGCTTCCATGCGGACCTCTCTGTCGTTGGTGGATTGTTAGTGGCGAGACCGGCGCACGAGGCTGCCGACGTCCAGGATGAGCGCGACACGGCCGTCGCCCATGATGGTGGCGCCGGACACGTCGTTGACCTTGCGGTAGTTGGCTTCGAGGTTCTTCACGACGACCTGCTGCTGGCCCAGCAGCTCGTCCACCAGCAGCGCGACGCGGCCGCCTTCGGCTTCCACGACGACCATGATGGAGCTGACGTGCTCGAAGTCGAAGCGCGGCACGTCGAACACCTTCTCCAGCTCGATGACCGGCATGTACTCGTCGCGCACCTCGACGACGCGACCGGAGCCGGCGACGGTCTTGATGGTGTCCGACTGCACCTGGAAGGACTCGACGACGCTGCTCAGCGGCAGGATGTAGCACTCGTCACCCACGCCCACGCTCATGCCGTCCATGATGGCCAGCGTCAGCGGCAGGCGCACGGAGACCTTCATGCCGTAGCCCTCGGCGGAGTCGATCTCGACCGTGCCGCCCAGCGACGTGATGTTCTTCTTGACCACGTCCATGCCGACGCCGCGGCCGGACACGTCGGTGACCTGCTCGGCGGTGGAGAAGCCGGGCGCGAAGATCAGGTTCCAGCATTCGGCGTCGGTCATCGTGTCCGGCGCGTCGATGCCCTTCTCGCGGGCCTTCTTGATGAGCTTCTCGCGGTTCAGGCCGCGGCCGTCGTCGCGCACCTCGATGACGATGCTGCCGCCCTGGTGGGAGGCGACCAGCGTGATCGTGCCCTGCTCGGGCTTGCCGCGGGCGACGCGGTCGGCCGGCATCTCGATGCCGTGGTCGCAGCTGTTGCGCACCAGGTGGGTCAGCGGATCGGTGATCTTCTCGACGAGGCTCTTGTCCAGTTCGGTGGCCTCGCCCTGCGTGACCAGCTCGACCTTCTTGCCCAGCTTGGCCGCCAGGTCGCGCAGCATGCGCGGGAAGCGGTTGAACACGGTCGACATCGGAATCATCCGGATCGACATGACGGACTCTTGCAGGTCGCGCGTGTTGCGCTCCAGGTCGGCCAGGCCCGAGGTGAGCTGCTGGTAGAGCGCCGGATCCAGCTCGCGGCTGTTCTGCGCCAGCATGGCCTGCGTGATGACGAGCTCGCCGACGAGGTTGATGAGCTGGTCGACCTTCTCGATGGACACGCGCAGCGTGGTCTGGTCCATGCCGCCGGCTGCGGGCTTGGCGTCGGTCTTGGCCGGCGTGGCGGGGCGGGCAGGCACGATGGCCGCAGGCGCGGGCGCCGCGGCAGCCGGTGCCGGCGCCGCCGCTTCGGGCGCGCCGCCGGCCGGGACGCCGGGGGCGTCGTCGAAGAAGCCGTAGCCCGGGTCGGTGGACGGCGCCTCGGCCGGCGGTGCGCCGGGCGCGCCGTCGTAGAAGCCGAAACCGGTGCCCAGCGGCATCAGCTTGACCTGTTCGCGTGCGACGTGGAAGGTGAACAGATCCAGCAGGTCGTTGTCGGTGGAGCTGGTCAGCACTTTGAAGCGGCGCATGCCGTCGGAGCTCTGCCCTGCGTCCAGCGGCTCGATGGTGCCGAGATCGGTGATTTCCTTGAACAGCTCGACGAGGTTGTCGGCCAGGCTCAGGTCGGTCAGCGGGCCGACCTGCAGCTCCAGCAGCCGGGCGCCCGGGTTGGCAGGCGCGGCCGGCGGCGGTGCAACCACCTTCGGGGCCGGTGCGGCCGCGGCAGGCGCCGCCGGGGCGCCGCCGCCTTCGACGAAGCTCTTGATGCTGACCAGCAGGTCGGTGGTGTCGAACGGGTCGGCACCGGAGCCCTGGTGGCGGCCCAGCTGTGCGCGCAGCGCATCGCCGGACTGCAGCAGCACGTCCACCATCGCGGCGTTGGGCTGCAGCTCGTGGCGGCGCAGCTTGTCCAGCAGCGTCTCCATCTGGTGCGTCAGCTCGGCGACGTCGCTGAAGCCGAAGGTCGCCGCGCCGCCCTTGATGGAGTGGGCGCAGCGGAAGATGGCGTTCAGTTCCTCGTCGTCCGCGGCCTCGACGTTCACATTGAGCAGCAACTGCTCCATGTTGTCGAGGTTCTCCCCGGCTTCCTCGAAGAAGACCTGGTAGAACTGGCTGAGGTCGATGCCGGCGCTGATGCTGGCGCCTTCAGTGGTCATGTCACCCATGGCTGGTGCTCCCCTGGAACCGGAATCAGCGGATGACCTTGCCGATCACCTCGATCAGCTTGGCCGGGTCGAAGGGCTTGACCAGCCAGCCCGTGGCGCCTGCGGCGCGGCCCGCCTGCTTCATCGCGTCGCTGGACTCGGTGGTCAGGATCAGGATGGGCGTGGTCTTGAACTTGGGGTTCTCGCGCAGCTTCTTGGTCAGGCTGATGCCGTCCATGCGGGGCATGTTCTGGTCGGTCAGCACGAGGTCGAAATCGCGCTGGCCGGACTTCTCCCAGGCGTCCTGCCCGTCCACTGCTTCCACCACGTTGAAGCCGGCGTTCTTGAGCGTGAAGGCCACCATCTGGCGCATCGAGGCCGAATCGTCGACAGCAAGGATTGAGTGGGTCATCTGGTTTTCTCCGAGGGAACGTGGTGCCTGAGTCTGGCTGAGGGGTTCAGAAAAGTTCGATGGAGCCGGCGTCCATCTCGTCCTGCGTGACCGGGTTGGGCCGCAGCGGCGCGATCTCGACGACGGCCACGCCGTCCTCGTCATCCATGCCGAAGGTGTCGCGGGCCAACTGGTCGGCGCAGTTGCGCAGGCGCTGGCTGGTGTGGGCGATCAGCTGCGTGGCCATGTCCTGGAACTGCAGCGCGGTGATGGCGCCGGCGATGTCCTGCATGATCTGCTTCAGACCTTCCGAGGCCGGTCCGCCATCGCTGCCGCTGAGCAGCGACATGGTCTGGTTGGACGCGCTGTAGAAGTGCGTGGACAAGGCCTCGCCGGCGTCGTCGAGCAGGCGCTGCAGACGCTCGAGGTCGTTGGTCACCGTCATCAGGTGATCCTGCAATTCCGCAGCCGCCAGCAGCGGCATGGCGGCCACGGCGTCGTCGAATTCGGCTGCGGTGGAGGTTTCTGTCTGCATCGTGTCTCCGCGAGGGGATGCTGCTTCTTGTCCCATGGCCCTGTGGAGTCGGTCAGGGCAAATCAATCATGGCATGTTCACCCCATTTTCGGCAGCTGTCGACCTTGAGATGATGTGAGAACGAGCGGTATTACCGGTCTGGCAGGCGTTGAGCGTGGCGCCGGGGCACCGTTGCCGGGCGGGGCATACTGCGGGCCCATGACGATCCCAGGTGTCGAACAGGCCGGCCGAGTCCTGCGCGTGCTGCATGTCGAGGATGCCGACCTCGACCACCATCTCATCCTCGCGCAGCTGGCGCGTGCCGGGCTGAGCCTGGAGATGGAGCGGCTGGACACGCTGCCGGCCGTGCTGGCGGCGCTGGACCGGCCCTGGGACGCCATCATTTCCGACTACAACCTGCCGGGCTTCACCGGGCTGCAGGTGCTGGAGGCCGTCAAGGAGCGCCAGCTGCTGATGCCGTTCCTGCTGGTGTCCGGCGAGATCGGCGAGGACGCCGCGGTGGCGGCGATGCGCAACGGCGCGTCTGACTACCTGCTCAAGAACAACCTGGCGCGGCTGGTGCCGGCCCTGCTGCACGCCATCGACGCGGCCGACAGCGAGCGCGCTCGGCGCGCGTCGGAGGAAGAACTGGTGCGCTCCAAGCAGCGCCTGCACCAGCTGGCCGGCCACCTGCAGACCAGCGTGGAGCTGGAGCGCGCGGCCATCGCGCGCGAGATCCATGACGACGTGGGCGGCTCGCTGACGGCCATCAAGTTCGACCTGGCCTGGATCGACCGCCATGCCCAGGAGCCTGAGGTGCGCGCCCGCGTGGCGGCGGCGCTGGAGACGGTCAGCTCGGCCATCGACGCCAGCCAGCGCATCATGCACAACCTGCGGCCGGCCATCCTGGAGCAGGGCCTCGTGGCCGCGCTGCAGTGGATGACGGCGCGCTTCGAGCGCCGCACCGGCATCGAGGCGGGGCTGCGCATCGGCGAGGCGCGCCTGGCGCTGCCACCCGGCGTGCCGCTGGTGGCCTACCGCACGGCACAGGAGGCGCTGACCAACGTGTCCAAGCATGCCGGCGCGACGCGCGTGGACCTGGAGCTGAGCCTGGACTCCGGCGTGCTGACGCTGGAGATCCGCGACAACGGCCGCGGCGTGGCGGCGCAGGACCTGGCCAAGGAGCGATCCTTCGGCATCCGCGGCCTGCACGAGCGGGCGGCAACGGTGGGCGGCTGGGTGGACCTGTCCAGCACGCCGGGGCAGGGCACCAGCCTGATCCTGACGGTGCCGCTGGATGCCGACGCCATCGACGCGCTGGACGACACGACCGATTTCGGCCGCGACGACGTTGGCCAATCCATCTGGGGGCGACTGTGATGCTTGATCCGGCAGTTGACCGCTTACTAGTCATCGCGCACGCCGAGCCCCCTGCGCCAGCGGGGGCGGGCCATGCACGACACGCCCGGCAAAAGCGCTGCACGCCCGCTGGCCTGGCGCTTCGGGCCGCTCGCTGCGTTGTTTCTCCTTGTGGGCAGGAGCCCACTGCGTGCCTTGGCCTGAGGCCAAGTCCTTCGCCAGGCACAAACAGTCCTCAGGACTGTTTGAGTCCGGGCTCAGTGTCACGCCTTGCGAGCGTCCCGACTCGCCACGCCCTCGGGCTTGCTCAACTGCCGCATCAAGCATGATCCGCGTCATCCTTTGTGACGACCACGGTCTGATCCGCCGCGGCATCCGCGACACGCTGGCTGATGCCGACGACATCCAGGTGGTCGGCGAAGCCGGCGACTACACGGAGCTGCGCGGCCTGCTGCACAAGCTGGGCCAGAGCGACCCCTGCGACGTGCTGGTGCTGGACATCAACATGCCCGGCCGCTCGGGCCTGGACGTGCTGCACGTGCTCAAGGACGAGGGCTCGCCGCTGCGCACGCTGATCGTGTCGATGTACCCGGAGGACCAGTACGCCATCCGCGCGCTGAAGGCGGGCGCCTATGGCTACGTGAACAAGGGCGGCGACCCGGCGACGCTGGTGCAGGCCGTGCGCACGGTGGCGCAGGGCCGCAAGTACGTGACGCCCGAGATCGCGCAGATGCTGGTGGAGAGCCTGACGGCGCCGGTCACCGAGCTGGCGCACCAGAAGCTGTCGGACCGCGAACTGCAGACGCTGGTGATGATCGCGTCGGGCAAGCGGCTGTCGGACATCGCCGAGGAGCTGATGCTCAGCCCCAAGACCGTCAGCGTCTACCGCGCCCGCGTGCTGGAGAAGCTGGGCCTGACGAACAACTCCGAGCTGACGGTCTACGCGATCCGCAACGGCCTGGTGGCCAGCTAGCGGCGGTTCGCCCCGTCCGGCCGCCATTCATCCCCGCTGGCTGTCGATTCGCCACCCCCGGCGACCGTTGGTCGAACAAGACCGGCGCCGGTGACGCGCCCTGCGCAGACTTCACCCGTTTTCTAGCGGGTGCGGCATTGGCCGGCCCGGTGAACCTTCTTCCAGGAGTGCGTCATCGATACCGGAATGCTGAAGGAGCTGCGCATCGACGGTGCGCAGCGCGAGGATCACGGCGGTGGCACGCCGAAGTGGGTGTGGGGGCTGGCCGGCGCTGCCGTGCTGCTGGCAGCGGCGGGCGGCGGCGCCTGGTGGTATCTCAACGCCAACAGGGCCGTGCCGGTGCAGACCGTCGCCGTGAAGGCCAACGGCCAGGGCGTCTCGCCCAACGCGGTGCTGCAGGCCACCGGCTATGTGACGGCGCGCCGCATGGCCACCGTGTCGGCGCAGATCACCGGCACGCTGACCGAGGTGCTCATCGACGAGGGCTTCAAGGTCAGGAAGGGCCAGGTGCTGGCGCGGCTGGACGACACCGGCCTGAAGGCCGGGCTGGCCGCGGCCGAGGCGCAGGTGCGCACCGCCGAGGCCAACCTGGGCCAGCTGCGCGCGCAGCTCGCGCAGGCCCAGGCCGATGAGCGCCGCCAGGCCGAGCTGAACGCCGCCGGCATGACGACGCGGCAGTCGCGCGAGCAGGCGGCCACGGCCGTGAAGACGGTGGCGGCGCAGCTGGAGGCGGCGCAGCGCCAGGTCGAGGCGGCACAGGCGCAGGCACGGGCCTCGCGCGTGAACTACGACTACGCGACGGTGCGGGCGCCGTTCGACGGCATCGTCACGGCGCGCGCGGCGCAGGTGGGCGAGATCATCTCGCCGCTGTCCGCCGGCGGCGGCTTCACGCGCACCGGCGTGGGCACCATCGTCGACATGGACTCGCTGGAGGTCAGTGTGGACGTCAACGAGGCCTACATCTCCCAGGTCAAGGCCGACATGCCCTGCGAGGCGGTGCTGGACGCCTACCCGGACTGGAAGATCCCCGCCCATGTCGTCGCGGTCATCCCGAGCGCCGACCGCGGCAAGGCTACCGTCAAGGTGCGCGTGGCGCTGGAGCAGAAGGACGAGCGCGTGGTGCCCGACATGGGCGTGCGCGTGAGCTTCCTGGCGGCCAAGGCGCCGGTGGATGCGAAGCCGGTGCCCGGCGTGCTGGTGCCGCCGGACGCGGTGACCGAACGGGACGGCGTGCCGGTGGTGTTCGTCGTGGCCGAGGGCCGCGCGCAGCAACGCACGTTCAAGGAGGGTGCCAGCGTGGGCAAGTTCCACCTCGTCACCGAAGGGGTGAAGGCCGGGGAGACGGTGGTCGTGTCGCCGCCCGCGGAACTCAAGCAAGGTTCAACCGTCTCCAACAAGGAATGAGCATGAGCGCTTTGATCGAAGTCCGGGACCTGTCCAAGGCCTATACCCGCGGCAAGCAGACCGTGGAGGTGCTGCATGGCATCAACCTCGACGTGGCGCAGGGCGACTTTCTCGCCCTGATGGGCCCGTCGGGTTCGGGCAAGACGACGCTGCTGAACCTGATGGGCGGGCTGGACGCGCCCAGCGGCGGCGCCATCTCGGTGGGCGGTGAGCGCATCGACAAGCTGTCGGGCGCCGCGCTGGCCCGCTGGCGGGCCGCCAAGGTGGGCTTCGTGTTCCAGTTCTACAACCTGATGCCCTCGCTGTCGGCCCAGAAGAACGTCGAGCTGCCGCTGCTGCTGACCAAGCTGTCGGCCGCCGAGCGTCGTAAGCGCGCGGCCATCGCGCTGCAGCTGGTGGGGCTGTCGGACCGCGCGTCGCACAAGCCCACCGAGCTGTCGGGCGGCCAGCAGCAGCGCGTGTCCATCGCGCGGGCCATCGTGTCCGACCCGACGCTGCTCGTCTGCGACGAACCCACCGGCGACCTGGACCGCCAGAGTGCGGAGGACGTGCTGACCTTGCTGCAGGCGCTCAACCGCGAGCATGGCAAGACCATCGTCATGGTCACGCATGACCCGCGCGCGGCGGCGCGCGCCAGCCACACGCTGCATCTGGACAAGGGCACGCTGGTCAGCGAAGCCGAGGCCGTGGCCTGAGCCAGCGAGGTGACGCCATGAAATACCTTCACCTCATCTGGGCCGCGCTGTTCAGGCGCAAGGGGCGCACCTTCCTGACGCTGGTGTCCATCATCACGGCCTTCCTGCTGTTCGGGCTGCTGGACGCGGTGCGCGTGGGCTTCGACCAGGCCGGGAAAAGTGCGAACGGGGCGCAACGGTTGCAGACCGGCGCGCGGCTCAGCTTCATCCAGCTGCTGCCCATGTCGCTGGGCGCGCGCATAGCGCAGATCGACGGCGTCAAGGACGTGGCCTTTGCAAACTGGTTCGGCGGCGCGTACCAGAAGCCCGAGAACCAGGTGTTCAGCTTCGCCGTGTCGCCCAACTACCTGGACGTCTACCCCGAGATGGACGTCTCGGCCGAGCACCGCAAGGCGTTCGCCGAGACCAAGGACGGCGTCCTCGTCGGCGAGGGCCTGGCGAAGAAGTTCGGCTGGAAGGTGGGCGACCAGATTCCCATGCAGTCCACCATCTTCCCGGACCGCAACGGCAGCCAGAACTGGCCGTTCAAGATCGCCGGCCTGATCAAGGTGCCGGACAAGAAGAGCGGCGCGTTCTACGACCAGATGCTGCTGCTGAACTGGAAGTACTTCGACGACACGACGCCGTGGAACCAGGGCCAGGTGGGCTGGTACGTGACGCGCGTGAAGGACGTCAACCAGGCCGATCGCGTGCTCAAGGCCATCGACGAGATCTCGGCGAACTCCGACCACGAGACCCGCACGCAGACCGAGCAGGCCGCGATGTCGGCGTGGATGCGGCAGCTGGCCGACATCAACCTCATCGTCACCTCCATCATGGGCGCCGTGTTCTTCACGCTGCTGCTGCTGGCGGGCAACACGATGATGCAGGCGGTGCGCGAGCGCACCGGCGAGATTGCCGTGCTGAAGACGCTGGGCTTCTCCGGCGGCAGCGTGCTGGCCATGGTGCTGGCCGAGTCGGTGCTGCTGCTGCTGATCGGCGGCGGCGTCGGCCTGCTGTTGGCCAGCGTCATCGGGCCCGCCGTCAGCGCGGGCAGCGGCGGCGCGCTGAACCTGCCGGCCGCCGGCCTGGCGAGCTGGCTGGTGGGCGTGGGCCTGGCGCTGCTGTTCGGCCTGCTGGTGGGCGCGTTCCCGGCCTTGCGGGCGATGCGCGTGAACATCACCGATGCACTGGCCGGGAGGGCCTGACATGACGCCCCTACGCTCACTTCGTTCACTGCCCCCCGAGGGGGCGCAGGCCTCCCTCGGGGCGGCCCATCGGGAGGCCTGACCATGAAGCTCCTGAAGAACCTCGGCCTCGTGCTGTTGATGGCCGTGCTGCTGGCCGGCTGGGTGATGCTGCCCTGGTGGGGGGCGCTCGCGCTCGCCGTGCTGCTGGCGGCATGGATGTTCCTGTTCCGCACCGGGGCGCAGGCGCGCTCGGTGGCGTCGGTGGGCCTCAGCACGCTGACGCAGCGGCTGGGCTCGTCGGCCGTCATCGTCGTGGGCATCGCCGGTGTCGTGGGCGTGCTCGTGTCGCTGCTGGCGATGGCCGAAGGCTATGCGCGCACGCAGCGCAACTCGGGCAGCCTGGACACCGCCATCGTCATGCGCGGCGCGTCGGCCAACGAGGTGTCGTCGTCGTTGAGCCGCGAGGACGTCGTGCAGATCGAGCAGGCGCCCGGCGTCGCCCGCAACGCCAAGGGCGAGCCCATCATTTCGGCCGAAACGGTTGCCGCCGCCAACCTGCCCGTCAAGGGCAGCAAGACCGGCGACACCGGCAGCGCCCAGGTGCGCGGCGTCAGCGATGCGGCCTTCGCGGTGCGGCCCCAGGTGAAGATCGTTCAGGGCCGCAGCTTCCAGGCGGGCCTGCGCGAGCTCATCGTCGGCAAGGGCGCGGTGCGGCAGTTCGACGGCCTCACCGTCGGCGCGACGCTGAAGCTGGGCAACCAGCCGTGGACCGTGGTGGGCGTGTTCGCGTCGGGCGATGCGATGGAGTCGGAGCTGTGGGGCGATGCGAACGTCGTCAACGATGCCTACCGGCGTGGCGGCGGCCGCAACTCGGCGACGGTGAAGCTGGAGAACCCGGCGGCCATCCAGGCCTTCAGCGAGGCGCTGGAGGGCAACCCGCAGCTCAAGGTCAAGGCGACGACGACGCTGGCGTTCTTCTCCAAGCAGGCCGAGCGCATGACGCAGATCCTGCGCATCATCGGCATCACGGTGGGCGCCATCATGGCCGTGGGCGCGGTGTTCGGCGCGCTCAACACGATGTTCGCCGCCGTGGCCAGCCGCGCCCGCGAGATCGCGACGCTGCGCGCCATCGGCTTCCGCGGCCTGCCCGTCGTGGTGGCGGTGATGCTGGAGACGACGCTGCTGGCGCTGCTGGGCGGCGCGATCGGCGGCTTCGTCGCATGGCTGCTGTTCAACGGCTTCGAGGCGTCGACGATGTCGGCCGGTGCGGTCGGCAAGCTGAGCTTCAACCTCGCCGTGTCGCCGCAGCTGCTGTGGGAAGGCATCAAGTGGGCGCTGGCCATCGGCTTCGTCGGCGGGCTGTTCCCGGCGGTGCGGGCGGCCAGGCTGCCGGTGACGACGGCGTTGCGCGAGGCCTGAGCTCAAGTTAGGGGGAAGGGCAGGCGCCGCGCATCCGGCGCCGGTGCCCGGTCGTAGGTGAGGACGTTCCCCGTCCCTCACCTTCACCAGGAGCACTTCCCATGACGTTCTTCTCTCGCACGGCGCTCGCCACGGCAGCGCTGCTGACGGCCGCCTCGGCCCAGGCGGTCACGCTGGTCGGCCTGAACAGCCAGGGCCAGATCAGCCGTATCGACACGGCGAACATCGCCGGCGCCACCAACACCGACATCTCCGGCCTGATGGCGGGGGATCGCCTCGTGGGCATCGACACGCGGCCCAAGGACGGCAAGGTCTACGGCGTCAGCACGATGAACCAGCTCTACACCGTCAACGAGATGACCGGCGCTGCAACCTGGGTGGCCGCGCTGAGCGCCCCGGTGGTGCAGGCCAACCTGGGCTACGGCATCGACTTCAACCCGGTGGCGGACTTCGGCACCGGCGCCTCGCTGCGGCTGGTCAGCTCGGCGGGCGACAACTTCGCGATCAACGCCGCCACGGGCGCGGTCGGCAACGCGGCCAACAAGATCGCTGCTGGCTTCACGGGTGTGGCCTACACGAACTCGACGCTGATGCCCACCGCCGCGCCGGCGAGCACCGCGCTGTACTACATCGACGCGGCCACCGACACGCTGGCGATGGCGCCGTCGGCGTTCAACACGCCCACCATCACCACCGTCGGCGCTCTGGGCGTGGACGTGCTGAAGGCCAACGGCTTCGAGGTACTGGGCAACGGCGAGGCGTATGCGGCCCTGAACGTGGACGCCGGCACCTCGCTGGCCACGGGCATCTACCGCATCAACCTGGGCACCGGCGCGGCAACGCTGATCGGCACCTACAACGGCACGCTGTCGGGCCTGACGGTCAGTGCGGTGCCGGAGCCGAGCAGCTACGCGATGCTGGCGGCAGGACTGCTGGGGCTGGCGGCGCTGCGCCGCCGCGCGACGTAAGCCGGCCGGGCGGCGCGCGGTGGCGGCTTGATGCGCCGACCGGGCGTGCAGCCTGACGCCGAAGCCCTGCGGGTGCTGACCGACGGGACATGCGCAGCAAGATGCATGACGCGATGACAATGTCCCGGTGGGCATGATGACTCGCTACTTCAAGCGCTTGCTGACGCGTCTGCAAGGCCAGCGCCCCGCACTGGCGGCGGTTGTCGTCGATGCCGATGGCATCGGCAGTGGCGACGACCGCCTTGTCTGGCATGACATCCAACGCGTTGAAGCCTACCGGCGGGATGCGTACATCGGCGACTGCCTCTGCCTGTCATTCCAGGGACCGGGTGAGCGCTGGCTGGAGGTCTCCGAGGACTCGCCCAACTGGGCGTCGCTGGGCGAGACTGTCCATCTCGTTCTGCCCGGCGCCATGGCACCGCAGGACTGGGGCTTGCGCCTCATGGCAGCCTCTGCGGGGCAGTCCGTGAACGTCTACCGGAGACCTTGAAGCGGCGCCTCAGGTGAACGCCGCCAGCAGCCGCTCCAGCGCCACGGTGAAGGGCGTCTGCATCAGCGGCAGCGTGGCCACCATGCCGATCAGCCCGACGCTGACGGTCAGCGGGAAGCCCACCGAGAACACGCCGATCTGCGGCGCGACGCGCGAGATCACGCCCAGCACGAGGTTGACGAACATCAGCATCGTGATGAGCGGCAGCGCGATCCACAGGCCGATGTTGAAGATCTCGCCGCCCCATTTGTGCGGCTGCGCCACGCGCAGGAAGGCGAAGGGCTCGGCGCCGACCGGGAACGCGTGGAAGCTCTGCACCAGCGCGTTGATGAGCAGCAGGTGGCCGTTGATGGCGATGAACAAAAACGCCACCATGCTGCCGAAGAAGCGCGCGCTGGCGGTCCCCTGGGCGCCGGTGCCGGGGTCGAAGAAGCCGGCGAAGTTCAGGCCCATCTGCAGGCCGATGATTTCACCGGCGAACTCCAGCGCCGCAAACACGATGCGCACCGCGAAGCCCATGGCCAGGCCGATCAGCAGCTGCTGCGCGATCAGCAGCGTCAGCATCGGCAGCGAATCCAGCGGCGTGGGCGGGATGTCGGGCAGCGACGGCTGGGCCGCCACGGCGATGAACAGCGACAGGCCGATGCGCAGCCGCAGCGGCACGTTGCGCTGGCTGAACGTGGGCATGCCGGCGAACAGCGCCAGCGTGCGGATGAAGGGCCACAGCAGCGGGTTCAGCCAGGCCAGCAGCTGGGCTTCGGTGACGGAAAACATGTCAGCGGGCGATGGTGCGTTCAAACGCGGGCCGAGCGACGGGCCGCTCCCCAGCCGGCCCGCCTTGGCGATGTGCCTGCCGGTCGAGCCGGTAGGCATCGCCGTCCCCTCGGGGGACCGACCGGGCGCGCCCGCGTTCAGCGGTGCGAGGCTGGGCGAGGGGCCAACACATCGTCAGCCGACGGCGTTCGGGATCGCCATCAACGTGCGCTGGATGTACTCCACCAGCTGCGTGACCATCCACGGCCCGGCGACCGCCAGCGTCAGCACCGCGGCGATGACCTTGGGCACGAAGGACAGCGTCGCCTCGTTGATCTGCGTCGCGGCCTGGATCACGCTGATGACCACGCCCACCAGCAGCACGACGATGAGGATGGGTGCGGACACCAGCATCAGCATGTAGAGGCCCTGCTGGCCGAAGGTGAAGACTTGTTGTGCGTCCATGTCGGGTCGGTCAGGTCACAAAGGAGGCGGCGAGCGAGCCCAGCAGCAGGTTCCAGCCGTCCGCCAGCACGAACAGCATCAGCTTGAAGGGCAGGGCGACGAGCACGGGGGACAGCATCATCATGCCCAGGCTCATCAGCACGCTGGCCACGATCATGTCGATGACCAGGAACGGGATGAAGATCAGGAAGGCGATCTGGAAGGCGCTCTTCAGCTCGCTGGTCACGAAGGCCGGCACCAGCACCTTGAAGGGCACGTCCTCGGGCTTGATGCCGTTGTCCAGCTTGGCCAGCCGCGCGAACAGTGCAACGTCGGCCTGGCGCGTCTGCTTCAGCATGAAGCCGCGCATGGGCACCTCGGCGCGCTTGAGGGCTTCGTCGAACTGGATGGTGCCGGCGCTGTAGGGCTGCCAGGCCTCGGCGTAGACCTTGTCCAGCGTCGGGCTCATGACGAAGAAGGTCAGGAACAGCGACAGGCCCACGATGACCTGGTTGGGCGGCGAGGCCTGCGTGCCCAGCGCCTGGCGGGTCAGGCTCAGCACGATGGCGATGCGCGTGAACGCCGTCATCATCAGCAGCACCGCGGGCAGGAAGCCCAAGGCGGTGAAGAACAGCAGCGTCTGGATGGGCACCGAGTAGCTGCTGCCGCCGGCGCCCTGGCCGACCAGCAGCGGCAGCGTGGCTGGCGGGCTCTGCGTCTGCGCGATGGCGCTGCCTGCGGCGAGCAGCGCCAGGCCGATCAGGTGCTTAGGCCGCATTGCCGCGCTCCTTCTTGAGCAGCGTGGCGAACGTGGCTGGTGTCGGGGGCTCGGCCTGGGGTGGCAGCGTGTGCAGCGTCGTGATGCTCTGGGCGGTCGCGCCCAGCACCAGCCAGCGGCGGTCCTCACCCTGGCCCACCTCGACGACCAGCAGACGCTGGTTGGGCGACGTGGGCAGTTGCGCGACGACGCGCAGCACGCCCGCGGCTGCCGCGCCGCCCATCGGCGTGCGCTTGAGCAGCCAGAGCGCGACGGGGATCAGCGCGATGATCCCGAGGAACCACAGGAAGGGGAGCAGGCCGGAAGCGTTCATGCCTCGGCATTCTGCGGAGCGACTTGACGTGTCGAAGCCCGCAAATAGACAGGCAATCGCTGCCTAGTCTGGCGACCGCCGCCGCCGAAGGCGCGGCGCCCTCCAGCAGCCGCCGCGGAACCGGCTTTGCCGGGCCGCCAGCGGCGCCCCTTGAGGGGGCCGGCGAAGCCGGTACGGGGTGGTCTGTTCAAGCGGCCTTGGACAGCCGGCGCATGCGCTCGGACGGCGTGACGATGTCCGTCAGCCGGATGCCGAACTTGTCGTTCACCACCACCACCTCGCCCTGCGCGATCAGGTAGCCGTTGACCAGCACGTCCATCGGCTCGCCGGCCAGCGCGTCGAGCTCCACCACCGAGCCCTGGGCGAGCTGCAGGATGTGCTTGATCGGGATGCGCGTGCGGCCCAGCTCCACGGTGAGCTGCACCGGGATGTCCAGGATCATGTTGATGTCGTTGCCGGCGTTCGTCGCCGTGGTCGGCGCGAAGCTCGCGAAGGAGGCCGGTGCCACCTGCTCGGGCTGCACCTCGGTGGCGGCCTCGACCGCGCCGCCCGGCTTGGATTCGGCGAGCGCCGCGGCCCACTCGGCCGCCATCGCGTCCTGCTCGGCGGCGTTGCTGTTCTCAGCTGACATGGCTTTCTCCCAGCCAGGTCATGTTCGACCCGGTCAACATGCGTTCGACTTTCAAGGCGTATTTGCCGCTGCTGGTGCCGTAGTGGCACTCGAACACCGGCACGCCGACCACCTTGGCGTGGATGTTCTTCTCCAGGTCGAGCTCGATGAAGTCGCCCGGCTTGAAGGCGAGCAGCTGCTCGACCGTTGCGTCGGCGTGCGCCAGCTCGGCCACCAGCTCCACCTCGGCGGCCTGGATCTGGTTCTTCAGCAGGTTCACCCAGCGGCGATCGGGCTCGTTGGAGTCGCCCTGCATGGTCGAGTACAGGACGTCGCGGATCGGCTCCAGCGTCGAGTAGGGGATGCAGAAGTGGATGGTGCCGCTGGTGTCGCCGATCTCCAGCGTGAACGAGGTGGCCACCACGATCTCGCTGGGCGTGGCGATGTTGGCGAATTGCGGCTGCATCTCCGAGCGCTGGTAGTCCAGCTCCAGCGGGTAGATGCCGTGCCAGGCCTTCTGGTACTCGGCGATGATCACCTCGACCAGGCGCGCGATGATGCGCTGCTCGGTGGGCGAGAAATCGCGGCCCTCGATGCGGGTGTGGAACTTGCCGGCGCCGCCGAAGAGCGCGTCGATCACCGCGAACACCAGCGTCGGGTCGCACACGATCAGGCCCGAGCCGCGCAGCGGCTTGACGCTGACGATGTTGAAGTTGGTCGGCACCACGATCTCGCGCAGGAAGGCGCTGTACTTCTGCACCTTGATGCCGCCGATGGCGACTTCCGGGCTCTTGCGGATGAAGTTGAACAGGCCCACGCGGATGTTGCGCGCGAACCGCTCGTTGATGATCTCCATCGTGGGCATGCGCCCACGGACGATGCGTTCCTGGCTCGCGAGGTTGTACTCGCGGATGCCACCAACCTGCTCCTCCTCCTGCTCGAGCTTCTGGCTCTCGCCGGTGATGCCCTGGAGCAGTGCATCGACTTCGTCTTGAGACAGGATCTGCTGATTCATGGCGGACCCGCGGTCACTGCACGATGAAGTTGGAGAAGAGGACTTGCGTGATGGGGCTCTCGACGGCCGCCTTCTTCTTTTTCTTCTTCTTTTTCGGCGCGTCGGCCGGCGGTTCCTCGTCCTCGTCCTCGAGCTCGATGCCCATGGGGCGCACCGACTCGCGCATGATGTCCTTGGCCAGCTTTTCCTTGCCCTCGCGCGTCAGCAGCTCGACGGCGGTCTTGTGCGCCAGCACCATCAGCACGTTGCTGCGGATGGCCGGCATGTAAGCCTTGATCTGCTCGGCGAACTTGGGGTCCTCGACCTCCAGCGTGATGCCGATCTGCGCGAAGCGGTCCACGTCCTTGTCGGCCAAGTTGACCGTGAACGGGTCCAGCGGCACGAACGTGGGTGGGTGGTCGCTCTTGGGCTTGGCCTTGGTCTTGGGGGCGTGGTCCTCGGCGGCGACATCGCCCTCCTCGCCATCCTCGGCGGGCTTCTTCTTCAGCAGCATGAAGGCCGCGCCACCGCCGCCCAGCACCAGCACGAGCACGGCCGCCAGGATGATGATCAGCTTTTTGCTGCCGCCGCCCTTGGGCGCGGCCTCTTCGGCAGCCGGCGCAGTCGCCATGAGAACTCCTTGAACAGCACGCCCACGGCACGCGGTGGACGTTTCGGTGCCCGATTATTGACGTCGGGTCGGCCTCGCAAACCTGGATTAGGTGGCGCCTGCCGTGGCTATTTCCACTTCAGGCTCAGGCGAAGGTGTCGAGCAGGCCCACGCTGCGGCGTGCCGGTGGCGCGCCCGGCGTGGCCGCGGCACCGACGCGGTCGCCGCCGCCGCGCGAGTCGCGCGCCGTGCCGCCGTCGCCATCGCGCTCGCCTTCGTGACTTGCATCATGCGAAGCCTGCTGGAACACGCCGCCGCCGGCGAGCGTGAGGCCCTGGCCCTGCAGCGCGGCGGCCAGGTCGGGCAGGCTCTGCTCCAGCGCCTGGCGGGTCTCGGCCTGCGCGGCGTGGAAGGACACCTGCGCCTGGCTGCCGTCGACGGTGATCTGCACCGTCACCGGGCCCATGTCGGCCGGATTGAGCTGCAGCTGCGCCTGCTGCACGCCGTCCACGGCCAGCAGGCTGACGCGGGCGCCCAGCTCGGGGGCGAAGGCGTCGCTCTTCACGGGGGCGTGCACGCCGGCGTGGGTGAGGGTGGGCGCGGCGTCCGCGGCGGCCAGGGGCAGCGCCTGCGCCAGCACGGCGGCAAAGCCAGGCGTGGCGGGGGGCGCGGCGACCAGGGGGGGCTCGCTGGCGGTGGAGGCCGCGGCGCTGGCCGTCTGCAGCGCGTGCGTCTCGCCGCGGGTGTCGGCCTGGGCCGTGTCGGCGTGCAGGTCTGCGGCCTTCGCGTGGCGGGCGTCGGCGGGCTGCGCCGTGGCGCGGTCGGTGTCGGCGGCCACGCCGCGCAGGCCGGGGCGGCCGGGGCTGCCCTGGGCAGCGTCATCGGCAGCGGCCGCCGCCGCGCCATGGGCGCGGTGCAGGTCGGGCCTGGCGGCCTCGGGTTGCGCGGCGGCCATGCCGAGCAGCTGCGTGAACTCCTTCAGCTGCGGCGTGTCGGTGGCGTCGTCCTCGTCGGCGCCGGCGGTCACGGCGTCGGTGGCGGTTTCGGCGTCGGTCTTGTCGGCCGGTGCCTTGGCCTCGGCTTTGGGGGCGCCCTCTGCCGGGCGCTGCTGCGCGGGCTTGGCGGGCTGGGTCGGGCGGCGCGGCGCGGCGGCCTGGGGCGCCGGGGCGGGTTCGGCGGCCGGCGTGGCCTCGGGCTGCACCGGCAGCGCGGCGCGCACGGTCATCAGCTGCGCAAAGCTCGGGCCGGCGGCCGGCGCGGAGGTGGGCGTGGCCGGCGGCTGGGCTGGCGGCTTCGGGGCGATGAAGGGGGCGGCGGAGGCGAGCATGGCGTCAGGCGTGGGCGGTGCGGCGCAGGTGGGCGCGAGCGGCGAATTCGTCGGTGGCGCGTTGTTCGCGGCGCTGGGCCTGCTTGTCGGCCTCGGCCCGGCGGCGGGCGATCAACTGGCGCAGCGCGGCCACGCGCAGTTCGGCCTGGCGCAACGTCTCGCGGGCGCGGTGCAGGCGCTGGTCGGCGTGGTTGGCGACGTGGCCCTGCGTGTCGACGGCCTGGTTCAGCCGCTGGCCGAAGCTCTGGTAGCAGCCGACGAGGCTCATCGTCGTGCCCTGGGAGAAGCTCTGCGTCCAGCGCTGCTGGTACTCCTGGCGGTAGCCGGCCAGTTCGCCGTGCTGCGCGCGGGCGGCATCGGCCTGCGTGCTGGCGGTGTGCAGCGCGCGGGCCGCGGCGTCGCGCTCGCCTTCGGCGCGTTCCAGCAGCAGGCTGAGGGTATCGGTGGCAGTGGCACTCATCGGGGGCTCCAGCGCAGCGCCCGGCCTAGGGGCCCGACGCTCTGTCGTTATCGGCGGGCGCCACCCGGAGGTTTAGGCGCCCTGGACCACGGCCTGCAGCTGGTTGACGCTGGCGTGAAGAAGTGCCGGGCTGTGCATGTCCTGCTGCAGCAGCCGCGTCATGTCGGCATGCAGGCGCACGGCCAGGTCCAGCTCGGGGTCCGCGCCCGGGGCGTAGGCACCGAGCTGGATCAGGTCGCGGGCCTTGTTGTATTTCGCCAGAAGCTGGCGGAACCGACGCGCGGAATCGACCTGGTTTTGGGGTGCAACACTGGTCATCACCCGCGAAATGCTGCGCTCGATGTCGATGGCCGGGTAGTGGCCGGCCTCGGCCAGCTCGCGGCTCAGCACGATGTGGCCGTCCAGGATGCCGCGCGCCGCATCGGCGATGGGGTCCTGCGGGTCGTCGCCCTCGGTCAGCACCGTATAGAACGCGGTGATGGAGCCCTCGCCGGGCAGGCCGTTGCCGCTGCGCTCCACCAGCTGCGGCAGCTTGGCGAAGCAGCTGGGCGGGTAGCCCTTGGTGGCCGGCGGCTCGCCGATGGCCAGCGCGATCTCGCGCTGGGCCATCGCGTAGCGGGTCAGCGAGTCCATCAGCAGCAGCACGTGGCGGCCCTGGTCGCGGAAGTATTCGGCGATGGCCGTGGCGTAGTGCGCACCCTGCATGCGCATCAGCGGCGGCGCATCGGCGGGTGCGGCCACGACGACGCTGCGGCGCAGGCCCTGCTCGCCGAGGATGTCCTCGATGAATTCCTTCACTTCGCGGCCGCGCTCGCCGATCAAGCCCACGACGATGACGTCGGCCTGCGTGTAGCGGGCCATCATGCCCAGCAGCACCGATTTGCCGACGCCGGTGCCGGCGAACAGCCCCAGGCGCTGGCCGCGCCCGACGGTGAGCAGCGCGTTGATGGCGCGCACGCCGGTGTCCAGCGGCGTGCGCACGGGGTCGCGGTCCATCGCGTTGATGGGGCGGCGCACCATGGGCTCGTTGTGGATGGCGCTGAGCTCGCCGCCGCGGTCCAGCGGGTGGCCGTGCGGGTCCACCACGCGGCCCAGCAGGCCGTCGCCCATGGGCAGGTGCAGGCCGCGGTCCTCGCCGCGGCGCCAGGGGTGCAGCGGCTGGCCCAGCTGGGGCGCCAGCGGCGGCAGGTGGCGTGGCACGACGGTGGCGCCGCTGGACAGGCCCTGCACCTCGTCGGTGGGCATCAGGTAGGCGCGGTCACCCGAGAAGCCCACCACCTCGGCGTTCACCGGTGCCAGGCCGCGGCGCGGGCTGTTGCCCGAGCTGGGCATCTGGATGCGGCACACCGACCCCAGCGGCACCTTGATGCCGGTGGCTTCCAGCACCAGGCCGGCCACGCGCACCAGCTTGCCCTGCGACTCCAGCGGCGCGGCGTTGCCGGCCAGCGTTTCGAGGTCGGCCAGGTAGCGCTGCCAGCGCTCGGTGCGCGCGGACGTCATTCGTCCTCCGCCCGGCGGTCTTCCCAGATGGATTGCTGGCCGATGGCCGACACAGCCTGCTGCCAGCGGGCGGCGATCGTCGCGTCGACGCTGGCGATGTCGGCGTCTACCTTGACGCCGCCGCGCGCCACGTCGGCGTCGGGGATGAGCTGGGCCTCGCGGGCCTGCAGCTCCTGGCCGGCGCCGTCCTGCACCAGCGGGAAGTCATCGGGGTGCACGCGCACGCGCACATGGCGCGCAGAAAGTTGCAGCGCCTCGACGGCATCGTGCGCGACGCGGGCGATCAGCTCCGGCCGCTGCGTGAGCTCGCTGCGCACGACCTGGCGGGCCAGTTCGACGGCGATGCGGGCGACGGACTGGGCCATCTCGCCCTCCAGCGCCTGCATTTCGTCATCGAAGTTCTTCACGACCTGGCCGACCTGCGCGCTGATCTGCTGCGCGAAGCTGTGCTTGAAGGCGTCCAGCGCGGCCATGCCGTCGCGGTAGCCGTCCTGGTAGCCGCTCTGGCGGGCCGCGTGCAGCTGTTCCTGCACGCTGGGCTCGGGTGGGGGCGGGGGCTGCACCGGTGCGGCGGCCGGCGGCGGCGGTGTCGCGACGCCGGGGCGCATCGGCGCGAACGGGGAGGGCGCCGGGTCGCCCAGGCTGTCCAGGCTCCAGGCCTTGGCGCCCTGGACTTCCTCGCCGGGGATGAAGCGCGCGTAGCTGCCGCGCCGCTCGCCTTCGCGGCGGTCGGGCGGGGGAACTTGCCGGGGTGGTTGTCGCGTGACCATGTCAGTTGTCCGGGCGTTGCATTTCGGGCCGAGCGCCGGGCCGCTCCCAAGCCGGCCCGTCATGGCGATGTGCTTGCCGGTCGATCCGGCAAGCGTCGCCGTCCCCTCGGGGGACCGGCCAAGGTACTCCTTGGACGAGGGGCTTCATGGGCTAAACGAACTGGTCGTCGCCGCCGCCCGCGAGCACGATCTGGCCTTCGTCGACGAGGCGGCGCACGATCTTGAGCATTTCCTTCTGCTCGGCCTCCACCTCCGACAGCCGCACCGGGCCGCGCGTCTCGAGGTCTTCGCGCAGCGTCTCGGCGGCGCGGCTGGACATGTTGCGGAAGATCTTCTCGCGCAGGTCGGCGCTGGCGCCCTTGAGCGCGACGATGAGGCTTTCGCTCTGCACTTCCTTGAGCACGGCCTGGATGCCCTTGTCGTCGATCTTGTTCACGTCGTCGAACGTGAACATGTTGTCCATGATCTTCTGCGCCAGGTCGGCGTCGGCCTCGCGGATGTAGTCCAGCACCGAGGCCTCGACGCTGGAGCCCATCATGTTGATGATCTCGGCCGCCGTCTTGGCGCCGCCCAGCGAGCTCTTCTTCATGCGCTCGCCGCCGGCCAGGATCTGGCTCATGACCTCGTTGAGGTCCTTCAGCGCGGTGGGCTGGATGCCGTCCAGCGTCGCGATGCGGATCAGCACCTCGTTGCGGCCGCGCTCGGTGAACATCTTCAGCACGGAGCTGGTCTGGTCGAAGTCCAGGTGAGCCAGGATGGCCGCGATGATCTGCGGGTGCTCGTTGCGCAGCAGCTCGGCCACCGAGGCCGCATCCATCCACTTCAGGCTCTCGATGGACGACACGTCGCTGCCCTGCAGGATGCGGTCCAGCAGCAGGTTGGCCTTGTCCTCGCCCAGCGCCTTGCGCAGCACGGCGCGCACGTACTCGTCGGTGTCGGTGACCAGCGTGCTCTGCGTCTCGGCCACCGCGTCGAACTTCTCCAGCACCTGCTCGACCTGGGCGCGCTTGATGACCTTGAGCTTGGCAATGGTCTCGCCCAGCGCCTGTACTTCCTTGGGCGACAGATGCTTGAAGACCTCGCTGGCCTCTTCCTCGCCCAGCGACATCAACAGGATTGCAGCGTTCTCTAAGCCTTTGTCGTCCATCTCGCCACCTTAACCGCCCGAAGCGTAGTGCCCCTTCGGGCCGAGCGCCGGGCCGCCCCAAGCCGGCCCGCGGGCGATGTGCATTCGGCTCAATGCCGAATGCATCGCCGTCCCCTCGGGGGCTTCGGCCGGACACATTGAGCCCAGTGGGCTCGA
>JAYSCT010000070.1:0-25357 GCA_041914785.1 Roseateles sp.
TGATCTGCGCCATGGCGCCGATCGACATCCAGATCCAGGACACCTACTACGTCGTGGCCCACTTCCACTACGTGCTGGTGGCCGGTTCGCTGTACGCGCTGTTCGCCGGCGTCTACTACTGGGGGCCGAAGTGGACCGGCGTGATGTATTCGGAGACGCGCGGCAAGATCCACTTCTGGGGTTCGCTGGTCTTCTTCAACATGACCTTCTTCCCGATGCACTTCCTGGGTCTGGCCGGCATGCCGCGTCGCTATGCCGACTACCCGATGCAGTTCACCGACTTCAACCAGATCGCGTCCATCGGCGCCTTCTGCTTCGGCCTGATGCAGGTGTACTTCTTCCTGTTCGTCGTCGTCCCGATGATGCGCGGCAAGGGTCAGCCGGCACCGCAGAAGCCCTGGGAGGCGGCCGAAGGCCTGGAGTGGGAAGTGCCGTCGCCGGCGCCTTTCCACACCTTCGAGGAGCCGCCCAAGCTGGACGCCTCGGCCACCCGCATCGTCCACGGCCACTGAACGCGATGACACCCGAGCAGCGCAAGAACAACCGCCGGCTGGGTCTCATCCTGCTGACGGTGGCCCTGGCCTTCGGCGTGGGCTTCGTCGCCAAGATGGCGCTGTTCGCCCACTGACGTCATGCGCCTGCTGAACGCCCTGCGCCGTGACAACCGTCAGCTCCTGGCGAAGCTGGCGGTCATCGTGGCGCTGATGTTCGGTTTCGGCTACGCGCTGGTGCCGCTGTACAAGGCGATCTGCGAGGCGCTGGGCATCAACGTGCTGTCGCTGGCCGAGCGCCAGGTGGCGCTGGCCGACAAGGGCATCGCCAACGGCAACGGCCAGGTCGACTACAGCCGCGAGATCACCGTCGAGTTCGACACCAACGCGCGCGGCCCGTGGGACTTCAAGCCCGCCGTGCGGCACATGACGGTGCACCCGGGCGAGCTGAGCCAGGTCATGTACGAGTTCCGCAACAAGCAGGACCGCACGATGGCCGCGCAGGCGATCCCGAGCTATGCGCCCATGCAGGCCAGCGCGCATTTCAACAAGCTGGAGTGCTTCTGCTTCAACGAATACACGTTGAAACCGGGCGAGAGCAAGCAGTGGCCGGTCGTCTTCGTCATCGACCCCAAGCTGCCCAGGGACGTGAAGACCATCACCCTGTCCTACACCTTCTTCGAGGTGGCGGGCAAGGGCGGTTTCAAGGTCGGGCAGGCACCGCAGAAGGCGGGGGCGCTGTGAGCGAGGCCGGCAAGGATCTGAAGGAAGCGGTGCGCCGCAAGGCCTCCTTCGGCCAGACGATCTCGGCCGTGGCCTGGAGTTTTTTCGGCGTGCGTGCGGCCAAGGCCCATGAGAACGACATGGCCAGGCTGAACCCGGTGCACGTGATCATCGCGGGCCTGCTCGGCGCGGCCCTGTTTGTGTTGATGCTGGTGCTGCTGGTCCGCTGGGTCATCGGCAGTGGCGTGGCGGCGGCCTGAGGCCGCACGCAACAAGATTCAGAACGAGCGAGAACTAGGAGAACGACATGTCGGCAGCGACAACCTCGGGCAAGACCCCGTACTACTTCGTCCCGGCGCCCTCGCGGCATCCGGTGATGGCCGCGATCGGCCTGTTCTTCGTCATCCTCGGCGCGGGCCAGTGGGTCAACGGCCACGGCTGGGGCATGTACTCGCTGTTCGGCGGCCTCGCGTTCTGGGCCTTCGTGCTCAAGCAGTGGTTCGGCGACGCCATCCGCGAGAGCGAGGGCGGCCTGTACAGCGAGCGCATCGATGTGTCGTTCCGCTGGAGCATGGGCTGGTTCATCTTCTCGGAGGTGATGTTCTTCGCGGCCTTCTTCGGCGCGCTGTACTGGGCCCGCGTGTTCTCGGTGCCGTCGCTGGGCAGCCTCGAGAACGGCCTGCTGTGGCCCGACTTCAAGGCCATCTGGCCCAGCACGGCCGCCGGCTTCACCGCGGCGCCGGCCGGCACCGTCGAGCCCTTCATGACCATGGGCCCATGGCCCATCCCGACCATCAACACCGCGCTGCTGCTGACCTCGGGCATCACGCTGACCATCGCCCACCATGCGCTGATCGCCGGCAACCGCGCCAAGACCATCACGTGGATGTGGATCACCGTGCTGCTGGGTGCCACCTTCCTGGGCTTCCAGGCCTACGAGTACCACCACGCCTACGCCGAGCTGAACCTCAAGCTCAACTCCGGCATTTACGGCTCCACGTTCTTCATGCTGACCGGCTTCCACGGCTTCCATGTCTGCGTGGGCGCGTTGATGCTGCTGTTCATCACCATCCGCCTGATGAAGGGCCACTTCACGCCCGAGCATCACTTCGGCTTCGAAGGCGCGGCCTGGTACTGGCACTTCGTCGACGTCGTCTGGCTGGGCCTGTACGTCATCGTCTACTGGATGTAAGCCAGCCACCCAAAGACAAAGCGCCGCGGAAGCGGCGCTTTTTTCTTCCGGTTCAGGACGACTTCAGCGGCAGCCCGGTGGGGTGGATCCAGCCCAGCTTCCAGCTCAGCAGGATGATGAGGAACAGCGCGACCGACAGCCCCACCCGCACCGCCAGCGCGCGCGCCATGCTGGGGTTGCGCTTGTCGGGGTCGCGGCCCTTGCGCAGCATGAAGAAGCCGGCCGCCGCCAGTGCGCCGAGGATGCCGATGAAGGCGACCAGGAACAGGAATTTCATGACAGCGAATTATCCGCGCGAGGTGCGGCCGTGACGGCGCGGCGATGGCTGGTGGTACTGGCCGCGCTGCTGGGGGCGGCGCTGACGGCCCGGCTGGGCGTCTGGCAGCTGGACCGCGCCCAGCAGAAGCTGCAGCTGCAGGCCGCGATGGACGCCGAGACCGCCCGCGCGCCACTGGGCAACCCGGCGCTGGGCGGTGCCACGGTGCACCGCCGCGTCGTGCTGCGCGGCACCTGGGTTGCCGATCGCACCGTCTGGCTGGACAACCGGCCCATGGACGGCCGCGCCGGTTTCTACGTCGTCACGCCGCTGAGGCTGGCCGGCCGCAACGACGCCATCCTCGTGCAGCGCGGCTGGGCGCCGCGCAGCCAGGCCGATCTGCGCCAGCTGCCGCCGCTGGCGACACCGGCCGGCGAGGTGGAAGTCACCGGGCGGCTGGCCGCCTCGCCGTCACGGCTTTATGAACTGGGCGAGGGAGCGGGCGGCGCGATCCGGCAGAATCTGGATCCGGCGGCCTTCGCCGTCGAGTCGGGCCTGGCGCTGCTGCCGCTGACCGTCGTGCAGACCGCGCCCGACGGTGCCGACGACGGCCTGCTGCGCCACTGGCCGGCGCCCGACCTCGGCCTGCACAAGCACTACGGCTACGCCTTTCAATGGTTTGCGCTCTGCGCGTTGATCGTCGGTCTCTATGTCTGGTTCCAACTCCTCCGCCCCCGGCTCCGCCGCCAGCACGCCTGAGCCGCTGAGCTTCGCTGTGCACAGCCTGCCCGACCCGCGTGCGGCCGCACAGAAGGCCGGGCGCTGGAAGATGCTGCTGGTGCTGGCGCTGTGCGCCGCGCCGGTCGTCGCCTCCTACTTCACCTTCTACGTCATCAAGCCCAGCGGCTCGGCCTACGGCGAGCTCATCACGCCCACCGTCGAGTTGCCGGCCGACCTGCCGCTGACCGATCTGCAGGGGCAGGCGGTGAAGGCGGAGTCGCTGAAGGGCCAGTGGCTGCTGGTCGCGGTGCAGCCGTCCAGCTGCGACGCGGCCTGCGAGCGCCAGCTCTTCGTGCAGCGCCAGCTGCGCGAGATGCTGGGCAAGGAGCGCGCGCGCGTCGACAAGCTCTGGCTCATCCCCGACGACGGCATGCCGCGCGCCGAGGTGCTGGCCGCCGTGGGGCAGAAGGGCGCCGAGGTCACCGTGCTGCGCGTGCCGGCGGATCGCCTGGCCGGCTGGCTCAAGCCGGCGCAGGGCCGCAAGCTGTCCGAGCACTTCTACGTGGTCGACCCGATGGGCCGCTGGATGGAGCGGGCGCCCGGTGAGCCCGAGCCCAAGAAGCTGCAGGCCGACCTCGTCAAACTGCTCAAGGCCAGTGCAGGTTGGGACAACCCCGGCCGATGAACGAGCTGCTGCTCCCCCTGGGCCAGGTCGCCGCCATCGGCGGCGCGGTGGCGCTCGGCCCGCTGCTGTGGTGGCGCCAGCGCTCGCGGTCGCAGACGCCCGCTGGTCGGCTGCGGGCGTTGACGCTGCTGACGCTGTTCCTGACCTTCGATCTCATCGTGTTCGGGGCGTTCACGCGGCTGACCGACTCCGGCCTGGGCTGCCCCGACTGGCCGGGCTGCTACGCATCGGCCAGCCCGGTCGGCGCGCGCGAGCACATCGAGGCGGCGCAGACCGCGCTGCCCAGCGGCCCGGTCACGCATGGCAAGGCCTGGATCGAGATGATCCACCGCTACCTCGCCAGCGGCGTGGGGCTGTTCATCCTGGTCATGACCGTGCTGAGCTGGCGCCTGAAGCGCCAGCAGGGCGAGCATGCGCCCTCCGCGTGGCTGCCCACGCTGACCTTCGCCTGGGTCTGTGTGCAAGGGGCTTTCGGCGCGCTGACGGTGACGATGAAGCTGTTCCCCGCCATCGTCACGCTGCATTTGCTGTTCGGCCTGGGGCTGTTGATGCTGCTGGCCTGGCAGCACGAGGCCTACGCGCCGCGGCCGCTCGTGCTGCCGCCAGCGCTGAAGCGCGCAGTGGCGCTGGTGCTGCTGTTGACGCTGGCGCAGGTGGCGTTGGGCGGCTGGGTCAGCACGAACTACGCGGTGCTGGCCTGTGACGAGTTCCCCACCTGCCACAACGGCCAGTGGTGGCCGCACATGGACTTCGGCCAGGGCTTCCAGCTGTGGCGCGAGCTGGGCCAGCGCGCCGACGGCCGCTGGCTGGGCTTCGAGGCCCTGGCCGCCATCCACATGGCCCACCGCGTCGGCGCCGCCATCGTCTTCACCGCGCTGCTGGCGCTGGCCTGGGCGCTGCGCCGGCCCGCGCCCGGCTGGTCGCGCGCGCTGCTGGCCGCGGCCGGCTGGCAGTTCGCATCCGGCCTGTCCAACGTCGTGCTCGACTGGCCCATCGGCGCGGCACTGGCCCACACCGCCGGCGCAGCCGTGCTGCTGGGCCTGCTCACCACCTTGTTTGCTCGCGCCAACGCGCCTCACGTCTGACCATGGCTTCCACGTCCACCGCCAGCGCCGTCGCGCACAGCCCGCGCTGGCAACAGTTCTACCAGCTGACCAAGCCGCGCGTCGTCCAGCTCATCGTCTTCTGTGCGGCCATCGGCATGGCCCTGGCCGTGCCCGGCTTGCCGAGCCTGCCCCAGGCCCTGACCATGCTCGCGGCCATCGCCGGCATCTGGCTGGTGGCCGGCGCGGCCGCGGCGTTCAACTGCCTCATCGAGGACGGCATCGACGCCCGCATGAAGCGCACCGCGTGGCGCGCCACGGCCAAGGGCGAGCTGAGCCGGCCGCAGACGCTGGCGTTCTCGGCGCTGCTGTGCGGCGCCGGCATGACGCTGCTGGCCGTTTACGTGAATGTGCTGACCATGTGGCTGACCTTCGCCACCTTCGTCGGCTACGCCGTGGTCTACACGGTCATCCTGAAGCCGATGACGCCGCAGAACATCGTCATCGGCGGCGCGTCCGGCGCGATGCCGCCCGTGCTGGGCTGGGCCGCGATGCGCGGCGAAGTGGGCTTCGAGGCCTGGCTGCTGTGCCTGATCATCTTCCTGTGGACGCCGCCGCACTTCTGGGCGCTGGCGCTGTACCGCGCCGAGGACTACGCCCGCGCCGGCCTGCCCATGCTGCCGGTGACGCACGGCAACGACTACACGCGGCTGCAGATCCTGCTCTACACCTGGGTGCTGCTGGCCGCCACGCTGCTGCCCTTCCTGACCGGCATGAGCGGCTGGTTCTACCTGGTCAGCGCCATCGTGCTGGGCCTGGGCTTCTGCGGCTATGCCTTCCGGCTGTGGCGCGAGTATTCGGAGATGCTGGCGCGGCGGACCTTCTGGTTCTCCATCTGGCACCTGTCGCTGCTGTTCGCGGCATTGCTGATCGACCACTACATCCCATGAGCACACGTCGCCTCGTTCTCTCCTCGCTGGCGCTCGCCGCGCTCGCGCTGGCCGGCTGCCAGCCGTCCGACCCCGACAAGCCCGCCTTCAAGGGCGTGGACCTGACCGGCGTCGACTACGCCAAACAGCTGAACCTGACCGACCAGGACGGCCGTGCGCGCTCGCTGGCCGACTTCAAGGGCAAGGTCGTCGTGGTGTTCTTCGGCTACACGCAGTGCCCCGACGTCTGCCCGACGACGATGGCGGAGGTGGCGGAGGTCAAGAAGTCACTGGGCGCGGACGGCGACAAGGTGCAGGGCGTGTTCGTCACCGTGGACCCCGACCGCGACACGGCCCAACTGCTGAAGGCCTACATCACCGCCTTCGACCCCAGCTTCGTCGCGCTGCGCGGCAGCGAGGAACAGACCAAGGCGGCGGTCAAGGAGTTCCGCGCCTTCTACGCCAAGTCGCCCGGCAAGACGCCGGAGAGCTACATGGTGGACCACACCGCGGCCAGCTTCGTCTTCGACACCGAGGGTCGCGTGCGCGTCTACGTGCGCTACGGCGCCGGCGCCGAGCCGCTGGCGCATGACATCAAGCTGCTGCTGGCGGAGGCTCAGGCGCGCAAGTGAAAAAGGCCCCGTGAGGGGCCAAGGCCAGCCGGCCCGTCGATCAACGCCCCCAACGGCGTCAAGCCGTTCTAGCGCGTCGCCGCCTGGCGCACCTTGTCGAGGTAGGCATGCCCGTCCGGCGGCAGGCCGCTGCGCTGCGAGGCCCAGATCATCTCGCCCAGCGCATCCATCGCCACATGGTGGGCCTCGTGGCGCGAGTTGCGCTTCGCGCTCAGCAGGTCCACCGCCTGGCGGATGCCGGACGGCTGGTCGATGGCGTGCTGCTCCGTGATCGTCAGGTGCATGGACAGGTGCAGGAAGGGGTTGGTGCGTCCTTCCTCCACCGTGTAGACCTTCTCCAGCGCCGCAGCCTCGTCGGCCAGGTCGGCGTGGTACTCCGGATGCTCGGCAATCCAGTCCGCGGCCAGCGCCTCCATCGGGATCAGCGGCACGCCATCACGCCATTTGCGGTAGGTGGCGCAGAAGAAGCGCCGGACTTCGAGCTGGGACGGGGCAAACATGGCCGCGATTGTCGCCGCCAGGCCAGCAGGGCCAGGCCGGCGGCCAGCAACAGCCCTGTGGCGGGCTCGGGCACCGGGGCGGCGGAGAAGTCGTAGCCACTGGCGCCCGTGGTGTTGAGCCCCGCCACCGACGGCAGCAGCTGGTAGCCGGCCGAGTGCCCGAAGTCGGCCCAGGCGGTGCGGCCCAGCCGGGCGTAGTCGCTGACCGAGGCGCCCACGGCGAGCATGCCGCTCAGCGAGATCGTGCGGCCGACGAAGGTGTCCAGCGTCAGACTGAACACACCGGTGGCGTCGCGGCTGGCGTCCCAGTTCTTGCTGACTTCGGCGAAGCTGCTCATGTCTCGCAGCCTCACCTCGGCCACCCCGTACGCCGTCAGGAAGCCGCCCGACTCGAAGCTGGGGTTGGACAGCGCGCCGGTGATGCTGAAGTTGACCGTGTAGCTGACCGGCGTTCCTGCGGCGAGCCCGGCGCCGGTGACGGCGATGCTGTCGTAGAAGCGACCCTGCACGGTGGCGTTGGCATAGCCCTGCACCACGCGGTGGCCGGTCGCATCGCAGCAGTACGGGAAGCTGGACTCGACGGCCGCGCGCAGCAGGCCCATGCGGCCCGCGAAATGGGCGCTGGCGGTGCCGCCTCCGAAAGCGGCGCTGGTGTCCAGCGTCTGCAGCTGGCGCAGGCGCGGGTCGTCCCGCAGATCCAGGTTGGGGGCGTCGCTATCGACGCCGGACACGGGATAGAACGCGGTCGTGTTGACGAGCAAGTTCGCGCTGAGCTGGCTGTCGATCGCCCGGGCGGGCAAGCCGACGGCCAGCAGCAGGGCGGCGCAGAACGCGCTGGCGGCGGCTCTCATGCGCGCCTCCGCAGGCGCAGCGTCAGCAGCAGGCCGCCGCCCAGCATCAGCGCCACGCTGCCGGGCTCGGGCACGGCGGCCACCTCCACGCGCAGCCCGGTGGGGCTTTGCGTGCTGAGCGTGTCGAAGGCCAGTACGTTGTCGCCCGCGACGAAGCCGCTGGCGATGCTGAAGCTGTGCCAGGTGTCGGCCTGGGCCACCGGCACGGCCGCCACGGGCACGCCGTTCAGCCAGATGCGCAGGCCGCCGTCGTCCGCCGCCCAGCGACCCTGCAGCTGGATCTGGGCCTCGAAGCCGGCCTGCACCTGGAAGTGGGTCTCGTAGCGCAGTGCGTCGGTGACGCCGGGCTGGTCGGTGAAGCCGGTGCCGATGACCGGGTTGATCCAGCTGCTGACGGCCGTGTCCGGTACCCAGGCGCTGGTGTCGATGGGCGAGCCGTCCCCCAGGCGCGAGGCGTAGGCGGTCGAGAACACGGTGTTGCCGACGATGGCGTAGTGCGGGTCCGCCGCGTAGCCGGCCAGCGGTGCGCCGGTGGCGTCGACGCCGGTGTTGAAGAGGCCGGTCACCGCACCGGTCTGGGCCGTGGCGGACGCCGCGGCGAGGGCGCTGGCAAGCAGCAGGGCAAGTCGGGCAGGCATGGGTGGGTCCTGGATCAGCGCCAACAGCAGCGCATCCGGACACACGCAATCGGCCGGCGAAACCGGCCACCTCAAGTTAGGGGCAGCCGGCCAGCCCGGCCTCGCTGGCCAGCGCCTGCGCAGCCGTGGCATCCACCGCGCAGCGCCGGGCGATCAGCGCCCGCAGCGGCTGCCGCAGGAAGGCCGCGCGCAGCCCGGTGCTGCCGCGCAGCAGCTGCAGCGCCTGGGCCTCGTCGGCGGGCGCGTCGACGAGGCCGGCGCGGTGCAGCAGCTGGCGGGCGTGGTCGCTGGCGATGTAGGGCTGCGCGTTGACGACCAGCGCCAGCGCGCGGTCCACCGACGCCAGCGCGTCGTCGCGCCGCCCGGCCGCGGCCTGCAGTTCGCTGAGCGCCAGCCAGGTGGCGGCGTGGCCGCTGTCTCGCGGCGCATCGGCCGCGTAGCGCGCCAGCGCCTGGCGCAGCAGCGGTTCGCGTTCGGCGGGCGTGGCGCCCTGCAGCGCGCGCAGGTCGTGGCGGGCCAGCCACCATTCGGCGCGCAGCAGCCCACGCGCTGGCAGCGCTGCGTCCAGGTCGGCCAGCAGTGCGCTCGCCGCCGGGATGTCCTTGGCCGCCAGCAGCGGCCAGGCGAGGCCAAGGCCCGCGGCCTGCGTGCGCTCGTCGCGCAGGCCCAGGCGGCTTTTCAGCAGGCCGTAGCGGCGCTCGCCCAGCGCGCGGCTGCGGCGGGCGTCGCCGAGGTAGTCGTGCAGCGTGGCGGTGATGCGCAGCAGCTCGTCGGCGGTGTCGGGGTCGGTGGGCAGCAGCGCGTCGATGCGGCCGGCCCGCTCGTCCAGCAGGCGGCGCAAGGCGGCCTCGGGCTGGGCGGCGTCGGGCGCGCGGCGGTCCAGCGTCTTGAACAGGTCCAGCAGATAGCTGTTGGCGGCCTCGGCGCGGCGGGCCTCGCGGCGGGCGCTGTCGGCCTGCCAGACCGCGGCGGCGGTGCCCAGCAGCAGCGCTGCCGCCCCCAGCAGCGGCCAGCGCTGGCGGCGCATGAAGCAGGCCAGCCGGTAGCCGGGCGAGCGCGGCAGCGCGCTGACGGGGCGGTGGTCCAGCACGCCGTGGATGTCGGCGGCCAGGGCTTCGACGTCGGCATGGCGGTCGGCCGGGTCCGCGGCCTGGGCGCGGGCGATGACGGCATGCAGCGCCCGGTGGCGTTCGGGCACCAGCGCGGCCAGCACGCCGCCCAGGCCCCAGATGTCGGTGGCCACGGTCAGCGCCTCGCCGCGCTGCTGCTCCGGCGCCGCGGCGCCGGGCGTGAACGCGCGCGGCCCGGCACTGTGCAGCAGGCGGGCGATGCCGAAGTCCAGCAGCTTCACGCGGCCGTCGTCGCCGACCAGGATGTTGGCGGGCTTGAGGTCGGCATGCAGCACCAGTCGTGCGTGGGCGTGGCGCACGGCGTCCAGCACCTGCAGGAAGGCGATCAGCCGCTCGCGCAGCGGCCGCCCGCCCAGTGCCTCGTGGATGGGCCGGCCGTTGATCCACTCCAGCGCCAGCCAGGGCTGGCCGTCGTCCTCGCCGGCGTCGTACAGCCGCGCGATGTGCGGGTGCTCCATGCCCAGCAGCAGCGCCTGCTCGTCGCGCAGCCGCTCGCCCAGCCGCTGGCCCGGGTGGGGCAGCTTCAGCGCGACATGCCGGCCGGCCATGGGCCCGATGACCTGGGCCGCACCCCAGACTTCGGCCATGCCGCCCGCGCCGATGCGCTCGATGAGGCGGTAGGGGCCGATGCGCTGGCCGGGCTGCGCCAGCGAGGGCGCCACGATGGCCGGCAGCTCCGTCGCGCCGTCATGGGCCCGCAGCAGCGCGCGCAGCGGCGTGGCGATGTCTTCGGGCTGGGCGGCCAGCCAGGCCTCGCGCTGCTCGGCCGCGATATCCAGCGCGGCGTCGAACGCGGCGGACAGCCGCGGCCACAGCGCCGGGTCAATCGGCGCTGCCATCCAGCTGCACCAGCAGGAAGGCGCGTGCCTTGGCCCAATGGCGGCGCACGGTGCGCTCGGCCAGGCCCAGCGCCTCGGCCGTCTCGGCCTCGGTGTAGCCGCCGTAGAAGCGCAGCTCCACGAGGTGGGCCAGCTGCGGCTCCAGCGCGGCGAGTGCGTCCAGCGCGGTGTCCAGCGCCAGCAGCCGGTCGGCATCGGCCTCGGGCGTGTCGGCGTCCACCAGCGCGGTGTCCCAGCTCAGCGCCTGCCAGTCGCCGCCGCGCGCCTGGGCGTGGCGGCGGCGCAGGTGGTCGATGACGATGTGGCGCATCGCCTTGGCGGCCAGCGCGTAGAAGTGGCGCCGGTCCACCAGCGGCGCGGCGGGCGACTGCGCGAGGCGCAGGAAGCCCTCGTGCAGCAACTCCTCGGTGGCCAGGCTGGGCGCGCCGGGGCCGCGCAGCCGGGCGTGCGCGATGCGGCGCAGCTCGGGGTAGATCAGCGGCCACACGGCCTCGGCGGCCGTGGCGTCGCCGTTGCGCGCGGCCTGCAGCAGGGCGGTCAGGTCAGCCATGCGGCAGCGGCTCAGCTGTCGTGCCGATCCCAGCCACCCCGCTGGGCGCGGCGGTGGGCTTCCTCGGCCTCGCGCTCGGCAGCCATCTGCTGCTCGAACTGCTGCCGGCCCAGCCGGGCGGCGGCGATCAGCGCGTTCTCGTCGCCCTGCAGCGGCACCATCTGGTTCAGCACCTCGAGGTTGTGGCGGCGGAAACGCATGGCCTGGCGGCGCGCAGCGTGCGGCTCCATGCCGGTCAGCTCCAGCACGCTGCGGGCGCTCATCAGCGCAGCGTCGAAGGTCTCGCGCTCGATGTGGCGCACGCCGGCCTCGTGCAGCTGGTAGTAGTGCTGCACGTTGCGCGCGCGGGCCACGACGGTGAGCTGCGGGAAGTGCTCGCGCGCCAGCTCGGCGATCTCCACGCTCTGCGCGATGTCGTCAATGGCGATGACGAGGATGCGGGCGGTGGCGGCACCGGCGGTCTTGAGCATGTCCAGCCGCGTCGCGTCGCCGTAGTAGACGGTCCAGTCGAAGCGGCGCAGGCTCTCGATGGCCTCGGAGTCGTGGTCCAGCACCGTGGCCTCGATGCCGTTGGCGCGCAGCATGCGGGCCACCACCTGGCCGTAGCGGCCGCTGCCCGCGATGATGATGGGCGAGGGCGGCGGCGGTGCGGCCTCGGCGCGCTTCTTCAGGCCGCGCCGGGCGAGCTTCTGCGACATCAGCCGGTCGCCGCCCGTCAGCAGCAGCGGCGTCAGCGCCAGCGACAGCGCCACCGCCGCCACCAGCGCCGAGTTCTGCGCCGCATTGATCATCCCTTCGCTCTGCGCGAGCTGGAACACGACGAAGCCGAACTCGCCACCCTGGGCCAGCAGGATGACGAAGGCCGGTCGTTCGACGAGCGGGATCTTCATCGCCTTGGCCATCAGCGCCAGCACGACGATCTTGCAGCCCAGCAGCGCCAGCACCAGGGCGGCCACGAAGCCCGGCTGGGCCGCGACGGCCTTCAGGTCCAGCCCCATGCCGACGGCGATGAAGAACAGGCCCAGCAGCAGGCCCTTGAAGGGCTCCAGGTCGGTCTCCAGCTCACGGCGGTACTCGCTCTCGGCCAGCAGCACGCCGGCCAGGAAGGCGCCCAGCGCCATTGACAGGCCCACCAGCTGCATCAGCGCCGCGGTGCCCAGCACCAGCAGCAGTGCCGCGGCGGTGAAGATCTCGGGCGTCTTGCTGTGGGCGATCCAGCGCAGCGCCGGGCGCAGCAGCAGGCGGCCGCCGAACACGATGACGACGATGGCGCCGATGGCCTTGGCGGCGGCCAGCCAGGTCTTGCCGTCGCCATCGTCGTGCGCGCCGCTGAGCGCCAGCACGGGCACCAGTGCCAGCACCGGGATGGCGGCGATGTCCTGCAGCAGCGCGACGGACAGGATGCTCTCGCCCGCCGTAGTGCGCCCCAGGTTGCGCTCGGCCAGCACGGCCAGCGCGACGGCGGTGGACGACATCGCCAGGCCCAGGCTGACGACCACCGACAGCCGCCACGGATAGCCCAGTGCGAGGCCCACCGCCGTCAGTGCGGCGGCGCAGCCCAGCAGCTGCACGCTGCCCCAGCCGAAGATGGGCCGGCGCATCGCCCACAGCCGCTTGGGCTCCAGCTCCAGGCCGACGAGGAACAGCATCAGCACGACGCCCAGCTCGGCCACTTCGGGGATGGCGGTGGACTCCGGGATCAGCCCCAGCACGGCCGGGCCGATCAGCAGGCCGGCGACCAGGTAGCCGAGGATGGAGCCCAGCCGCAGGTAGCGGGCCAGCGGCACGGCCAGCACGGCCGCGGCGAGGAAGACCAGCGGCAGCTGCAGCCAGGTGCCGTGGCTCATTGGGCACCGCCCAGCGTCGAGAACAGCGCGGGGCGTTCGTCCAGCGCGACGGTCTCCTCGTCGCCGACGCCACGTTCGATGGCGCTGTCACACCAGTCGGGGAAGTGCTCCAGCCGTTTGACGAAGAGTGCCGCGTGGGCCTGGATGTCGTCGTCCGTGGCCCGGTGGGCCGCATGCAGGATCTGCGGGTGCAGCCAGTTCATGCCGCAGGTGCGGGCCGACTGCTGGTAGGGCAGCAGGAAGTCGCCGATGGGGTGGTGGTTGTGCCCGCCCGGCGCGTAGGCCTCGGCGCCGCCGCCGGTGGAGGCGACGAGCCAGCAGTCCTTGCCGTGCAGCGCCGTGCCGCCCGGGCCGTAGGCCCAGCCCAGGCGGGGTACCTCGTCCCACCACAGCTTCTGCAGGGCCGGCATGCTGTACCAGTAGATGGGATGCAGCATGACGACGAGGCGGGCGGCTTGCAGCGCGCGCTGTTCGGCGTCGACGTGGATGTGGAAGTCGGGGTAGAGGCGGTAGAGGTCGCGCAGCTCCACGCGGTCAGCGGCGGGTGACGCGCGCAGCGCGTCGAGCACGGTGCGCGTGGCGTGGGAGCGGCCCAGGTCGGGGTGGGCGGCGAGGACGAGGATGTCGCGGGCGGTACTGTCAGGCATGGCCGGCTAGGGTAACTTCCCCGCACGACCGCTCCCATCTGGCTCACCCGAATGCGCACCTTCGACACCCTTGCCGACCTGCAACCCCTGATCGGCCAGCCGCTGGGCCACAGCGACTGGATCACCGTGGACCAGGCCCGCGTCAACGCCTTCGCCGAGGCGACCGAGGACCGGCAGTGGATCCATGTGGACCCGGAGCGCGCCCAGGCGGGCCCGTTCGGCGGCCCCATCGCGCACGGTTTCCTGACGCTGTCGCTGATCCCGTACTTCTTCGAGACCGGCTTCGCGGTGCGCGAGACGCGCATGGTCGTCAACTACGGCCTGAACAAGGTGCGCTTCACGGCGCCGGTGCCGGTGGGCAGCCGGCTGCGCGCGGCGTTCCGGCTGCTGGCGCTGGACGACGTGGCCGGCGGCGCCGTGCAGCTGACGGTGGAGGTGGCCGTGGAGGCCGAGGGCGCGGCCAAGCCGGTGTGCGTGGCGGAGAGCCTTGCGCGGCACTATCGCTAGCGGCTGCGGGCAGTGCTCAGCTGGGTCGACGCAAATAGCCAGCTAGCATCGCGGCCTCTCCAATCCTTGCCTGCCCCATGGCCTCCAGCCTGCTAGTCCTGCTCGACGACATCGCCACCATCCTCGACGACGTGGCGACCATGACCAAGGTGGCGGCCAAGAAGACCGCCGGCGTGCTGGGGGACGACCTGGCGCTGAACGCACAGCAGGTCACCGGCGTCAACGCCGACCGCGAGCTGCCGGTCGTGTGGGCCGTGGCCTGGGGGTCGCTGCTGAACAAGGCCATCCTGGTGCCCGCGGCGCTGGCGATCTCGGCGTTCGCGCCCTGGGCCATCACGCCGCTGCTGATGCTGGGCGGCGCCTTCCTGTGCTTCGAGGGCTTCGAGAAGCTGGCGCACAAGTTCCTGCACAGCGCCGAGGAGGACGAGGCGCACCGTGCCGAGCATGTGAAGGCGGTGGCCGACGAGAAGGTCGACATGGCCGTCTATGAGCGCGACAAGGTCAAGGGCGCCATCCGCACCGACTTCATCCTGTCCGCCGAGATCATCGTCATCGCGCTGGGCACCGTGGCCGCGCAGCCGCTGCAGACGCAGCTGGCCGTGCTGGTGGCGGTCTCCATCGCGATGACGGTGGGCGTCTACGGGCTGGTGGCCGGCATCGTGAAGATGGACGACGTGGGCCTGTGGCTGTCGCGCCGGGCCGGCGCGGTGGCGCAGGCGGTCGGCCGCTTCCTGCTGGCCGCGGCGCCGCGGCTGATGAAGCTGCTGTCGGTGCTGGGCACGGCCGCGATGTTCCTGGTGGGCGGCGGCATCCTGGCGCACGGCATCGCGCCGCTGCACCATGCCATCGAACACCTGGCGCAGGGCCAGGCGTGGCTGGTGTCCGTGCTGATCGAGAACGGCGCCAACGCGCTGGTGGGCGTGGTGGCGGGAGCACTCGTGCTGGCCGCCGTCGTGGCGGTGCAGAAGCTGCGCGGGCGCTGACGGCGCCGGCCTGGCCGCCTCGCCGCGGTCAGGCGATCACCAGCTCCAGCGCGCCGCTGCGCGCCCAGGCCTCGGCTTCTTCCTTCAGCAGGAAGCGCGTGCGCGCCTGGCCGGTGGACCAGCTCTTGGGGCAGTGCAGCGTCAGCCGCTTGCCGTCGCGTGTCAGCTTGGGCTGGCCGGCGACCGGTGTGCGTGCGTGGCACAGGATGACGGCCAGGCGCAGCGCGACAAGCTGATCCAGCTGCCCGGCTTCGGCCACTTGCGCCTCCACCTTGCGCAGGCCGCCGCGCTGGCCCAGCGCCAGCGCGGCCAGGCGCTGCAGCTGGTTGGTCGAGAAGCCGGCCGCGTCCACGTGGCCGATGATGTAGGCGCTGTGGCGGTGGTGGTCGTGGTGCGACACCAGCATGCCGATCTCGTGCAGCGCCGCGGCCCAGCGCAGCTCGCGCAGCGGCTCGGGCAGCGGCTTGTCCACCAGCTGGCGGTACAGCCGCTCGGCCTGGCCGGCCACGCGCTCGGCCTGCGCCACGTCCACGCCGAAGCGCTGCTGCAACTCGGTGACCGAGGCGGCGCGCGGATCGCGCGCGGCGCTGGGCTGCAGCCGCTCGGCCAGGTCGAAGATGACGCCCTGGCGCAGCGCGCCCTTGGTGGGCAGCAGCTCCTCGATGCCGAACTGGGTCAGCAGCGTGTAGAGGATGCACAGGCCGCCGGCGACCACGGGGCGGCGGTCGTCCTTGAGGCCCGGCATCTGCAGCTTGTCCTGCGAGCCCGCGGCGAGGCACTGCTCGATGCACCAGCGCAGCGCGGCCGGCGTCACGCGGCCGTCGGTCTGGCCGGTGGCGGCCAGGATCTGCGACACCGCGCCGACCGTGCCCGACGAGCCCAGCGCCTCCTGCCACAGCTCGGGGCGGAACAGCGTCAGCGCCTCCTCCAGCTCGGCGCCCGCCGCCACCTGCGCGGCGCGGAACGACTCCTCGGTGTACTTGCCGTCGGCGAAGAAGCGCAGCGACAGGCCCACGCTGCCGACGCCGAAGGACTCGGCCAGCACCGGCTTGCGGCCCTGGCCCAGGATCATCTCGGTGGAGCGGCCGCCGATGTCGATGACCAGGCGCGGCTTGTCCGACGGCTGCAGCCGCGCCACGCCGGCAAAGATCAGGCGGGCTTCCTCGCGGCCGGCGATCACCTCGACCGGGTGACCCAGCACGGCCTCGGCGCGCGCGAGAAAGGCGTTGCGGTTGCGGGCCTCGCGCAGCGTCTGCGTCGCGACGGCGCGGATGCGCTCGGGCGGGATGCCCACGAGCTGCTCGCCGAAGCCCTTCAGGCAGGCCAGGCCGCGCTCCATCGCGGCCTCGGTCAGCATGCCCTGCTCGTCCAGCCCGGCACCCAGCCGCACGCTTTCCTTGATGTAGCTGACGCGCTGGTAGCGCTCGCCGCTCAGCCGCGCCAACTCCAGGCGGAAGCTGTTGGAACCGATGTCGATGGAGGCCCAGATCTGGCTTCTTGCGGCCCCCGCGGCCGGGCTTTGCCCGTCCTGCCCCCCGAGGGGGTTCAGCCGCCTTGGGGCGGCCCGGCGGCGGCTGGAGGAATCAGGGCGCTTCGTCATGGCGGCGGATTGTCGCGGCAAAATTTGACGCCCTTTCGTAACCGCCCCTCCCGGAGCCGCCATGTTGAAAGACGAGATCGACAGCCTTGCGCCCAGCCGCGACTTCAGCCGCCGCAGCTTCGTGCAGACCACCGTGGGCAGCGGCTTCGCGGCGGCCGTGCTGCCGGTGTCGGCGCAGACCCTCACGACCGACACCGCGGGCCTGGAAGCCGGCAGCGTCGTCATCCCCGTGGGCGAGTTCAGCATGCCCGCCTACCGCGCCCAGCCCGCCGGCGGCAAGAACCTGCCCGTGGTGCTGGTGGCCAGCGAGATCTTCGGCGTGCACGAGCACATCGCCGACGTGTGCCGGCGCTTCGCCAAGGCCGGCTATCTCGCCATCGCGCCGGAGCTGTTCGTGCGCCAGGGCAATGCCGGCGCCTACACCGAGGCGGGCAAGCTCATCGCCGAAGTCGTCAGCAAGGCCGGCGACGCGCAGGTCATGGCTGACCTGGACGCCACGGTCGCGTGGGCGGCTGCGCATGGCGGCGACACGGCCAGGCTGGGCATCACCGGCTTCTGCTGGGGTGGCCGCACCACCTGGCGCTATGTGGCCCACAACCCCCGCGTCAAGGCGGGCGTGGCCTGGTACGGGCCGGTGGCACGCAGCTACCACCCCGGCGACAAGACCATCATCGAGCTGGCTGCCAGCATCAAGGCGCCGGTGCTGGGCCTGTACGGCGCGGCGGACGGCGGCATCCCGGTCGACACGCTCACGCAGCTAGAGGCGGCGCTGAAGGCCGCCGGCAACGTGCAGAGCGAGGTGGTCGTTTACCCCGACACGCCGCATGCCTTCTATGCCGACTACCGGCCCAGCTACCGCAAGGCGGCGGCCGACGACGGGTGGGCCCGCTGCCTGGCCTGGTTCCGCAAGAACGGCGTGGCTTGACAGCTCTGCTAGGCTGACGAGGTCGGGGCCGTACACCAACGGCCCCGTTTCATTGCTGCTTCCATGACTCTCCTCTACATCGTGCTCGCGACCTTTGCGGGCGGGCTGCTGTCGGTGCTCGTCGCCGCGAGCCTCACCGTCGGCGTGCTGACCCGCCTCGTCAAGAGCCTGGTCAGCCTGTCGGCCGGCATCCTGCTGGGCACCTCGCTGCTGAACGTGCTGCCGGAGGCCTTCGAGAGCCACACGGCCGAGCCACAGACGCTGTTCGCCGTGCTGCTGGGCGGGCTGCTGTTCTTCTGGCTGCTGGAGAAGGTGGAGCTGTACCGCCACGTGCACCACCACGAGGGCGATGGTCATCACCACCACCACCATTTCGACGCCGAACAGGCTGGCCGCGGCGGGCTGACCGTGCTGGTGGGCGACAGCATCCACAACTTCTGCGACGGCGCCATCATCGCGGCGGCCTTCCTGGCCGACACGCGGCTGGGCTTCGCGACGGCGCTGGCCATCGTCGCGCATGAGATTCCGCAGGAGGTGGGCGACTACATCGTGCTGCTGAACGCCGGCCTCTCCCGCGCCAAGGCGCTGCTGTTCAACGCGATCTCGGGCATGGCCTCGGTCGTCGGCGGCGTGCTGGGCTACTTCCTGATCGGCAGCTTCGACGGCGTGCTGCCCTACCTGCTGGTGCTGGCGTCCAGCAGCTTCATCTACATCTCGGTGGCCGACCTGCTGCCGCAGCTGCAGCAGCGCCTGGCCTGGCGCGAGACCGTCGCGCAGGTGGCCTGGCTGGCCGTGGGCCTGGGTGTGGCGTTCGGCGTGTCGGCGCTGCTGCACGGCTCGCACGCCCACTGAAGCCGCGGGTCGCCGGGGCGCGGCAGACCCTCCTGTTGCGCCAGCGCGCGTTCCGGTGCGCGAAGCGCCGCCTTGCGTGCTGCAGTGCACAAAAGTTTTTGACAGCGCAGTCAGGCCTTGCCTAGAGTGGACGTGTCTTCAGGGAGAACACGATGGACTGGTTGAAGCAAGTCAGGATCGGGCCGCGGCTGGGCCTGGGTTTCGGGCTGGTGCTGCTGCTGCTGGCGGTGGTGGCGCTGGTGGGGCGGGTCAGCCTCGGGCAGGTGTCGGCCGGGCTGGAGACGGTCTACCAGGACCGCACCGTGCCGCTGGCGCAGCTGGGCGACGTCAGCCGGCTGACGATACGCAACCGCTTCCTGCTGGCCGACATGATGCTGAAGCCCGAGCCCGCGGTCATCGAGAAGCACACCGCGGAGATGGCCACCAACATCAAGGCCATCGACGACCTGGTCGAGCAATACTTGGCAACCCACCTGACGCCGGAAGAAAAGCAGCTCGCGGACCGCTTCGTCGCCGCGCGCACCGCGTACGCGCAGCAGGGCCTGGCGCCGGCGCGCGCCGCGCTGCTGAAGGGCGACGTGGAGGCCGCCCGGGCGCTGTACGACGGCAAGGTGGCCGAGATGGCGCCGCAGGTGGCCGCCGCGCTGTCCGAGCTGCAGCGCCTGCAGGTGCGCGTGGCGCAGCAGGAGTTCGAGGCCGCCCAGGCCGTGCAGCGGCGCGCCGAGTGGATCACGCTGGCGTCGGCGCTGTTCGCCATCGCGCTGGGCGCCGGGCTGGCCTGGCTGATCACGCGCTCCATCACGCAGCCGGTGGCGTCGGCGGTGCGGCTGGCCGAGGCCGTCTCGGCCGGCGACCTGCGCCAGCGTATCGCCGTGCAGGGGCGCGACGAGATCGCGCAGCTGCTGCGCGCGCTGGTGACGATGAACGAGAGCCTCGTGAAGATCGTCAGCCAGGTGCGCCACAGCTCCGACTCCATCGCCACCGGCTCGTCCGAGATCGCCACCGGCAATGCCGACCTGTCGCAGCGCACCGAGGAGCAGGCCTCCAGCCTGGAGCAGACGGCAGCGTCCATGGAGGAGATGAGCGCCACCGTGAAGCAGAACGCCGACATCTCGCGCACCGCCACGCAGCTCGCCACCAGCGCCAGCGGCGTGGCCATCCAGGGCGGCGAGGTGGTGGGCCGCGTCGTCAGCACGATGGACGAGATCACGGCCAGCTCGCGCAGGATCGTCGACATCATCGCGACCATCGACGGCATCGCGTTCCAGACCAACATCCTGGCGCTGAACGCCGCCGTGGAGGCGGCCCGTGCCGGCGAGCAGGGCCGCGGCTTCGCGGTCGTGGCGGGCGAGGTGCGCACGCTGGCGCAGCGCAGCGCCGAGGCGGCGCGCGAGATCAAGAGTCTGATCGGCCAGAGCGTCGAGAAGGTGGACGCCGGCTCGCAGCTGGTGGCCGAGGCTGGCAGCACGATGGGCGAGATCGTCGCCCAGGTGAAGCGCGTGGCCGACCTGATCGGCGAGATCGACGCGGCCAGCGGCGAGCAGGCCAAGGGCATTGGCCAGGTCAGCGAGGCGGTCAACCAGCTGGACCAGGTCACGCAGCAGAACGCGGCGCTGGTGGAAGAGTCCGCCGCGGCGGCCGAGAGCCTGAAAAACCAGGCCGCGCGGCTGGCCGAGGTGGTGGGCCAGTTCAAGCTGGACGGCGGCGCACCGGTGCCGCCACCGCCCGCGGCCGCCCGGCGTGCGCCGGCAGCGTCCAGGGCCGTCTCCCCGCCGACCCGCACGGCGACCCCCAGGCCGACCACCAGGCCGACCACCAGGCCGGCGGCGCCGGCACGGCCTGCCGAGGACGGCGGGCAGTGGGAGAGCTTCTGAGTGGCGGCTAGGGCGGCGTGAACCGGCCGGCGCTGGAGGGCCACCGCAGCACGACGCTGCAGCCCCGCCCGCCCAGCCCGCCCTCGATGTGCACGCGCCCGCCCAGCCGGGCCGCGGCGCGGCGCACGATGGCCAGGCCCAGCCCGGTGCCGGCCACGTCGGCGCCGGCCGCACCGCGCCAGAAGCGGTCGAAAGCGGCCTCGCGTTGGTCGGGCGGGATGCCGGGGCCGTCGTCGGCCACGCTGAGCGTGAGCCCTGCCGCGCTGCCGGCCAGCGTGACGGCGATGCGCCCGCCCGGCTTCACATAGCGCAGCGCGTTGTCGACGAGGTTGTTCAGCACCGACTCGAAGGCCGTGCGGTCGATCCGCGCCGGCAGGCTGGGCGGCGACTCCAGCGACATCTCCAGCCCCAGGTCCAGCGCGCGGGCGGCCTGCGCAGCCAGCGCCTGCTGGACGAGGGCCGCCAGGTCCACGGTCTGCTCGGCGGCGGGCCGGCCCTCGTCCAGCGTCGCCAGCGTCAGCAGCTGCCGGCTCAGGTGGGCGCTGCGCTGCAACGCGGCGTCCAGCGCGGCGGCGGCCTCGCGGCGCTCGGTGTCGTCCACCGCATGCGCGAGCACATGGGCCTGTGCGGCGACGACGGCCATCGGCGTGCGCAGCTCGTGGGCGGCGTCCTGCACGAAGGCGCGCTCGCGCTGCAGCTGGCCGCGCAGCCGCGCGAGCAGGCCGTCGAACGCGGTGACGAGCGGCCGCAGCTCGTCATGCCGCGGCGTGAGGCCCAGCGGCGACAGGTCTTGCGCGTCGCGTGCGGCGACGCGGTCGGCCAGCTCGTTCAGCGGCCGCATGCCGCGGCGCACGGCGATCCACAGCGGCAGCAGCACGACGGGGAAGGCCAGCAGCAGCGAGGGCAGCAGGTCGCGCACCAGCCAGCCCAGCACGGTGGTGTCCGCCAGCCGCGGCTCGGCGAGCGTGAGGCGCCACGGGCCGGCCTGGGCCCGGGCCTGCCAGTGCGTCGCCGTGCCGGCGCTGGTGGCCCCGGGCGTGGCGAACACCACGCGGCCCGCCGCATCGGCAAGGTGGAACTCCACGTCGCCCGGCAGCAGGCCGGCCGCGTGGCGCAGCCGCTGCGTCTCGCGGGCGCGGGTCTGCACGATGAGCGCGGCGTCGTGCGGGTCGGGCACATCGGCCAGCGACGTCGCGATCGCGTCGGCCAGTGTCTGCACGCCGGGGCGGGTGGCCATCTCGTGCTTGAACTGCACGAAGTCCAGCGCCAGCAGCGCCGTGCCGGCCAGCGCGAAGGCCAGCAGCAGCGCGCCGACGATGCGGCGCAGCAGCGTGGGCCGCCACAGCGGCTGCAACCAAGCCTTCATCTCGCACCTTTCGCGCTGCGCATGCATCGAGCCCCTTCGGACGGCCGAGCGGGGCTCACGCGACGAGCTGGTAGCCGATGCCGCGCACGGTGCGGATGCGCTCAGCGCCAATCTTCTTGCGCAGGTTGCTGACGTGCATCTCCAGCGTGGCGGCATCCACCGGCTCGTCCAGCGGCGCCAGGCGCTGCGCGATGCGGCCCTTGGCGACGACGGCGCCGGGCTCGCGGGCCAGCTCCACCAGCAGCTGGAACTCGCGCGCCGTCAGCGGCAGCGGCTCGCCGGCCAGCAGCGCCGCATGGGCGCGGGGCTGGATGACCAGCTCGCCGAACTGCCAGTTCTCGTGCGCCTGGCGCGCGCTGCGGCGCACGACGGCGTGGATGCGCGACACCAGCTCGGGGATGGCGAAGGGCTTGAGCACGACGTCGTCGGCGCCGCCGTCCAGCCCTGCCAGGCGGTCTTCCAGCGCGGTGCGGGCCGTGATGACGATGACGGGCGTGGTGGCGTCGGCGCGGCGCCAGCGGGTCAGCAGGTCCAGGCCGCTGCCGTCGGGCAGGCCCAGGTCCAGCAGCACGCAGTCGGCGGCCACGTCGGCCAGTTGCAGCGGCGCGTCCTGCGCGCGGCGCAGCCATTCGCAGCTGAACCCGGCCTGCTGGCGAAAGGCGGCCTGCAGGCTGCGGCCGAGGTCCAGGTCGTCTTCGATGAGCAGCAGGTGCATGGCCAGGGATTCTGGCCTGTGCACCTCAAGGCTGCCTCAAGTTCACTTGACGATGAGCACCGGCAGGTCGATGTGGGTCAGCACCTTCTGCGCCTCGCTGCCCAGCAGCAGCGCGGCAAAGCCCTTGCGGCCGTGCGAGGCCATGACGATGAGGTCGACGTTCTCGGCCTTGGCGTGGTCCACGATGGCCTCCCACGCGTGCAGCGCCTCGATGGTGTGGCCCTTGCAGGCCATGCCCTGCGCGGCGGCCGTGGCGCAGACGTCCTCGACGCGCTTGGTGGCCACGCGCTGCTGCGCCTCGATGAACTCCTGTGGCGGCACCGGCTGGATCTCGGAGACCGCGCTGTAGGGGAAGGGCTCCATGACGCTGAGCGTCAGCAGCTGGGCGCCATGCACCTTGGCGAGCTGGATGGCCGTGTCGACCGCGTGGGCGGTGATGTCGGAGCCGTCGGTGGGAACCAGGATGCGCTTGAACATTCGCTCCTCCAGTCGTTGCGGAGGGCCCCAGTGTGGCCCATCGCGGGGCGCGCCGCTTGTCGGAGATCAACCCTTTGCGAGCGGGCGCGAAGGGTCGGATGACCACTCGCTCCAGGAGCCGGGGTAGAGCACCCCCCCATCCGGTGCCGCCAGGCCGGCGTGCGCCATCGCCAGCAGGTTGTGGCAGGCGGTGACGCCGGAGCCGCATTGGTGCACGACGATGCCACCGGTTGACGAGATGGCCAGCGGCGCCAGCTCGGCGCGCAGCTGGTCGACGGGCTTGAAGCGGCCGTCGGCGCCGAGGTTGTCCTTGAAGAAACGGTTGCTGGCGCCGGGGATGTGACCGGCCGCCTTGTCCAGCGGCTCGACGTCGCCGCGGAAGCGCTCGGCGGCGCGGGCGTCGATGAGGCGCACCGTGCCCAGCTGCTTCAGCAGCGTGGCGGCGTCGATCTGCCGCACCAGCGGCTCGCCGGGCTGCCAGGCGCTGGGCGCGGCGGCGGGGAGGGCGGTGCTCAGCTCGCCATCCCAGGCGCCGTCCAGCACGGCGACCTCGGCGTGGCCCAGCCAGCGCAGCATCCACCAGACGTGCGCCGCGTAGGGGCCGCCCTGGCGGTCGTAGGCGACGACCTGGCGGCCGGCGGCCAGGCCCAGCCGGCGCATCAGCGCGGCAAAGGCCTCGCGCTCCGGCAGCGGGTGGCGGCCGCGGAAGGCGCCGTCGGGGCCGTGCTTCTCGCCGCAGCAGTCGCGGTCCAGGTGCAGGTAGAACGCGCCGGGGATGTGGCCTGCCGCGTAGGCGCGCTCGCCGGCATCGGTGTCGGCGAGGTCGAAGCTGCAGTCCAGGATCAGCGGGTCCTGCAGCAAACGCAGTTCGGCGGCGGAGATCAGCGTGGTGGTGGCCATGGTCAGGATTCGTTGGGGTTGAACTGGCTGTCCTTCGGGGGCGGCGCGACCTTGGCGCGCAGCAGCGTCGCCGCGATGCCGGCGCCGATGATGAGCAGCATGCCGACGGCGGCGGGCCAGGTCAGCGGGTCCTTGAACAGCAGCATGCCGTAGCCGAACGAGAACACGATGCCCAGGTACTGCAGGCAGGCGTTCACCAGCGGGCGGCCGATGGCGTAGGCGCGGGTCAGGCAGACCTGGGCGGTGGTGGCCAGCAGGCCCACGGCCAGCAGCAGCGCGGCGCCTTTCAGTGTGTGCGCCTGCAGGCCACCTTCGGTAACGGCGGTGACGAGCGCGCCGGCGATGGCGCCACCCGCCGAGAAGTAGAAGACGACGCGCAGCTCCGGCTCGCCGGCGCGGCCCAGCGCCGTCACCTGCAGATAGGCCATCGCGGCCAGCATGCCCGACAGCAGGCCGGCGAGGCCGTGCCACAGCTGCTGCTGGTCCAGTGTCGGGCGCAGGATCAGCGCGACGCCGACGAAGCCCAGCAGCACCGAGGCCACCAGCCGCCAGTCCAGCTTGCTGGCGCCCATCAGCACGGCGCCGCCCAGCAGGAACAGCGCCATCCAGACCGAGGACATGTAGTTCAGCGTCATCGCCGTGGCCAGCGGCAGCTTGCCGATGGCATAGAACCACAGGCACAGCGACGTGACGCCGGAGATGCTGCGCCACAGGTGCATGCCGGGCACCCGGGTGGCCAATCGAATGCCCTGCTGGCGCGTCAGCAGCGCCATGGCCACCATGCCGACGAGGCCGCGGTACATGACGATCTCGCTGGCCGCGTAGAGCTCGCTGGCCAGCTTCACGCAGACGCCCATGGTGGCGAACAGCAACGTCGCCGCGACCATGAGCAACGGCGCCGGCATCAGAGCTGTGCGCCTATTTCTTTGCGATACCACTCATGGAAGTGCTGCATGCCGTCTTCCATCGGGCTTTGGTAGGGGCCGCGTTCGTCGTCGCCGCGCATCATCAGCGCCTTGCGGCCGGCGTCCATGCGCTCGGCGATCTCGTCGTCCTCCACGCAGGTCTCCATGTAGGCGGCCTGGTGGGCCTCGACGAACTCGCGCTCGAAGGCGGCGATCTCCTCGGGGTAGTAGAACTCGACGAGGTTCACCGTCTTCTGCGGGCCCTGCGGATGCAGCGTGGACACCACCAGCACATGCGGATACCACTCCACCATGATGTGCGGGTAGTAGGTCAGCCAGATCGCGCCGGCCTCGGGCGGGCGGCCTTCGCGGTATTTCATCAGCTGGTCGTGCCAGCGCTGGTAGACCGGCGAGCCCGGGCGCTCCAGGCCCTTGTGCACGCCCACGGTCTGCACCGAGTGGTGCTTGCCGAACTCCCAGGCCAGGTCGTCGCAGGTGACGAAGCCGCTCAGGCCGGGGTGGAACGGGCCGACGTGGTAGTCCTCCAGATAGACCTCGATGAAGGTCTTCCAGTTGTAGT